>NZ_QPES01000001.1:1647569-1977083 GCF_009455685.1 Paraburkholderia hayleyella | reverse complement strand
GATGAGAACCGTCCCCCTTGACGAACTTGCGCGGGGAAGCAGAAATAGAATAGGTCACGGCAGGCACGGATTCACGGCATGGCGGGTGATCGCGCCATGAACCGTGGATGGGGAGGGGAGGCAATCGGAATACGCCGGGATACGCCGGTATACGCTGGGATATGCCGGGCCGGCCCATGCGAGGCCGAAAGCAAGCTGCGGAGCCCTACGCGATAACGCTTAGCCGGGGCTCAAGCCGTTGCGGCTTGGCGGGCTGGCGCGACGAGGGTATTGACGAATGCAGGCCGCATCGTGCCCTGGGTGGCAGGGCACCGTTTGCTTGACGCGGCGATTTTTTCCGCAAGAAGAGGCTATGAAGCAGGGGCTATGAAGCAGAGGCCATGAAGCAGGGGCCATGAAGCAGAGGCCACGAGGCCGCCTTTCGCATCGCGCCTCTTAAGCCTTTATTTATTTATTTAGGCATGCATCAAATGCATGAGTGCCTTAGCGTTCCCTCAAGGCTTCTTGCGCCTTGTTGAAGGGTTTGACCAGATAGTCCAGCACCGTCTTTTGCCCGGTGTGAATCTCGACCGAGGCGATCATGCCTGGCACGATCGAAAATTGCTGCCCACGTTTGCTGCTCAGATGGTCTGCATCCGTACGGATATAAACGCGGTAATAAAAAGTCTCGCGCTTGACCTCGTCCTGGAGCGTATCGGGCGAGATGGTCGTCACCCGGCCAGGCAGGCCGCCATAGATCGAATAATCGTAAGCGCTGATCTTCACCGTCGCGGCTTGCCCTGGATGGATAAACGCCACGTCACGCGGCGCGATGCGCGCCTCGATGAGCAGCTTGTCGCCGAGCGGCACGATCTCCATCAGCTTGCCATTCGGCGGCACCACGCCACCGAGCGTCGTTACCGCAATATCCTTGACGACCCCGCGCACCGGCGAAGTAAACGTCAGGCGTGTGAGTGAATCGTTGCGCCCGCGTGTGACGGAGCGTTGCGATTCGATTTCGGCATTGGCGCGGGCCAGCTCCTCACGCGCCTTGACCAGATACTGGGTGCGCAAATCGGTGGCCTTGCTGTCCAGTTCGTTGATCTGGCGCTCGAGACGCAACACCTCGACATCACTCGCCGCGCCGCGCGCCACCAGCGGCCGGGTCAGCGCCAGTTCCCGCCGCACCAGCGTCAATGCCTGGCCAATTCCGCTCAGGCTGCGCGACAGGCTCTCACGCCGCGAATGGTACAGCGCGGTCTCGCTGCGCACCAGATCCGGCTCTTCCTGAACCTCGGCTGGAAACACCAGGGGCGTGTTGTTCACCTCAGCCGTCAGCCGTGCCGCCATCGCCAGGGCCGCACGCATGCGAGCCGCGCTTTCGCCTACCGCCGCTTCGTTGCGCGTGCGGTCCAGCTGCGCCAGCACTTGACCGGCCTCGACAATATCCCCTTCCTTGACCTTGAGCTGAATCAGAATCCCGCCTTCGAGTGACTGAATGATTTGTTCTTTCGATGACGGCACGACTTTGCCCGTGCCCGTCGAGACTTCTTCAAGCTGGGCCTGCCACGCCCACAGCAGAAACACCATGAGCAACGCGCCAATCAGCCACACGATGAGGGCGGAGCGCGGTAACGGCTGCTCCGGCGCGAACGTGTATTGGGCGGGGGGCGCAGAAGGGCTGCCACGGAAAGGCATTGCGCGTTGCACGGTCACGGCGGGAGAGCACGCCGAAGCGTGTTCACGCTTGCCTGAGCCGCCTGAATTGCCTGAATTGCCTGAGGTCATGCAGCCAGCTCCCCGAGTACCTGATCTTTCGGACCATCCATGATGATGGCGCCTTCATCCATGACGATGATCCGGTCCACCCATTTCAGCACCGCCATCCGGTGCGTGGCGACCACGAGCGTGCGTGCCGGCAGCCATGCGTGAATCGCATCGATCACATGGCGCTCGGTGCTGTCGTCGAAATGGGCGGTGGGCTCATCCAGCAGCACGATGGCGCAATCGCGGAGCAGCGTGCGCGCCAGCAACAGCGCCTGACGCTGGCCGCCCGACAGACCGTGGCCGCCTTCGAGCAGGGTGGCATCCAGGCCCTTGGTGCGTGTCTGCACAAAGGCGGCGGCGCCCGCCATGTCGAGCGCGCGCAGCACCTGGTCATCGCTGGCGAGCGGCATGCCCATCAACACGTTGTCGCGGATGGTTCCGTGAAAGAGGTGCGCCTGCTGGCCCAGCAAGCTCATGTCGCGGCGCACGTCGGCGGGGTCGATGAGGCCCAGTGTCAGGCCATCGAGCGTGATCTGTCCGCGCTGCGGCGCGTGCAAACCGGCCAGCAACTGCAACAGGGTCGATTTGCCCGCCCCCATGCGGCCCAGAACAGCGATTTTTTCACCGGCCTCGATCTTCAGCCCGGCCACGGAAACCGCTGCCTGACGGTCGTTTTTGTCGTAATGAAACTGAACGCCGGAGAACGAGTACGTGCCATGCAGCGCCGCCTTGTGCACCTGGCGCGCATGCTCGGGCTGATCGACCGGCTGGCGCATCAGTTCGTCGAGCCCTTTGCGCGCCACTTTGGCCTGCTGCCAGCGCGAGAAAAATCCCGAAACCTGGGATAGCGGACTCATCATGCGCGAAGAGAGAATCGAGGTGCCGACCAGCGCCCCTGTCGTCATCTCGCCGTTGATCACCAGATAGCTGCCCACCAGCAGCACGACGGCATAAACGATGCTTTGTATTTCCTGGGTCCATGTCATGAGCAGGCTGGTCAGCAAACGCTGACGCATGCTAATGCCCGCACCGGTCGCATTCACATGGTTCCACTGGTTTTCGAAACGCGCTTCGGCGCGCAGCAGCTTGATGTCGTCGAGGCCTTGCACGGCTTCGACCAGCATCGCGTTGCGCAATGCGGATTCGCGCAGTCCTTCGCGCGACAGCCTGGCCAGGGGACGCTGAATCAGTAACCCCGGAAGCACCAGCAGTGGCACGGCCGCCAGCACGACAAACACCAGCGGACCGCCTATCAGCCACAGTATGACTAAAAACAGCACGAAAAACGGCAGATCCGCCAGCGCATTCATGGCGGTGGAGGTCAGCAGTTCGCGGACCTGTTCGAGCTCGCGGATCTGTGCAATGAACGAGCCCGTCGATTTGGGCCGGGCATCGCTGCGGATGCGCAGCGCATGGCCGAACACCAGCTCGGAAAGCCGCAGGTCGGCGCGCTTGCCGACGGTGTCGATCAGATGCGTGCGCGCAACGCGCAGCGAAAATTCGAACACGATCGCCAGCATCACGCCGATGAAGAGCACCCACAACGTCGATTCCGATTGCGAGGGCACCACGCGGTCATAGATTTGCATCGAGAAGATCACGCCCGATAGCGCCAGCAGGTTAGCGAACAGCGAGGCCGCGATGATGTCGCCGCAGCGCCGCCAGTCGCGCGTGACGATGTCCCAGAACCAGTTCTTGCGATACGGCCGAATGTAGTCGTCGACGCGTGCATCCGGCACGGTGCTTTGCGGCCGCAGCAGCAGCACCCGTTTGGCGCGCTCACGCAATTGCGTGACAGGCACCTCGGTTTCGAGGCCCAGATCGCTGCTGAACAGCACACCCGCATGACCCTGGCTATCCAGCGTGCGCACCACGCCGATTTGTCCGTCATCGAATTCGATCACCAGCGGCAAGCGCCAGGCGTTGAGCCAGGCGTCGTCGAGCGGCACGTTGCGCAACCCCAGGCCGAGCTGGCGCGCCATCTGTTGCAACAGGGGCTCCAGCGGCGCATCGCGCTCCCATGCGAGTGCGGCATGCACATGTTCTGCGGCGCTGCTGAGCCGGTAATGCCGGGCGACAAAGAGCATCGCGTCCAGCCAGGCGGTATAAGGTGCGGGCGCGGGCGCGGGCGGCGGTAAAGTCATGGCAGCAGGTCGATTCCCTGAACGGTACGGTGATTGAGCCCATAAAACTCGCGCGCCTGGCCTGTCGCGCCAACATAGTTGACGACGCTGCTCCAGAACTCATGACGCGTGGTTTGTTCTTCGGTCTGGGCCTGGTAGAACTCCTGCTCGGCGTTGAGCAAATCAATGATCGAACGTGTGCCGAGCTTGTATTGATCGCGGTAGATATCGCGTGCCTGTTCGATGCTTTTGCGCCGCTGCACAAGAATGGCGATGCTCTGCTTCGCACCTAAGGCCTGCTCGCGGAACACGCGCGCCTGATCGCTGCTATTGAGCCGGGCCATTTCGATTTGCTGGCGCGAGGCTTCCATCGCGCGGCTGGCGGCGCTGACCTGGGCATTCAGCGCGCCGCCCTGGAACAGCACCGAAGACAGGTTCAGCATCAGCGCGCGGTAGCTGCCATTGCGCTGCAGCGTGGAAGGGTTCACGCCGTTGATGCTGCGGTTGATCGAGGCTTCGAGCGAAATCGTCGGCCAGCGCTGGGCCTTGGCGATCAGCAATTGCGCGGCGGCGGCGCGTTGCTCCGCTTGTGCGGCCAGCACCTCGGGCAGCATGTCGGGGTCGGGCGGATGGGCCCATTCGAGTGACTCTGCTTGAGGGTCCGGCAGCGCGTCGATGGTCTCGGGCACGAGGCTGCCGATCAACGTGCGCACACGCTGACGCGCTTGCTGCGACAGGCTTTTGATCTGGATCAGATTGGCCTTGGCCCCTTCGACGCGCGCTTGCGCCTGGACCGGATCGGAGCGCGTGCTAACGCCTGCCGTGGCGCGTAACTGGGCCATCTGCAGCACCTGCTCAAGCGTGTCCACCTGCTGCACGGCGATGGTTTCCAGCGTCTGGTAACGATGGGCGTTGACGATAGCTTCGGCGGTTTGCTGGGCAATCTCATCGATCTGTTTGAGCACGAGCGCCTGCTGCCGGTTGACGAGCGCCTGCGCCTGATCGACCGCGCCCGATACTTTGCCGAAGTCGTAAAGCGTCTGCGAAATCGTGGCGGATACCGATGGCCCATTGCCGATTTGCGTGTTGCTGTCGCTGCTGCCGACGCCCAGGCGCACTTGCGGGTAATACCCCGCGCGGGCCACGCTCACGCCCGCGGCTTGTTGCCCGAGCAGGGCGATATTGGCCGCGATGGACGGATGCCAGCCGACCGCCATCTGCACCGCCTGGTTGAGTTGCAGCGTGGGCCCGGCCAGAGAGGCGAGAGCCTGCGCCTGGCGTGGCGCGCCGCCCGCCAGATGCGAGAGCTGGCTGGGTGCCAGAATGCGCGGCACATCGTCAGCGCTGCCTGGCCAGTGGGGCATGGCGGAAAGCAAGCCGGCCGGCTCATCCGGCCGCGTCTCAGCCTGTCCCGGCGCTGCGCCGGTCATGCACATCAAGGCAAGGCTCAATCCCCCTACATCCCTGATCCATCCTGTATTTGTTCTACGCACCTGCCTACCCCGGTTGACACTCGCTGATCTAAACGATGTTGTGTGGCTGGTTAGCCAGCAGGCTGGCGAGGTCCTCCTGCAGACTGGGCGGGAGTGCCAGGGCCGCATATTCATGCTCGGCGCGAACAGCTTGATGGGCCTCTTCGTGAGCCTCCTCGAGCGCCGCTTCATGGGTCACTTCATGGGCCACTTCATGAGCGGCTTCACGCGTTGCCTCGTGCGAGCCCGCCATCGTCGCCAGTACGGCGTGGCCATCGGCTGGATGAGTGTTCGCTGTGGCTTCCTTGAGCTCCAGGGGTTGGGCTTCATGCCCGGTTTCATGTGCCACGGGCCTGGCGGCGGCCAGGACGGCAGGGGTTGGCGCTAACTGGGGCACATCACCGTTTGTTTCATGTCTCGACGCGCTTGAAAGCAGCTCATGCAGCGCCGGACGCGACGCATGCACGGGGGGCAGGGCAGCCAGATCGGCATGAAGCCGTGTGTTCGGCGTGAGGGCGCTAGCGTGCAATGCGCTGTCATCCACGCTAGCGAGTGATACCGTTGCCGGCGCGGGCACGAGCGCTGGCAAGGGCTCGCCCGCGGTTTCGTCGCTAGCGGCAAGCGCCATGTGCGTTGCAGCCGCGCTCATCGTCAGCGCGGAATGATCATTTGCGTTCTGCAGCGTCAGCGCTTGAGGTTCGTTGTCGCCCAGCATGCTGACCGAGGCCTCCTCCAGACTCAGCGAAGCCATGCTGGCCGTGACCTCCGGGATTCCCACGGAGCCCGTCAGCAGCGTACGGTGGACCTCCAGAGCACCCTGGTTCAGGTGCTCGACGTACTGGATGTCCAGCGCGAGGTCCGACACCATCTGCTGACTGGTGACGTTCGAGAAAAAGCTCGCGTTAAACCGGACGCTCCATGTTCCAGTGTCCGGATCGAGTGTCGCTATCCGGTCATTGCCATTGATTCTCACGTTGATGTAATCCTGGCTGGAATAGCTTCCGGAAAACGTTCCGCTGAACACAATGCCATTGGTCGTGAGCACCGTAAGGCTGGGAACGGCGTACGGGTCGAGAGATAGTGTTGCGGCGTGGGTCGCCATCAGGGTGTCGAGCGATGCCGTGGGCGATGTGTTGTGCGCCGGGTCTTCCAGCGAGGCCGTGACCGACAGCTTGCTGCCGCTAGCAGGCGCGGCGTAGGGCACCAGGACTTCGCCGCGTGTGATGTCGGCGGCGTTCAGCGTATAGGATGCCAAGCCCGACAGATGCAAGATATCGCCCGCCCGGGCACCCGTGCCGCTGAACGCGACCTTGAGCGTCACGGTACTGCTGCCATTGAGCTCGTGGATACTGACCATGCCATCGCCATTGGTATCCTCGAGCAGCGTGAGGACGGGCGCCGGCGGTGGCGTCAGGTCGATGTGAAAGTCGTGCGTGTTCCCGACGAGAAGCGGATGGTTGTCGGTATCGTAGACGGTGGCCTCAATGCGGGCGGCTCCCGATGGCCAGTTCGATATTGCGTTCGGCGGCATATAGATTTGCCACGTGCCATCAAGGGCGACAGGGGCGATATAGAGGCCCCCGAAAATCCTGAGCTCAACTATATTGCCGGCCTCGTACATGCCGGTGAGCTTGCCGCTTACCAGCAACTGCGTCCTGGTTTCGTTCCAGTTGAGTATGTTGTCGCTCGTCACGGGATCAAAGACAATGCCCAAGCCAATCGGGTTGTTCAACGCGGCCTCGGTGCCATTCAGGAAGTCGTGTGTGCTGACGCTGACCAATGTGCTGTTTGTGACTTGAGCTAGCCAGTCGGCCGGGGGAAACGCCGCGACCCAATTGCCCTCGGGGCTGATGGAAACGACCATCGTCCACCCCAAAATCTTGACCGTCACCTGGTCCATGCTGGAATAGCTGCCGCTCACCTTGCCGGTGAGTGTCAGTCCGCTCTCAACGAGCTGCGCTGGATCGAGATTGATGAGCGGATTGAGCGATACAGAGATCGGCGTGGTGGCAACCACGATGGACTCCACCGCTGTCCCGGAGGCATTGGCTGCGGCATCGACGATCTGGGCGGTGACCGTATAAGGCCCCGCAGCCGGCAGCGTGACCCCGAGATCGACATAGCCTCGTTCCAGATCAACACCGGTGAGCGAATAAGCCCCCTCATGCCCCGCCACGATAAGCGTGTCGCCTACCATGGCCCCCGTGCCCCCGAGGTTTACCCGTGCGGTCAGCGTGGTTGTCCCATTGAGTTCGGCGATGCTGAGCTGGCCATCGTGATTGGCATCCTCGACAATCGAGACGGCGGGCGGGTTAGGCGCGACGTTATCGACGTAATCGAGTGTGACATGGGTGTCGGGGTTGGCATTGTCGCCCAGTTCGACTTTGATCTGGCCACTGCCGAGCCCGGGAAGGGAGGTCACGCTAAAGCTGCCGTCCTTCGCCACGACCGCGTCATAGCTGTGACCGCCCGGGAAAATAACCTTGACGAGATGACCGTAGGCGATATGGCCTGAGACAGTGATCGAACCATCGGGATGGCCCGTAACCTGTGAATCGGTCAATATCGGGGACGTGGTCTTGACCGTGAGCATGCCATACCCGGTATTGCTGGTCTCGTTGCCCGACGAATCTGTGCGCGTGATCTTGACCGTGACCGAATACGCGCCATCGGATAACGCGGCTAACGCGCTGTGCTCAATCGTGATGTTCCAGTTGCCGTACTCATCGACGATTGCCGGATAGTCGCGGGAACCCAGCGACACGAGGACCAGACAACCTGGTGTGCCGGTGCCGCTGATCGTCTGGTCCGATTGGGCTTCCATCATATTCAGCAGGTCATCGCCGCCCATCATCGAGACGATCTCGACATGCGGCGGCGGTTCAAATTTCACTTCGAGCGACAGGTCCACGTAAGCGCTCAAGGGGTTGCCTGACGCGTCATACGTGGTGACCGAGGCGTTGACGGGATAGGTCTGTTCCGTGAGGCCGGAAAAAGTGCCTGCCGGGAAGGTATGGCTCCAGCGGCCATCGCCGCTGAGGGTGATGAATACGGTCTGGCCGCCGAGGCTCAAGGTGATGATGTCGCCGGCATGCGCTCCGCTGACGATGCCGGAAATCACGAGATCGGCTTGCAACTCCGCATGGCTGAGCAGGTTGTCCCCGGTCACCGCGTCGAGGGAGAGAATGGGCGATGTCGAGTCGATACCCGAGCCGAGCGGGCTCGGCATGGACAAGTCACGGTCGTTGACCTGGTCGTGGAACGTGATGTCGACCTGTGAGGCATGGCGCACATCGTTCAGGTACGCGCCGCCTGGAAAATGCACGCTCCAGCTGCCATCGGCGTTGAGGGTGCCCTGAACCGATTGCCCGAGCAGCACAACCGTGATGGTGTCATTGGCCGAATAATGGCCGGTCACTTTGCCTGTCAGCGTGAGCCCCTGGCTGACGAGTTCGGCGAAGTTCAGGCGCGCCAGCGGCTCGAACGTGATGACCGGCGTGTCCGTGGCCATGACCGCGTGTGCGGTGTGTGCGCTGGAGAGATTGCCCGCCTGGTCTTCGAGGCTGACGCTGAGCTCGAACGCGGCACCGGCAGGCGGTGCGGGGAAGCTCAGCACCACATGGCCCGCGGCCAGATCAGCGGCAGTGAGGACGTGCGTGGCATAGCCCGCGATGAGGATTTTGTCGCCTGCCATGGCGCCGGTGCCGCTGAGCGTGATGCTAACGCTCAGCGTGGCCTGGCCGTTCAGTTCGGCGAGGCTGATCAGGCCATCGTGATTGCCGTCTTCGAGAATCGTCACGCCCGGCGCGAGCGGCGCGGTGTGATCGACATAATTCACATGCCCAGGCGCGCTGGTATTGCCCGCCGCGTCAGACGCGACTACCGAGATGATGCCGCTGGTTTGCGGCGTATCCGAGGTCACGCTGAAGTGACCATTGGCATCGGCGAGTACGGTGTGACGCGTGCCGTCGGGATACGTCACGGTGATGTGGTGCAAGGGGGCTGCCGTGCCGCTCACGCGGAGTGTGGCGTCGCTGTTGATGCTGATTTGCGTGAGCGGTGTGGCTGGCGTGAGCGGTGGCGTGAGCGGTGGCGTGATGGGCGGGGTAACCGGTGGGGTGACAGGCGGAGTGACGGGTTGGGTACCACCGTCACCGCTACCGCTACCGCCGCCGCCCCCTGCGGCCAGGGCGATGCCACCGGCTCCCGCCAGCACGCTAATCCCGCCGAGCGCCCAGGGCAGGGCCGATGCGCCCGCCGCAGGCGCTGCCGCGGCATCGGCTACTTCATCGGCGACCAGGGAGGGTTCGGCATACCAGGCCTTCAGCACGCCCGGCTCCACGCCATCGAAATGCACCAGCAAGGGCCCGGCGACGTCTTGCAACACGAGATCGCTGGCTACGCCATCGCTTGCAGCGAAGAACCCATGCACGATGAGCACTTCACCGGAAACACACTGGATCACAAGCGTATCGCCCTCACGCGACAGGCTTTGAATCTGCTTTTTATCGACGGGCAGTTTGAGTACCGCAGGCCCATTCAGGCGGATTTCGTTGCCGGAATGGGCAATGGGTTGCTGGGTCTGTTTGTCGAGCAAAACGAGAGATAACGCCATAGATGTGTTTTTGACCCGCTGAAGTTAGTGTTGAAACCTCTTGCCCCTTATGCGTAACAAATAACGAAAAATCGTTCCAAAAACCGTTCCGTTTGTTTATTGGCTGGAAAATGGCGTACCGCGTGCACGAGAACCGGACGCGTTACTCATCACGGTAAATAAACAGAAAAGGAGGGGATGA
Organism: Paraburkholderia hayleyella; assembly: GCF_009455685.1. Lineage (NCBI taxonomy): Bacteria > Pseudomonadati > Pseudomonadota > Betaproteobacteria > Burkholderiales > Burkholderiaceae > Paraburkholderia > Paraburkholderia hayleyella. Next base: position 1,966,946 of record NZ_QPES01000001.1, on the reverse strand, counting down.
AGGTGCCCAGGTCGTGCCGCAGACCCATGCAGGACAAGCGTGTGCGCCCTGTCGGCTAAAAGCGGATGGCGTTTCGGCTACAATTAGCGGGTTTTGCTCTGGGGGCCTTGTGCATTACGCCTTCCAGCCCATGATGGGTCTGAACCCAGCGTCCGAACCCAGATGCATCCGAACCCGGGGGCTTATTCTGACCCGTCTTTTTTCTCGCCCGCTGCTGTAATATCGGGCGTTTTCTGTTCTGGCGCCTTCACGCATGCTCGACTTTTTTCGCAATCACAAACGCCTGATGATGTTCATGCTCATCCTCGTCATTGTGCCGGGGCTGGGTTTTGTCGGAATTCAAGGCTTCCGCGGTTTTTTTGATGACAGCGGCAACGTCGCGCAAGTCAACGGCTACAAGATCACGCGGGCCGAGTACGACAACTCGATGCGTCAGCAACTCGATCGCGCACGGCAAATGCTGGGCGCCCAGTTCGACCTGAAAACCTTCAATACGCCGGAACATCGTCAGCAAGTGCTCGATGCGATGGTCATGCAACGCGTGCTGGCCGACGAAACCCTGCGTCTGCATCTGACCGCTTCCGATGCCGCCGTGCGCCGGGCGTTGCTGAGCGACCCGTTTATCGCCTCCCTGAAAAACCCCGATGGCTCGATTGATCTCGAGCGCTACAAGCAGGTTCTCGCCGCCCAGGGCATGACGCCTGAGCAATACGATGCCAGCGTACGCTATAGCCTCGCGCAGCAGCAACTGCCGTCGAGCATTCAGAGCAGCGCGTTCACCTCGAAAACCCTCGCGCAGCACCTGATTGAACTCGCGGAGCAGCAACGCGAAGTACAAAGCCTCATGTTCCGCGCTAGCGACTATCTGGCGAAGGTTCAGCCCACCGAGGCACAACTGCAGGCTTATTACGATGCCCACCGGGCGGATTTCGCCACCCCGGCCACCGCGACGATTCAATATCTCGTGCTGTCGCCGGAGGTGCTGGCTGCGAGCGTCCAGCCCACCGAAGCGGACCTGAAAAAATACTACGACGATAACCTCGCGCGTTTTCGTACACCGGGTGAAGTACGGGCCAGCCACATCCTGATCGCAGCCGCGAAAGACGCGAGTGCGGCGGACAAGGAAAAAGCCCGGCAACAGGCGGAAAAAGTGCTGGCCGAGCTCAAGGCTCATCCTGGGCAGTTCGCGCAGATCGCCGAAAAGCAATCGCAAGATCCCGGTTCAGCCGCGAAGGGTGGGGACCTGGGTTATTTCGGCCGGGGCATGATTGCCGGCGGCAAGGCCTTTGACGATGCCGCCTTCAGCCTCAAAAAAGACGAAATAAGCGGCATCGTGCAATCCGATTTCGGCTATCACATCATCAAGGTGACCGAGGTGAAGCCCCCGGTGACGCAGCCTTTCGCTGAAGTAAAGGGGGCGATTGCCCACGACCTGAAAACGCAGCATGCCGCCAAGCGCTTTACCGATAGCGCGGATAGTTTTACGTCGATGGTGTATGAACAGGCAAAGAGCCTGCAGCCTGCAGCCGACAAGTTCAAGCTGCCACTGCAAACCGCGGTGGTGACGCCCAAGCCCAATGCCGCCCTGGCTGCGACCAGCCCGCTGAATAATCCGCAGTTTCTCGAAGCGATTTTTTCTGACGATGCGGTGAAAAACCGCAACAACATTCAGGCGATTGATCTCGGCAACAACACGCTGATCTCGGCTCGCGTGAGCGACTTCAAGGCGGCGGCTATCCCATCCTTTGCGGCGCTCAAGGATAGCGTCAGGCAAAAGGTCATCACGCAACAGGCGGCCGAACTGGCGGCGAAAGATGGGGCCGCGCGCCTCGCGGTGCTGCAGAAATCGCAAGCGACAACAGGCTTTGCGCCTGCGCTCAAGGTATCCCGCAACAACCCGCAAGGCCTCCCGGAAACTTCGATGAGCGCGATTTACAAGGCCAGCGCAGAACATCTGCCGGTTTATACCGGTGTCGATCTGGGCGCTCAGGGTTACGTGATTTACCGTGTCAATGCCGTACTCCCGGGGGCGGCGATGACGCCTGAGCGGCTTACGGCAGCCCAGCAGCAGGTGGCTCAGGTTCATGCACAGTCGGAACTTGAAGCGTATCTGGACGCCTTGCGCCAACGCGCCAAGGTCAAGCACTTTGGTTCGCTTGAGGCGGCTGCGGCGAATGCCGGGCAATAAGCGTATTGCCCGGAGTTTGACTGGATGTGCTGGATGAATTGACCGACTTATTCAGTTATTTGTTGATTCATCCCTGTATTTATTCATTTTGAGTTTTATATTTTTTGCCACCAGATTCAAAATTAAAAATGCCCGCATGAAACCATGCGGGCATTTTTATTGATTGACAGAAAAACAGAAAAATTCTGGAGCCGTCTGGAAAACTGAAAAACTGAAAAACTGGAAGACAGGCCAGGAGTGAGCGGCAAACAGGTTTTACAGGCAGGCGCTAATGTCGCCAGTGGTGTCGCTACCTGCTGCGCCATTAGCCCGGAAGCCGACCCATGAACCCTTGCCGTTATTCGCCGGCAGCACCACTGCGGCAGCGCCGTTCGGCGGCTGCTGGCCTGGAACGAAGACATCAAGCCCCTGATCATTAGCCAGGGTGTCTTGCAAGATCACCTGTTGCCGGCTTTTATCCGCCCATTTTTGGGCGACACATTGCGCGACCGCTTTCGGCGATTGCTGACTTTGCCCCACCGATTGCACACCAGCAGGGGGTTGACCCGCACAAGCAGAAATTGCCACCGTCATCACAATAAGCGGTAAAGATTTCATGGGATTTCCTTTTGGAAAGGCTCTGATTGAGCAGGGTTTTTAAGATTAAACGAAAGTGCCAGATCATCCAAGCCCTGAATTAATTCGAAACAAATTGGCCAGCGTTTTTTAATGCGTTTTGACAGTAGCCGCCGCTGAGGTGCGAGCCGCCTTGAGAACGGGCTGAAGCACCGGCCAGACATTGTTGAGCAATAAAGGCTGCGCTTCTTGTGAGGGATGAATCTGGTCGGCTTGAAACAATTCGGCCCGAGTTTCCATGCCCGCCAGTAAAAACGGCACGAGCGGCACGCGTAGCGTCTGGGCCAGCGTGCGGTAGAGCTGTTGAAATTTCTGTGAATAATCCGGGCCGTAATTGGGCGGGACCTGCATGCCGACCAGCACGACCTTGGCTCCCTGTTGTTGCGCCTGGAGGATGATCGTGCGCAGGTTGTCTTCGGTGGTGCTCAGCGGCACGCCGCGCAAGGCATCGTTGCCGCCCAGCTCGACAATCAGGACGGCGGGCTGGAGCCGTTGCAGCAGCGCACCCAGGCGGGCTCGTCCACCGCTCGTGGTGTCGCCGCTGATGCTGGCATTGGCAACGCTATAATCGGCGCGCGTTGCCGCGACACGCTCGCGGAGCAGCGCCACCCATCCCGTGCCGCGTGGCAGGCCGTATTCAGCCGAGAGGCTGTCGCCCAGCACGACAATCGCCGCGGGCTTGACGCGTGGCGGCGCGGTGAGGCCCGCGGCGCGAGCCTCACCGGCGCTTACCCCGCTCGCCAGCAGCATCGCGCCCAGTGCGAGGGCGGCTTTCCAGCGCACGCTCACGCGCATTCTCAGGCTCCGTTGGGCCAGGCAAAACGTCATGCAAAAGAAAACCGGTTTAGTCATTGAAGTCCAGGGGTTGTGCAAGAAAGTGGACGATGCCACGGGCAGTCTGACGATTCTCGATGGAATCAACCTTGCCATCGAAGCCGGCAGCCGCGTGGCGCTGGTCGGGGCCTCCGGCTCGGGCAAATCAACGTTGCTGGGGCTGCTGGCCGGGTTGGACCACGCCAGCGCGGGCTCGGTTCGGCTGCTAGGCCATGATCTGGCCCAGCTCGACGAAGATGCCCGGGCCACATTACGGCGCGGTGCGGTGGGGTTCGTGTTTCAGTCGTTTCAGCTGATGCCGCATTTAACCGCGCTGGAGAACGTGATGCTACCGCTCGAGCTGCAAGGCGAGATCACGGCGCCCGAAGCCGCCCGGCGCGCGCGGACATTGCTGGAGCAAGTCGGGCTGGGGCCACGCACGGCGCATTATCCGAAACTGCTTTCCGGGGGCGAGCAGCAGCGCGTGGCACTGGCCCGGGCGTTCGTCACACGCCCGGCAGTGCTATTTGCCGATGAGCCGACCGGCAGCCTCGATGCGGCAACCGGGCACGCCGTGATCGAACTGATGTTTGAGATGAACCGCGCCAGCGGCGCCACACTCGTGCTGGTCACGCACGATGCGGAGCTGGCGCGGCGTTGCGACCGGACACTGACCATCGAGGCCGGACGGCTGGTGGTTTAAGCACCGTTGCGTCCAGGCGCGAGCCTCACACCGGCATCCGCGCCGCGCTCAGCGCCCAAGTGCCGCGCGGGCCCGCGCCAGTAGCGCGGTGGTGGACGAATCATGCTTGCCCTCAACCCGATTCGCCGCGCCGAGATCGGCTTCGAGCGCCTGGCTCAGGATTTTGCCCAGTTCCACCCCCCATTGATCGAACGGATTGATATTCCATACCGTCGCCTGAACCAGCACCTTGTGTTCGTACAGTGCAATCAGCGCGCCAAGCGTGCGGGCGTTGAGCGCATCGAGCAGCAGCGTGGTCGAGGGGCGGTTGCCCGGAAACACCAGATGCGGTGCCAGTTCCGGACGCGCGGGGCCCGCGATCGCGCGGGCTTCGTCGAGCGTGCGGCCGAGCATCAGCGCTTCGCTCTGGGCAAAACAGTTCGCCAGCAGGCGCGGATGATGGCCCGCCAGCGCGTATTGCGGCGTCAGCACCGCAATGAAATCAATCGGTACGAGGGTGGGCCCCTGGTGCAGCATCTGGAAAAAAGCATGCTGGCCATTCGTGCCAGGCTCGCCCCAGGTTACCGCCGCAGTGGGGTAATCAACCCACGTCCCATCGAGCCGGGCGGATTTGCCATTGCTTTCCATTTCGAGCTGCTGCAAATACGCAGGCAAGAATTGCAGCGCGGCGGAATACGGCGCGACCAGATAGCTTTGCGCGCCGAAAAAATCGCGGTACCAGATCCCGATGAGCGCCATCAGCACCGGCAAATTGCGCTCCAGCGGGGCACTGCAAAAGTGCTGGTCCATCTCACGCGCGCCTGCCAGCAGTTCGCCGAACTGATCCGGGCCGATGGCGACCATGAGCGCGAGCCCCACCGCCGACCATAACGAATAGCGGCCCCCAACCCAATCCCACATGGCGAAGACGTTATCTTCGGCGATACCGAACTTGACGACTTCCGCGACATGGGCCGAGACGCCGACGAAATGCCGCTTCAGGGCTTCTTCGGGACAGCCCTGCTGAATCATCCAGCTGCGCAGCGAGTGCGCGTTGGTCATGGTTTCGAGCGTGGTGAAGGTCTTCGAGACCACGATCACGAGCGTGGTCTCGGCGTCGATTTGCTCAAGCACGCGCGCCAGATCGGCGCCATCGACATTCGAGACAAAGTAGCTGGCGATGTCCGGGCTCGCCAGATGATGCAGCGCATGGACCGCCATCTTCGGGCCCAGATCCGAGCCGCCGATGCCGATATTCACCACATGGCGAATCCGCTTGCCGCTATAGCCGCTCCAGCGCCCATCCCGAACCTGGTTGGCGAAGCGGGCCATGCGCGCCAGCTCCGCCTGCACCTCGGCGTGCCAGGGCGCGGCGGGATTGTCCGCGCGCAAGGCGGTATGCAGCGCCGCCCGGCCTTCGGTGGGGTTGACGAGCTCGCCCGCGAACATCGCGTCACGGCGCGCTTCGACTTGGGCTTCGCGGGCGAGCTGGGTGAACAGACGCAGGGTGTCGTCGGTGATGCGGTGTTTGGAAAAGTCGGCACAGAGGCCTCCCCCGCTGAACGTGAAACGTTCGGCGCGAGTGGGCGAGGAATCATGGGCGGGCGCGAAACAGTCGCGCAGATGCAAGCCCCGGATTTGTTCGTAGTGTGCTTGCAGCAAAGACCAGGCAGGGAGCGTAGCGAGCGTCATAACCATCCGTCTAACAGTAAAGACACGAGTGAAGGAAAGGCACGAAAAAGCACGAAAAAGCGGCACGAAAAAGCGGCTGCGAGTGAAGAGAGCCGGTGCAGCCAGGGCAAGGGCAGAACGGGGCGGCCGCAGCGGCGGCAGGCACGACCGGGTTGTGAGCCCGTGGTTTTTTGGCAGCCAGCCAGTATAGCGGCGTTGCCGGGCACCTGAGCGCGTCATCCGGATGAGGCTCGGGCGACACGGGCGGGTAAGCACCCAGCACTTCACCCAGCACTTCAGCATCAGCGCGGACTTAAGGCTTAAGTCCGAATCAGTCTGGCCGGGCTACGGGATAAAAGAGCCGATTCATCAGCATGCGCACCCTCGGCGCCAGCTCGCCTGCCGTGAGACCCGCGGGGCCCGCGCCCTCCGCGCTCAGGGTATCGGCCGCCAGCCCGTGCAGATAGACGCCCGCGAGCGCCGCTTCGTAGCGCGGCAGCCCTTGCGCCAGCAAGGCTCCGATGAGGCCGCCCAGCACATCACCGGTGCCACCGCTAGCGAGCGCCGCGCCGCCCGTCGGATTAACGGCGCAGCGTCCATCGGGAGCGGCGATCACGGTGCCGCTGCCTTTCAGCACGATCACGCAGGCAAAGCGTTCGACCAGCGCCCACGCGGCGGCAAGCCGGTCGCGCTGCACCGTGGCGGTATCGGTGCCGAGTAGCCGCGCGGCTTCGAGCGGATGCGGTGTCAGCACGCACGGATCGCCGTCCGCGGCGCGCTGGGCGACCCGTGCGGCGAGCGCGGGGTCTTGCGTCAGCAGATTAAGCGCATCGGCATCAAGCAGCTTCGGGACATCGAGCGCGAGCGCCTCGCGTAACAAACGACGGGCCCGGGCCCGCTGGCCCATGCCGCAGCCCAGCGCCAATGCGCTCAGCGGCTCGAGGGCGAGGTCGCCAGCGGCATGCAGCATGAGTTCGGGGTGGAGCGGATCGTAGGCGGGCGCACCGTTGCCGAGCAGCACGACATGAACTTTACCCGCGCCCGCGAAGAGCGCTGCGCGGGCCGCGAGAATCGGTGCGCCGCACAAGCCCGTGTCGCCGCCGATCACCGCAAGGCTGCCGAAGCGGCCTTTATGACTGGCGTGCTCGCGTGGCGCTCGCAGCGGGACGAACAGTGCGGGCGCGTTGAGCTGGAGTGGGCTGGGCGCAGGGGCGGTGTCAGCGGCTAAAGCCGGATCGACACCGAGCGGGGCGACGTACACCGTGCCGGCATGGTCGCGCCCCGATGCCATGAAAAGTCCGGGCTTGGCCGCAAGGAACGTCAACGTGCACGTGGCGCGCACGGCGTGACCTGGGGCGGAGTCTTCGCCGATGGTTTGACCTGTATCGCAGGAGAGGCCGCTCGGGATATCGAGCGCTAGCACCCGGCCATGATGTTGCGCATGGTGCGTGAGACGCTGCGCTAGCGCGGCGAATACCCCCTCGAGTGGCCGGGCCAGCCCGATGCCGAACAGACCATCGACGAGCCAGCTTGCGGCGGGTAAACGCTCCGGCAACGCCGCATTGAACGGTACCCCCACGGCCTGGGCGGCAGCCCAGGCCCAGCGGGCGTCGGACGCTTGCACGGGCTGCGGCAGGCAAACCTGGACGGGCACCCCGGTGCGGTGCAGCTCGGTCGCCATCACGAGCGCATCGCCGCCATTGTTGCCCGGGCCCACGACGATCCAGACCGGCTGAGCCGCGGCGCCGGCTTCAGCGTGAGCCAGGCGCTCGCGCAGAAACTGTGCCGCCGCCCATCCGGCCCGCGCCATCAACGTATGCGGCGGCAAGGTCGCAGCGGCCTGGGTTTCAAGCTGGCGCAAGGCAGCCTGACTGCATAACGGCACGGGCTGGCCGAGTACGGCAAAAAAGGCAGCCGTCCGGACATCCGGTTCGGCCTCGAAGGCCGTGTGAGATTCAGCAGGCAAAGCAGGCAAGGGGGATGGCGTGTCAGTCATGAGGGCGGGCGCGGGGGCAGGAATTTTTCATGGTAATGCCATGGAACGCGGCATGCACAGGCTGACTGACAAGAGCCGTATTTTTCTGCTTTTTCCTGGCCTTGGCCATCCAATCCCAAAGCGCCACCCCGTCACTTCACATGCTCAAGATCAAGAGGCCCTGGCATGGAACGTTTTATGTCAACTGGTCACTTAATTCAGCACGGGAATAGCGCAATGCGTGATTTCTATTTAATAAAATGTTGCTATCTTGATAAATTAAAAATGACTCATAAAATTAGGTTAAATAAAATAACGACATCTACTCCCCAAAAACCCGCGGCATCTACTCCCCAAAAACCCGCGGCACCGAATCCTCTTCCTACGCTCTTGGGAGCGATGTCTCAAATCAAGAATTTAGCATCACGCGTTATCCAGCAGGATGATTATAAAAATAGTATTGTGAGTCATCCTCTTGCTTATAACAAGGACGTGTCGCAGGGAGAATCGGGTGATTCGAAGCTGGGAAATGCCGTGACGGCAACCCAGGATACCGGGCCCAAACAAACAACTACCACCACGACAACAACGACTACAACGACTACAACGACTACAACAACGACCAGCGGATCTGGAAAAACAGGCAAACAAAAAAAGCCCTCTTATAAAGCAGCCAAATGGATTGGGTTAAGCGGTAAAATTATAGAAAATAAAGATCGCGTGGAAAAGATGTTGCTCAATGGAGAGTTTCGTCTGTGTGATATTTTTTATTATTTCGGCAATAATTTTAATGAGAAAGACTTTTACGAATTACTCGAAATCTATGCAAAAGTAAACGGGCAGCTGTCAGCTGATAAAAAATGGATTTTCCTCAATTCCGGCCTGAATGATTTTCATAACAATACACTGCTGTGTCACTTCGCTGAACGTGAACGCCTGGATTTGTTTCTCAAGCTGCTTGAGGCGGGTGCGGAGCCAAGATTGCCAAATCATAAGCGTGAGTCCGCGCTCGACATATTCAACAGGAAATATGATGGTGCAAGATCCGCTGAAATTGATAAAATCAACAGCTTGCTTTTAAAGCAAACTGGAATAGACAGGCGAGCACAGGAGGAGTTCAGAATAACCGTGCGCGCCGATTATGACGACGATGTTGTCATGGAAGGTGAATCAGGTTATGGTGGATTTCCGATGAAACTCATCCGGAATTCTAAATGCCGCTGGCATTTCATCAATGGCGACCCGCTGGATGAATATTATTCCATCAGGGAGGCTGAAAATCTGATTGATAAAATTAATGACTTGCCGTTGAATCCGAAATTCGCAGAGGCGGTCAAAAAACGAAATGCGCTGAAAAAAGGTAAGAGTAGCGAACTGCCTACGTTAACTTCCGAGGAAATATTGGAAGGCGCCCATGCTCCGAACAGCTCGGTTATTCAAAAAGTGCTGAAGCATGTCGAAAAAAACAAGATCAGCCAGCGATATTGGCAAGCCCTTCGGGTTGCTTATGATATTTCCGGAAAATCATTACCCTGGACACCCGGCTGTTTTCAGGATACTTTTGAAAAAAATAATGATGCTAATTTGCTTCTTGCAAGATATTTCGAGATTTTTGATTTCGCGGCGGATTTCGGGCTGGCGCTTCCCGATTTCACACTGGAGTATTTCATGGAAAATTACAGTGATTTGAAAGTTAATGTTGAGGCTTACATTGGGAATATCTCAAGAAGAGAGATTAAAATGGATTATAACTATTTCTCTGAAAATTTCAGAATTGATCATAAAGAAAATTTAATGCTTAACTACATTAATTTTTTAAATGCCGCGGAGTTGGCAGAAGGGAAGATTTATATTTCTTATAAGGATGACCTCAATAAGGATGAACCCCATTTCTTTCCCGAATATAAAAATTTTGCAAGGATTAAAAAAGAGATAATCGAAAAATACAGGTTGATTTTGGATGCGGAATATGCGATCTCGCCGCCTGAAGCAAAGTCGCCTATTTTCGGTGCAAAAAAAACCTATCCTTATTGGGTTTCTGGCGTATTTCCAAAAGAAGTAAAAGCGAATAATAAACTTTCTGCTTTCAATGAATTTATAAAATTTCAGAAGAACGCTTCTGTGGAGCTGTATGAAAATACAGAAGATGCAGTGCAAAAAACCGATCCAGACAGTATTTATTTAGCACTCAGGGCGCTGTATGAAAATACAGAAGATACAGAAGATGCAGAAGATGCAGTGCAAAAAACCGATCCAGACAGTATTTATTTAGCACTCAGGGCGCTGTATGAAAATACAGAAGGTGCAGTGCAAAAAATCGATCCAGCCAGTACTTATTTAGCAATCAGGGCGCTGTTTGTCTCGCTTAAATGGCAATGGAAATTATATTTCAAGGAATTCAATGGCTTGATTGACCGTAAAGATGCTGCGGTACAGGCATATATTAAAGTACTCGAAAAACAGGTAGAGGATAAGCTTAAGGGCAAGCCTATTCAATTTATCTCATTGACCGACTATCTCTATGGACGGCATTGAGGCAGCGTCTTCGCCAAACGTTGTGCGCCCATTGTTTTGAGCCTGAACCGGTCTCAAGCAGGCAAAAAACGTTCGGGCTGGAGTGCCGCGAGCGTATCGGCAGGCACCTCAGGCGTCGTACCCGAGACCAGCGCAGCAATGACTTTGGCCGTGCCGCACGCCAGCCCCCAGCCTGCGGGCCCGTGTCCTGCATTCATAAAGAGCCGTGGATGCAGGATCTTGCCGACCGCCGGCAAGCCATCGGGGGATAACAGCTTCACGCCTTGCCAGGGCAGCGCCGCGGAAATTTTGGCCGCGCCGGGAACCCAGTCGTGCGTGGCCTGGCCCAGCAGGGCAAGGGCTTCTTCGAAGAGAGCAGGGTCGAGCGGCTTGCTGGTTTGAATGGCGCTTTGCAGTACGGCCGCGCCCGCAATGCGCAGCCGATGGTTCATGCGCGTGATGGCGATGCGTTTGATCGCGTCGATGACCGTGCGGTGCGGGGCGCATTCCTCGTGAGCGATCGGTGCGACCAGCGTGTGCAGGCGCAGCGGATGCAGCGGCAGCCTGGCGCCATGGCGCTCCAGCAGGGGCAGGCTGCCCGTGCCCGCGGCGATCACGATCGCATCGGCCCGGATCACTTCGACCTCGCGCGAGCGTTGCGCTTCATCAGGCCGTGGCGCCAGTTCAACGGCGGCATGGCTGGACTCGAGCCGCAGCCCGGTGACTTCGCGGCCAAAGTGAAACTGCACGCCACCCTGCGCATCCAGCACCAGTTTGAGCAGTTTGGTAAAGAGCGGGCAATTCGCCGTGCGCCCGGTTGCCAGCCTCACGCCGCCCGCGAAATCCGGCTCGGCGGGCACGGCATGTTCGAGTTCCACGCATTGCGCCGCGCTGAGCACCTGATGCGGGATTTCGTATTGCCGCAGCAGATCCAGCGCGGGTTCGGTCAGCTTCCATTCCTGTGCGCCGCGCACCAGATAAAGCAGATCGCTGGCCTGTTCGAATTCAAGCGAAAAACGGCTTTCGATATCCGCCATCGCTTCGCGGGCGGTTTCGATCAGCGGCCGCAAGCGGTCATATTGCTGGCTGAATTCAGTGGGCGCATGCAAGACGCTCAGACGCCGCACGAACGAACTTGCCGCGCGGTTCGGGCACCCCGGTGCGGTGCAGCTCGGTCGCCATCACGAGCGCATCGCCGCCATTGTTGCCCGGGCCCACGACGATCCAGACCGGCTGAGCCGCGGCGCCGGCTTCAGCGTGAGCCAGGCGCTCGCGCAGAAACTGTGCCGCCGCCCATCCGGCCCGCGCCATCAACGTATGCGGCGGCAAGGTCGCAGCGGCCTGGGTTTCAAGCTGGCGCAAGGCAGCCTGACTGCATAACGGCACGGGCTGGCCGAGTACGGCAAAAAAGGCAGCCGTCCGGGCATCCGGTTCGGCCTCGAAGGCCGCGTGAGATTCAGCAGGCAAAGCAGGCAAGGGGGATGGCGTGTCAGTCATGAGGGCGGACGCGGGGGCAGGAATTTTTCATGGTAATGCCATGGAACGCGGCATGCACAGGCTGACTGACAAGAGCCGTATTTTTCTGCTTTTTCCTGGCCTTGGCCATCCAATCCCAAAGCGCCACCCCGTCACTTCACATGCTCAAGATCAAGATCAAGATCAAGAGGCCCTGGCATGGAACGTTTTATGTCAACTGGTCACTTAATTCAGCACGGGAATAGCGCAATGCGTGATTTCTATTTAATAAAATGTTTCTATCTTGATAAATTAAAAATGACTCATAAAATCAGTTCCAATAAACCCGCGGCATCTACTCCCCCAAAACCCGCGGCATCTACTCCCCAAAAACCCGCGGCACTGAATTTTCTTCCTACGCTCTTGGGAGCGATGTGTCAAATCGAGAATTTGACATCATCCGTCACCCGGCAGGGTGATTATAAAAATAGTATTGGTATTCACCCGCTTGCTTATAACAAGGACGTGTCGCAGGGAGAATCGGGTGATTCGAAGCTGGGCAATGCCGTGACGGCAACCCAGGATACCGGGCCCAAACAAACAACTACCACCACGACAACAACGACTACAACGACTACAACAACGACCAGCGGATCTGGAAAAACAGGCAAACAAGAAAAGCCCTCTTATAAAGCAGCCAAATGGATTGGGTTAAGCGGTAGAATTATAAAAAATAAAGATCGCGTGGAAAAGATGTTGCTCAATGGAGAGTTTCGTCTGTGTGATATTTTTTATATCAGCGATGATTCTAATGAAAAAGACTTTTACGAATTACTCGAAATCTATGCAAAAGTAAACGGGCAGCTGTCAGCTGATAAAAAATGGATTTTCCTCAATTCCGGCCTGAATGATTTTCATAACAATACACTGCTGTGTCACTTCGCTGAACGTGAACGCCTGGATTTGTTTCTCAAGCTGCTTGAGGCGGGTGCGGAGCCAAGATTGCCAAATCATAAGCGTGAGTCCGCGCTCGACATATTCAACAGGAAATATGATGGTGCAAGATCCGCTGAAATTGATAAAATCAACAGCTTGATTTTAAAGCAAACTGGAATAGACAGGCAAGCACGGGAGGAACTTAGAATAACCGTGCGCGCCGATTATAAAAACTATCTTGGAATTATAGATTTTGAAATTCCGCCGAAACTCATCCGGAATTCTAAATGCCGCTGGCATTTCATCGTGAGCGACCCGCTGGATGAATATTATTCCATCAGGGAAGCTGAAAATCTGATTGGTGAAATTAATGACTTGCCGTTGAATCCGAAATTCGCAGAGGCGGTCAATACACAAAACGTGAAGGAAACAGATCCGCGTTTCAAACTGATTAAGTTAACTCCCGGGGAAATATTGGAAGGCGCCCATGCTCCGGACAGCTCGGTTATTCAAAAAGTGCTGAAGCATGTCGAAAAAAACAAGATCAGCCAGCGATATTGGCAAGCCCTTCGGGTTGCGTATGATATTTCTGGAAAATCATTATCCTGGGCACCCGGCTGTTTTCAGGATACTTTTGAAAAAAATAATGATGCTAATTTGCTTCTTGCAAGATATTTCGAGATTTTTGATTTCGCGGCGGATTTCGGGCTGGCGCTTCCCGATTTCACACTGGAGTATTTCATGGAAAATTACAGTGATTTGAAAGTTAATGTTGAGGCTTACATTGAAAATATCTCAAGAAGAGGGATTCGAATGGATTATAAGTATTTCTCTGAAAATTTCAGAATTGATCATAAAGAAAATTTAATACTTAACTACATTAATTTTTTAAATGCCGCGGATTTGGCAAAAGGGGGTATTTATATTTCTGATATGGATAGGCCCAATTTCTTTCCCACATATGAAAAATTTGCAAGTATTAAAAAAGAGATAATCGAAAAATACAGGTTGATTTTGGATGCGGAATATGAGATCTCGCCGCCTGAAGCAAAGTCGCCTATTTTCGGTGCAAAAAAAACCTATCCTCATTGGGTTTCTGGCGTATTTCCAAAAAAAGTAGAAGCGAATGATAAGCTTTCTGCTTTCAATGAATTTATAAAATTTCAGGAGAACGCTTCTGTGGAGCTGTATGAAAATACAGAAGGTGCAGTGCAAAAAATCGATCCAGCCAGTACTTATTTAGCAATCAGGGCGCTGTTTGTCTCGCTTGAATGGCAATGGAAATTATATTTCAAGGAATTCAATGGCTTGATTGACCGTAAAGATGCTGCGGTACAGGCATATATTAAAGTACTCGAAAAACAGGTAGAGGATAAGCTTAAGGGCAAGCCTATTCAATTTATCTCATTGACCGACTATCTCAATGGACAGCATTGAGGCAGCGTCTTCGCCAAACGTTGTGCGCCCATTGTTTTGAGCCTGAACCGGTCTCAAGCAGGCAAAAAACGTTCGGGCTGGAGTGCCGCGAGCGTATCGGCAGGCACCTCAGGCGTCGTGCCCGAGACCAGCGCAGCAATGACTTTGGCCGTGCCGCACGCCAGCCCCCAGCCCGCGGGCCCGTGTCCTGCATTCATAAAGAGCCGTGGATGCAGGATCTTGCCGACCGCCGGCAAGCCATCGGGGGATAACAGCTTCACACCTTGCCAGGGCAGCGCCGCGGAAATTTTGGCCGCGCCGGGAACCCAGTCGTGCGTGGCCTGGCCCAGCAGGGCAAGGGCTTCTTCGAAGAGAGCAGGGTCGAGCGGCTTGCTGGTTTGAATGGCGCTTTGCAGTACGGCCGCGCCCGCAATGCGCAGCCGATGGTTCATGCGCGTGATGGCGATGCGTTTGATCGCGTCGATGACCGTGCGGTGCGGGGCGCATTCCTCGTGGGCGATCGGTGCGACCAGCGTATGCAGGCGCAGCGGATGCAGCGGCAGCCTGACGCCATGGCGCTCCAGCAGGGGCAGGCTGCCCGTGCCCGCGGCGATCACGATCGCATCGGCCCGGATCACTTCGACCTCGCGCGAGCGTTGCGCTTCATCAGGCCGTGGCGCCAGTTCAACGGCGGCATGGCTGGACTCGAGCCGCAGCCCGGTGACTTCGCGGCCAAAGTGAAACTGCACGCCACCCTGCGCATCCAGCACCAGTTTGAGCAGTTTGGTAAAGAGCGGGCAATTCGCCGTGCGCTCGGTTGCCAGCCTCACGCCGCCCGCGAAATCCGGCTCGGCGGGCACGGCATGTTCGAGTTCCACGCATTGCGCCGCGCTGAGCACCTGATGCGGGATTTCGTATTGCCGCAGCAGATCCAGCGCGGGTTCGGTCAGCTTCCATTCCTGTGCGCCGCGCACCAGATAAAGCAGATCGCTGGCCTGTTCGAATTCAAGCGAAAAACGGCTTTCGATATCCGTCATCGCTTCGCGGGCGGTTTCGATCAGCGGCCGCAAGCGGTCATATTGCTGGCTGAATTCAGTGGGCGCATGCAAGACGTTCAGGCGCCGCACGAACGAACTTGCCGCGCGGTTGAAGCCGGTCTTGCGCAGCACGCCGTTTTTCGCGCCCAGCCGATGACGCATGAAAGTCGGTCCGAACCAGACGTCGAGCGGAGAGGGCAGCACCACGCCGCTATGGCCATACGTGGCGCCCTGCGCGGCGGTGGCGTGGCGTTCGATGACACACACCCGGTGTCCGGCCGCACGCAACTGATAAGCGGTGGCGATCCCGGCGATTCCGCCGCCAATGACGATGACATCCATGTTTGACTGATTTGGTTTGCTGGTGGAGCAGCTTGACATTGCGGGAGGTTGCCGCAAACGTGATGGGCGTCGACTGCAACGGATTAACGAGACACGGCGGCCAGCGCTGATCGGGTCTGCTATAAGCGCGCATGATAGCAGCCAATCAAGCGCCCATGCCGCGAGGGGGCCTGCGCCTGAGGTGCCGGGTTGCGCCATGCCGCAGCGGCACGGAACGTGGAGCGGTGGGTGGAGCGGTGGGTGGAGCGGTGGGTGGAGCGGTGGGTGGAGCGGTGGGTGGGGCTGCGGGTGGGGCTATAAGGGACTGGGAGACAGAGGAAATCCACGGCTTTGGGACAATTAAAGGCAAGAAAAGCCGATTGCTGAATCCGCACCCCGATTAAAAAGCCGCGGACAAGGGCAAGGACCCAGGGCCAGGGCCAGGGCCAGGACCCAGACCAGGCGCGCCGCATCAAGCCGGTTTCACCCCATGAACAGGCCGAACCGGCCATGAATACCCCGCAATCAGCCCGATATTCGCAGGTATAATCGCGTTCTTCCTTCCGCCTCACCCCGTCGCCTGCATGCGCGACTCATCGACGTCACCTCCTGTCCATGGCCCATTTCTTGTGTATTCCCGGTGCTTCGGCCCTTTCCGGTTTTCGTCAGGCCCGTCTGCTCGAAACGCTCTCCCAGATCGACGCCAGCATTGCCGGCGTGCGCGGCCAGTATCTGCATTTTGTGCAGGCGCGCGCGCCACTCGCGGATAGCGAGCGCGCTCGCGTCGAGGCGCTGCTGCATTACGGTAACCCGTTACCCCCTGAAAACAGCACGCGCGGCACGAGCGAGCATTTTCTGGTAGTGCCGCGCTTTGGCACGGTATCGCCCTGGGCGAGCAAGGCCACCGATATCGCGCAGCACTGCGGCCTGACCCAGATACACCGTATCGAGCGCGGTATTGAATACACCGTGATCCTCAAAAGCGGGCTGCTCGGTGGCAAGAAGGTCTTGCCACCCGCCGCCCGCGAAGCCGTCGCGGCGGCCCTGCATGACCGCATGACCGAGAGTCTCGCGCCCTCGCGCGAACACGCGCTGCACCTCTTCGATGTGCTGCCCGCGCGGCCGCTGCAAACCGTCGGCGTGCTGGCGCAAGGGCGCGCGGCGCTCGAAGCCGCCAATACCGAACTCGGCCTCGCGCTCGCCCCGGACGAAATCGACTACCTGGTCGAGGCTTTCACCACGTTGCAACGCGATCCGACTGATGTCGAACTGATGATGTTCGCCCAGGCAAACAGCGAGCATTGCCGCCACAAGATTTTCAACGCGCAATGGTCGATTGATGGCGAAGCCCAGGACCTGTCGCTGTTCGCCATGATCCGCAATACCGAGAAGCTCAGCCCGCAGGGCACGATCGTCGCGTATTCGGATAACTCCGCGATCATGGCGGGTGCGCTGGCCGAACGCTGGTTCCCGCGTCCGGCGGCTGACGCCAACGGCCCCGCCGAGCGCTATGGCCGTCACGTCGAGCTGACGCACACGCTGATGAAGGTCGAAACCCATAACCATCCCACGGCCATCGCGCCTTTTCCCGGGGCGGCAACCGGCGCGGGCGGCGAGATCCGCGACGAAGGGGCAACGGGGCGCGGGGCGCGGCCCAAGGCCGGTCTGGCGGGTTTCAGCGTCTCGAATCTCGTGCTGCCAGGTGCGCCCGAAGCCTGGGAAACCGCCCGCGATGCGGCCCAGCCACTCGCTGAACGGGGTGTCGGTGGCGCCGCGAGCCACCTGCCGTATGGTCGCCCGGAGCGCATTGCCTCACCGCTGCACATCATGATTGACGGGCCGTTGGGTGGCGCGGCATTCAATAACGAATTCGGCCGGCCCAACCTGGGCGGCTATTTCCGCACTTACGAACAAAACGTCGCGGGCCGCGTGCGCGGCTATCACAAGCCGATCATGATCGCGGGCGGCATCGGCAATATTTCCGACGCGCATACGCACAAGCACGATCTGCCGCCAGACACGCTCCTGATCCAGATCGGCGGCCCCGGCATGCGCATCGGCATGGGCGGCGGCGCGGCCAGTTCGATGGCGACGGGCGCCAATACCGCTGAACTCGATTTCGATTCCGTGCAGCGCGGCAACCCCGAGATCGAGCGGCGCGCGCAAGAGGTCATCAACGCCTGCTGGCAACTGGGCGAGCGCAACCCGATCCTGAGCATTCACGATGTCGGCGCGGGCGGCTTGTCGAATGCCTTTCCCGAACTGGTGGATGGCGCGGGCAAGGGCGCGCGCTTCGAGCTGCGGCAGATTCCCCTTGAAGAAAGCGGTTTGTCGCCGCGCGAGATCTGGTCCAACGAAGCGCAAGAACGTTATGTGCTGGCGCTCTCGCCGGCCGATTTCCCGGCTTTTGCCGCGATCTGCGAGCGCGAGCGCTGCCCGTTCGCGGTGATCGGCGTGGCAACCGCCGAGCGTCAGCTCAAGCTGATCGATGCGGATGCGCGCGACCCCGATGCGCCCCAGCCGGTCGATATGCCGATGGACGTGCTGCTGGGCCGCGCCCCGCGCATGCAGCGCGATGTCAGCCGCGTTGCCACCGCCCTGGTGCCGGTCGATGTCACGGGCCTCGTTCTGGCGGAACTCGCAGCCAGCGTGCTGCGGCACCCGACCGTGGCCAGCAAGGGCTTTCTGATTACGATTGGCGACCGCTCGGTAGGGGGCATGACCGCGCGCGATCAAATGGTGGGGCCGTGGCAAGTGCCGGTCGCCGATTGTGCGATCACCAACACCGATTACGCCGGGTTTGGCGGCGAAGCGATGACCATGGCGGAGCGCGCGCCGCTCGCCGTGATCAATCCGGCAGCCTCGGGCCGCATGGCGGTCGGCGAAGCCATCACGAACATCGCGGCAGCCCCGATCGCTACGCTCGACAAGCTCAAGCTGTCCGCCAACTGGATGGCCGCATGCGGCAGCAGCGGCGAAGACGCCGCGCTCTACGACACGGTGCGCGCGATTGGCATGGAGCTTTGCCCCGCACTCGGCATTGGCATCCCGGTGGGCAAGGATTCCCTGTCGATGCGCACGCAATGGGATGAACACGGCGTGGCGAAAGAAGTGATTGCGCCAGTGTCGCTGGTGATTTCGGCGTTCGCGCCAGTCACCGATGTGCGCCGTCACCTGACACCGCAATTGCGCCGTGCCAGCGAGGTGGGCGACACCGTGCTGATTGCCATTGATCTCGGGCGCGGCCAGCATCGTCTGGGGGGCAGCATCCTCGCGCAGGTCTCGCAGCAAGTGGGCGATGTCACGCCGGACGTTGACGACCCCGAGGATCTGAAGCGCTTTTTCGCGGCAATCCAGTCGCTGAACCACGAAGGACAACTGCTCGCGTATCACGACCGCTCGGACGGCGGCTTGTGGGCGACGGTGTGCGAGATGGCTTTTGCCGGGCACGTCGGGGTCTCGCTGAACGTCGACATGCTGACGCTCGATCCGAACCACGAATCCGATTACGGCGATGCCAAGGACTGGGCCAAACAGACCAGCGGCCGGCGTGAGGACCGCACCTTGCGGGCGCTTTTCGCCGAAGAGCTGGGCGCGGTGATCCAGGTGCGCGCCAGCGAGCGCGACAGGGTCATGGGCGTGCTGCGCGAGCATGGCCTGGCGGTGTGTTCGCACGTGATCGGCAAGCCAAACGAGCGCGACGTCATCGAGATTCACCGCGATGCGAAAAAAATCTACGATGCGCCGCGTAGCGAGCTGCAACGCATCTGGAGCGAAGTCAGCTGGCGTATTGCGCGGTTGCGCGATAACCCGGCTTGCGCGGATGCTGAGTTCGACGCGCTACTCGACGCCACCGATCCCGGCCTCACCCCGCATCTCAGCTTCGATCCGGCGCAAGACGTCGCCGCGCCGTTCATCGGCGTGGGTGCGCGGCCGCGCGTGGCGATCCTGCGCGAGCAGGGCGTGAACTCGCATCTCGAGACAGCGTATGCGTTCGACCGTGCCGGTTTCGACGCGCATGACGTGCATATGAGCGACTTGCTGGCCGGGCGGGCCGATCTGGCTGACTTCGCTGGAGCCGTGGCCTGCGGCGGGTTTTCTTATGGCGATGTGCTCGGGGCGGGCGAAGGCTGGGCCAAAACGATTCTGTTCAATGCGCGCCTCGCGGAGATGTTTGCCACCTTCTTTGGCCGTCAGGACACGTTTGGACTAGGCATTTGCAACGGCTGCCAGATGATGAGCAATCTTGCCGCGATGATCCCGGGCGGCGAGGCATGGCCCAAATTCACGCGCAACCAGTCGGAGCAGTTCGAAGCGCGGTTTTCGCTAGTCGAAATCGCGGATTCGCCCTCGCTCTTTTTCACGGGGATGGAGGGCTCGCGTATTCCTGTGGCGGTCGCGCATGGCGAAGGGTTCGCGGATTTCTCGCAGCAAGGCGATGCGAAGCGTGTCGCGGTGGCCATGCGCTACGTCGATCATCGCGGCCAGGTGAGCGAGCAATATCCGTTCAATCCGAATGGTTCGCCGGAGGGGATGACCTCGGTCACCACGGCCGATGGCCGTTTCACGGTGCTGATGCCGCATATGGAGCGGGTCCACCGCACGGTGCAGATGAGCTGGCATCCAGATGACTGGCGCGCGGCCGGCAAGGGCGATGGCAGCCCGTGGATGCGTGTGTTCCAGAATGCGCGGCGCTGGCTGGGGTAATCAGGGGGCGAGGTTCTGGTGTTTTTGAATGGCGCTTGAAATTCAGTGGCGCTTTCTAAAGCAACCGGACCCGTCCCAAACATCCCAGCCTAATACAGCCCGCATGGAAGAAACCACATTCTATGAATAAGCAGGCGCTGAAAACCGAACTGCTGGCCGCGCTCAAGGTCAGCAGCGGGGGAGCGGAATGAGCGACAAGCCCGTATCCCTCATTCCAGCTCCAGAAGGCTACGCCAACTGGCTGGGCGAGCTGAAAAATCGCATCCATGGTGCCCAGCAGCGGGCCGTGCTAGCCGTCAACCGCGAACTGGTGCTGCTCTACTGGCAGATTGGCCGTGACATCCTGCAGCGGCAGGCCGAGCAAGGTTGGGGGGCCAAGGTTATCGAGCGGCTGGCGCACGACCTCAGGACGGCCTTCCCTGACATGAAGGGATTTTCCCGTGCCAACCTGATGTACATGCGCTCCTTCGCCGACGCCTGGCCGGACGCGGCAATTGTCCAACAGGCTGTTGGACAATTGCCTTGGGGTCACAACCTGGTTTTGCTGGCCAGGCTGAAGCAGCCAGAACAACGCCTGGCCTATGCCCAGCGCGCCGTGGAACAAGGCTGGTCTCGCGCCACACTGGAAATCCATATCGAGTCCCGCCTGCTAGAACGGGAAGGCCAGGCGATCACCAACTTCGTCGACCGTCTCCCCGCGCCGGGAACCGATCTGGCCCGGCAATCCATTAAAGATCCTTACTTGTTCGACTTCCTGAATATCGGCCAGGAAGCCAACGAACGGGAAATCGAAGCGGCACTGGTTAAGCACATTACCCAGTTTTTGTTGGAACTGGGTGCGGGCTTTGCCTTCGTCGGCCGCCAGGTTCATCTGGAAGTTGGCGGTGATGACTTCTATATCGACCTGTTGTTCTACCACCTCAAGCTGCGTTGCTATGTGGTCATCGAACTGAAAGCCGAGAAGTTCAAACCGGAACACCTCGGCCAGTTGAGCTTCTATCTCACTGCCGTGGATATGCAGGTCAAGTCCGAACAGGACAACCCTACCATTGGCCTGTTGCTCTGCAAGAGCAAGAACACCGTGGTGGCTGAATACGCATTGCGCGACAAGACCCAGCCCATTGGTGTGGCGGAATACCAATTGATCGAATCCCTGCCTGAAGAATTGCAAACCAGCCTGCCCAGCATCGAACAGATCGAGCGTGAATTGGGCGGCGAGCATGAATAAGCACACCGCCAAACTACTGGAAAAGCACTTCGGCACCGCTTTTGCCGCACCCAATGGCATCAAGAAACTGCGCGAGCTGATCCGGGGAAAGAATGGAGAAATAACGTGGCGCTGAATCTCTCGCAAGCGGTAGTGGGCTATTTACAGGCGCGACCTGAGGAAAAGTTTACTGCCAGGCAGATCGCCGATTGGGTGTTTGCTACCTTTCCTGCGGAGTGCCAGGAGAAACGGGCCAATAGCCGGGGTGACTACATCAAGTCGGACACGGATCTGGTGCAGCAGCTCGTTGCGGAAATCAGCTCGCGGCGGCCCCGCATGCAAATAAAGCATCCAGCGCTGAAAACCACCGAAGGGCGGCCGCGTAAGTACTACTACTCGGAGAAATCGGACAGTGCTGAGGTGGCCGCCGCCGAGAGCGAGGGTTCTTCGGCCGCAGCAGATGCCGGTACCTCGATGCCAGATGAGCATGCACTGTACCCGCTGCTTTCAAATTATCTCTGGGAAGAGTTCGGCATCTTTTCCAGGCGCATCGACGAGAAGCGCTCATCGAACAAGCGAGGGCCGAATGGAAACCGATGGCTGTACCCGGACATGGTCGGCATGGAGGACTTGGGCGCTGACTGGCACCGGGAGGTTCGAGACTGCGTGAAGCAGTATTCCGACAAGCGCACCAAACTTTGGTCGTTCGAGGTCAAGCTTCTGATCAACCGCTCGAATGTACGCGAGTGTTTTTTCCAGGCGGTATCGAACTCGTCGTGGGGCAATTTTGGCTACCTGGTTACAGCAGAAATCAGTGGACAGGACACACTGAAAGAGCTGCGGATGCTCTTCGCGGCCCATGGAATTGGTTTCATCAAGCTGGATATGGATAACCCTGCCGACAGCCAAGTGCTGATTCCCGCGCGTGAACGTGACGAAATTGATTGGAACATGGCCAACCGATTGGCTACGGAAAATGGGGATTTTCTAAACTACGTCAAGCTGGTCAAGCAGTTTTAC
Source organism: Paraburkholderia hayleyella (assembly GCF_009455685.1). NCBI lineage: Bacteria > Pseudomonadati > Pseudomonadota > Betaproteobacteria > Burkholderiales > Burkholderiaceae > Paraburkholderia > Paraburkholderia hayleyella. The sequence goes on along the minus strand of NZ_QPES01000001.1, from coordinate 1,944,389 downwards.
CAGACTGGAGAGGCACGTTCGAAGGACTGGGATGTGCCCGAAGAAGACTTAAGCTAGTAATGAATTCCCGTAAAGGCCAGAGCATGATTTCCCCAGGGAAATCATGCTCTGGCCTTTACGGGGCGATCAACGTTTCAACGCGTGATCAACATCTCAACCCTTACTGGATCTTCGCTTTCTTGCGCAGGTTCTCTTCGAACGCCTGAAGTTTTTCCTGCTGAATCTGTTGCACGATCTGCGAGCGAACCTGCTCAAGCGGCGGAGGCGGCACCGTCCGGGTGTCGTCCACGCGGATGATGTGCCAGCCAAACTGCGTATGCACGGGCGTGTCGGTCATCTGGCCTTTTGTCAGCTTTTGCGCCGCGGCGGCAAATTCAGGCACATAAGCCTTGGGATCGGACCAGTTGAGATCGCCGCCGTTTTTGCCCGACCCTGGATCTTTCGAAAACTGTTTCGCCAGCGCTTCGAAACTCGCGCCCGCCTGAATTTTCGCAATCAGGTCTTTGGCCTGCGCCTCGTTATCCACGAGGATGTGATGCAGGTGATATTCGGTCGTCCCGGTGTCGTGCACCAGGGCGTCGTAACGTGCCTTGATCTCGGCATCGCTCGGCTGGCTCGCTTTCATCACGTCTTCAATCAGGCTGTGCAGCACAACCGTTTGCTGCGCGACGGCGATCTGGGCTTTCACGTCAGGCCGGTTCGGCAGGCCGCGGCGAATCGCTTCCTGCATCAGGATTTCGCGGTTCACCATTTCTTCGCGCACCGCCAGTTGCAACTGGGGGGTATCTTGCTGCCCCTGGCGCACCAGTTGCGCCACCATCGCGTCGACGCGTGATTTCGGGATCGGTGTGCCATTCACCACAGCAATGTTTTGCGCCATCACCGGCGCGGCCGCGAACGCAGCCAGCAAGACCCACAGAGGGGTTTTTTTGAAGGTCATCGGGATATTTCCTAACGGGACGATCGGGGAGACAGAAAGACGACTGGAGCAGCGTGTTATCGGGGTGACGAAGGGGGTGACGAAGGCCGGGCGCTGAATTCTTCGGGGGTATACGCCGTGATCGCAAGCGCATGAATGCCGCGCTGCATGGCGTCGGCCAGCGCATCATACACGAGCCGGTGGCGCGCCACGCGGGCCTTTCCGGCAAACGCGGGGGCGACGATCGTGACGCTGTAATGGCCCCCCGCGGAGGCGCCCGCGTGCCCCGCATGCTGTGCGCTATCGTCGCGCACGCTCAGCGACAGCACCGGGGCCAGGGCGTCATTGAGCCGGGTTTCGATTAGCGCAATGCGTTCAACGGAGCCCGCATGCAAAAAAATATCATCGTTCATGACGTTTCTCTTGTTTCTCTTATTGGTCTTTCATGTGCTTCGCCAGCCACAGGCTTTGGCCAAGAATAAAGGCGATCAGGCATCCGGTCGCGCCGAACAGTTTGAAGTTGACCCAGGTATCGGTCGAAAAACGGTACGCCACGAACAGGTTGAGCACGCCCAGCAGCGCAAAAAACACGGCCCAGGCCGCGCTCAACTGGCCCCAGACGCGCGTGGGCAAGGTGATCTGCTTGCCCATCATCGCCTGGATCAGGTTTTTGCCAAACGCCAGTTGCGACACCAGCAGCACCACCGCAAACGCCCAGTACAGCACGGTGGGTTTCCATTTGATAAACGTATCGTTATGCAGCACGAGTGTCGCGCCGCCAAACACCACCACTACGCCGAGGCTGACCCACAACATGCCATCGACCTTGCGATGACGCAGCGCAACCCATGCGATCTGCGCGAGCGTGGCGGCAATGGCAACGGCTGTCGCGGTGTAGATGCCCCAGATCTTGAACGTGACAAAAAACAGAATGATCGGGAACAGATCGAACAGGAATTTCATGGCCGGTATGGACCTTTCGCGGGCGATGGAAGAGGGGGAGGAAGTAACGAACTGTGATAGTGATTATTTCGGCCCGAATTGTAGCGCAGCCGAATTGATGCAGTAGCGCAAGCCTGTTGGAGCAGGGCCATCTTCGAAGACATGTCCGAGATGCGCGCCGCAGTGCCGGCAACGCACCTCGATGCGCAACATGCCATGACTGCGGTCCGTGCGCTCTTCGATGACTTCGCCGTTGATGGGTTTGAAATAGCTCGGCCAGCCGCAGCCCGCATCGAATTTTGTCGAAGATTCGAACAGCGGCGTGCCACAGCACACGCAGTCGTACACGCCGTGCTCCCAATGGTCCCAATAACGGCCAGAGAACGCCGGCTCGGTCGCGGCCTCGCGTGTGACCCGGTATTCGAGCGCCGAGAGCTGCTCGCGCCAGGCGTCGTTGTCCTGTGCCGTGGTTGGGTCGTTTGCTTCGTTTGCGTCTTTTCTGTCGTTTGCGTCGTGGGTCATGAGGAAGTCCTGTTGCAAAGAAAAACGTCGGCGAAAGGTCATGCGCCGCATGGCCAGGCGAGGAAACTCACGAAGAACAGCTCACCGAGAGCGTTGCCGCCCAGACAGGGGGCAGCGCGGCGTAGGCGGCGTGTTCAGGCTGCTCGTCGAACGGACGGCGCAAGACCGCGGCCAGCCGTTCGATTTCGGAGAAATCCTTCTCTTGCGCGCGGCTAATCGCTGTTTGCGCCAGATGATTGCGCAGCACGTAGCGCGGATTAACCTGGTTCATCGCCTGCGCCCGCGCCGCGTCATCGCGTGTTTCGCTGGCGAGGCGCGCGCGGTAGGCGCCGAGCCACGCATCGCAGGCTGCGCGGTCAACGAACAGATCACGCACCGGCGCGTCGGCGCTTGCCTCAACGGGCGCGGCCCGGGTGATCCGCGACAGATGGCGGAAAGTCAGCGTGAAATCGGCGTGGCTCGCCTGCATGATGTCCAGCAACCGTTCAACCAGTGCCGCATCGCCGGGCTGCGTGGTTTCGAGCCCGAGCTTGGCCTGCATGCGTGCCGCGAGCGCATCCGTAAAGCGCACCCTAAAGCCTTCGAGGACCGCTTGCGCATCTGCGACGGCCCGCTCGCGGCGCTGCACAGCCGGATAGGACATGCCGAGCAGCGGCAGGAACGCTTGCGCGAGACGAAAGAGGTTCCAGTACGCCACTTGCGGCTGCATGCGGTAGGCGTAGCGCCCCTGGGTGTCGGAATGATTGCAGATAAAGCCCGCATCGAAGCCGTCCATCAAGCCGAATGGTCCGTAGTCGAGGGTCAGGCCGAGCAGCGACAGGTTGTCGGTGTTCATCACGCCATGGCAAAAACCGACTGACTGCCATTGCGCGAGCAGCACGGCTGTGACTTGCACGATGGCTTCGAGCAACGCGAGATAGGGATCGTCGGCAGCGGCGCAATGCGGGTAAAAACGGGCAATCGCATGATCGGCAAGCGAGCGCAAGGCGTGGGGGAGATCGTTCGCGGCGAAATGTTCGAAGTGACCAAAACGCACGAAGCTCGGTGCGACCCGGGTGAGGACTGCGGTGCTTTCCTGGGTTTCGCGCCAGACGGTCTGGTCCGAACCGATGAGACACAGGGCACGCGTGGTGGGAATGCCCAGATGATGCAGGGCTTCCGAACCGAGGAATTCGCGGATCGACGAGCGCAGCACGGCGCGGCCATCGCCCATGCGCGAATACGGTGTGCGCCCGGCGCCCTTGAGCTGCAGTTCATGGCGCTGACCGTCATGGGCTAGTTCACCGAGACTGAGGGCGCGACCGTCGCCGAGTTGTCCCGCCCAGACGCCAAACTGGTGTCCGGAGTACACCGAGGCATACGGCAAGGCCGAAGCAGGCCATTCGCGGGTGGTGTTGCCACAGAAAAATTCCGCGAAACCGGGCGCTTGCGCGAGTGCCGGATCAAGACCCAGCAAGGCCGCGACCTCCGTGGAAAAACCAGCGACATAAGGCGCGGGCAATGGCGTGGCGGGCAAGCGGGTCAGAAAGGCCGGCCCCAGTTGCGCAAAGGCGTCCGCGCGAGGTTGAGTCAGGGCCGCGCGAACGGGCTCGAGCGTGAGCTCAGACACGGGCGACCTGGCAAGGTCGGGAGAGCTCGGGGTATGCGGCATGGGAACGCGCCTTGAGAGAAGACGACATTGTAAAGCGGCGCTCGCGGCGCTGCTGGCTTGACTCCCCGGCAGCGAAAGCGACACGGCTCCGCAATCCAGGTCAGGACAAAATTGAACGCCCCTGCGCAGTTGTGCGCAGTTGTGCGCAGTTGTGTATTCTGCTCGCTGGCCGCTGGTGCCCAAGATACCCATCGAATCTCAAGCACTGCCGTGCAATTCAAATTTCAAATTTCAAATAACCTCGGACAACCCCACATCGAACCGGCGAGCGCCGGATGGAGACAGATCCCATGGCCGTGGATTACACAACCCGTGACGGCGTTGCCGTTATCACGCTGAATCATCCTCCCGTCAATGGCCTGAGCCATGCGACCCGTCTTGGGATCATCGCAGGCCTCGACGCCGCGCAGCAAGATCCAGCCGTCACCGCCATTGTGCTGACCGGCGCAGGCAAGGCGTTCTCGGGCGGCGCCGATATCACCGAATTCAATACACCCAAAGCCATGCAAGCCCCGACGCTGGCCACGCTCATCCATGCCGTCGAAACCAGCCCGAAGCCCGTGATCGCCGCGATCCATGGCATCGCCATGGGCGGCGGCCTGGAACTCGCGCTGGGCGCGCACTACCGCATTGCCTTGCGCGGCGCGCAAATCGCGCTGCCCGAGGTCAAGCTCGGGCTCTTGCCGGGCGCGGGTGGCACCCAGCGTCTGCCGCGCGCGATTGGGCTCGAAGCTGCGCTCAACATGATCGTCTCGGGCAGCTCGGTACGCTCGGAACAACTCGCGGACAGTGGGCTCTTCGATGAAGTCGTCGAGGCGGATCTGCCTGGCGCGGCGCTGGCCTTCGCCCAGCGCGTGGGCTCTCAGGCGGGCCCGCATCCGTGCGTGCGCAAACGCCCGCTCGAACATCCCAACGCCGAGGGTTTTTTACAGTTCGCGCGCAATAACGTCGCGGCTGCCGCGCCGCATTTTCCGGCGCCCCAGCGCTGCATCGAGGCCATCAAAGCGGGCGTGTTACAGGGCTTTGAGCGCGGTCTCGCAGCCGAACGCGAAGCCTTCAGCGCGCTGCTGCAAACGCCCGAAAGCCGGGCGCTGCGCCATGCGTTCTTCGCTGAGCGCGCCGCCGCCAAACTCCCCGATGTGCCCGTCAGCACGCCACTGCGCGCGCTGCACCAGATCGCAGTGATCGGCGCGGGCACGATGGGCACAGGCATTGCGATGAGTTTTGCCAACGCAGGCTTGCCCGTCATGCTGCTTGTGGCGGATGCCGAAGCGCTGGAGCGTGGCATGACGAAAATCCGCGCCAACTATGAAGCCAGCGTGAAAAAAGGCAAGCTCGGCGCCGACGCGCTGACACAGCGCATGGCGCTCATCACACCGACGCTCGCGTGGGATGACCTGAAGGATGCGGATCTCTTCATCGAAGCCGTGTACGAGGAGATGAGCGTCAAGGAGCAGGTGTTCCGCCAGATCGATGCCATTGCAAAACCCGGAGCCATCCTCGCGTCGAATACCTCGACGCTCGATCTGAACCAGATCGCCGGGTTCACGCGCCGCCCAGAGAACGTGGTCGGCCTGCATTTCTTCAGCCCCGCCAACGTGATGAAGCTGCTCGAAGTCGTGCGCGGCACGCATACGGCGCCCGACGTGCTGGCCACCGTCATGCATTGTGCCAGGCAAATCGGCAAGACCGCGGTGGTTTCGGGCGTGTGCGATGGCTTTATCGGCAACCGCATGCTTGAACCCTATCTGTGCCAGGCGTTCTACATGCTCGAAGAAGGCGCCTTGCCGGCGCAGGTCGATCGTGCCATCGAAGCCTTCGGTTTCGCCATGGGGCCGTTTCGCATGAGCGATCTGGCGGGTAATGACATTAGCTGGGCGATTCGCCAGCGGCGCTATCGGGAAGCACCGCAACGGCACTATCCCAAGGTTGCCGACCGCCTTTGCGAGCGCGGCCGCTTCGGGCAAAAAACCGGCAGCGGCTGGTATGACTACCGGCCCGGCGAGCGCAGCGCGTCTGCGTCGCCCGAGGTCGATGCGCTGATCGTGGCGTACTCCGCGGAACAAGGTGTGGCCCGGCGCATGCTGCCCGATGAGGAAATTGTCGAGCGTCTGGTGTACGCGCTCGTCAACGAAGGCGCGCGGATTCTCACGGAGGGCATCGCCGCGCGTGCGTCGGATCTCGACATGGTGTACCTGAGCGGTTATGGCTTTCCGCTATGGCGTGGCGGCCCGATGCTGTATGCCGACAGCGTGGGCCTGTTCAATGTCGAACGGGCGATCCGCCGTTATGCCGCGCAGCCCAATGGCGCCGCGTGGCAGGTGGCGCCGGGGCTTGCCGAACGTGCGGCGCAAGGACAGGGCTTCAATGATGCCGCCCGCTAGGCACGCTGCCCGCAACCTCCGCGACGCCCGCGACGTACTGCTGGTGATCGACCTGCAAAATGATTTCATGCCAGGCGGAGCCTTGGCGGTGCCGGATGGCGATGCGATTGTGCCGCTCGTCAACGCGCTGGCGCGCGGCTTTAGCCATGTGGTGCTGACCCAGGACTGGCATCCGCCATCGCATGTGTCGTTTGCCGCGAATCATGCAGGCCATGCGCCGTTCGATACCCTCATGCTGCCTTATGGCCCCCAGGTGCTGTGGCCTACGCACTGCGTACAAGACACGCCAGGCGCGGCCTTGCATCGCGGCCTCGAAATCGCGCATGCGCGCGCCGTGATTCGCAAGGGGCATCATCCCGAAGTCGATAGCTACTCGGCGTTTGTCGAAGCCGATCGCGTCACGCCGACGGGCCTCACGGGCTATCTGCGCGAGACCGGAGTGCGACGCGTCTGGTGTTGCGGACTGGCGACCGATTACTGCGTTGCCTGGTCCGCTCTCGATGCCCAGGCGGCGGGGTTCGAGGTCGCCGTGATCGAAGACGCCTCGCGCGCGATCGATCTTGAGGGCTCCCTCGCCGGGGCATGGCGACGCTTGCAGGCCGCAGGCGTGGCGCGGGTGAATTCCGCGGCGTTGAGCGGCACCGAGGCGCTTTGACGCCGCGGGCCTGAACACGTTTCATCGTAGCCGTTGCCTCGCGGGCTACTGACAAGTGATAACCGACTACCGTACCAACTACCGTACCGACTACCGGCCTATCTGTCCGAGGAGACACGCATGATCGATGCTGTAATCGTATCCACCGCCCGCACGGGTCTTGCCAAATCGTGGCGCGGCGCATTCAACCTGACCCATGGCGCGACACTTGGCGGCCACGTGGTGCAAGCTGCCGTCGAACGCGCGCGGCTTGACCCGGCACAAGTCGATGACGTGCTGATGGGCTGCGCTAATCCGGAAGGCGCAACCGGTGGCAATATCGCGCGCCAGATTGCCTTGCGCGCTGGTTTGCCCGTGAGCGTGCCGGGCATGACGGTCAACCGTTTTTGCTCCTCGGGCTTGCAAACCATCGCGCTGGCTGCGCAACGCGTGATCGCAGGCGAGGGCGAGGTCTTCGTCGCGGGCGGCGTCGAATCAATTTCCTGTGTCCAGAACGAGATGAACCACCATATGGCGACCGAAGGCTGGCTGAACCAGCACAAGCCCGAGATTTACTGGCCGATGCTGCAAACCGCGGAAATCGTCGCACAGCGCTACGGCATCCCGCGCGAGGCGCAAGACGCCTATGGCGCGCGTTCGCAGCAGCGCGCCGCCGCCGCTCAAGCCGCGGGCCGTTTCGCGGCAGAAATCGTGCCCATCACGGTCACGGCGGGCATCGCGGATCAAGCCAGTAGACGTCTCTTCACGCGCGAAGTCACGCTCAGCGCGGATGAGGGCATTCGCGCCGGCACCACGTTCGAAGGGGTGGCGAAGATTCGTCCGGCCTTGCCCGGTGGCGTGATCGCGGCGGGCAACGCCAGCCAGTTTTCCGATGGTGCCTCGGCATGCGTTGTGATGAGCGCGCAGCGGGCCGAGCGCGAGGGGCTCGCGCCGCTGGGAATTTTTCGCGGCTTTGCGGTGGCAGGCTGCGAGCCCGACGAGATGGGAATTGGCCCGGTGTACGCCGTGCCCCGGCTGCTGCAGCGCGCGGGGCTGAAGATCGAGGATATCGGCTTGTGGGAGCTCAACGAGGCCTTTGCGGTGCAGGTGATTTACTGCCGCGACAAACTGGGCATTCCTGACGAGCGGCTCAATGTGAATGGTGGCGCGATCGCGGTGGGGCATCCCTATGGCGTGTCGGGCGCGCGGCTGACCGGCCATGCGCTGCTCGAAGGCCGGCGGCGGGGCGTGAAATATGTTGTGGTGACGATGTGCATCGGCGGCGGCCAGGGGGCGGCGGGGCTCTTCGAAGTGGCGTAAGCCCCCCGACATGGGCAGACAGAGCCCGGCATCCGCGCGCAGCATGCCGGATGAGCCAATCGGGTATCGTGTCGGCTTGGCTCGCTGGGCCAGAACGTTTTCGCATTCAACCTCACTTACTTCATTGCAGGCCATCCCATGATCCGACACATTGTGCTGTGGAAACTGAAAGAAACCGCCGAAGGCGCAAGCCGTGCCGACAACGCGCGCAAGCTCAAGGAAAAACTCGAAGGCTGCCGCGATCTCGTCCCGGGCATCCTGCGCCTCGAGGTCGGCCTGGCCCAGCCAGGGCTCGAAGCCAGCAGCGACGTCGTACTGCTCTCCGAGTTCGCTGACCAAGCCGCACTCGATGCCTATCAGGTTCATCCCCAGCATGAAGCGATCAAGGCATTTGTCCGTGCGGTGCAACAATCGCGCGAATGCCTCGATTACGCTTGCGAAGCGTGACGCATGGCAATGTCTTTTCCTGGTATCCCTCACATGCCTGGCGTTCCCGGCGCGCTCCGCTTTCCTGATCCTGAGGGCGCTGGCGCTTCGGCTCCCGCCCGTGTGTCCGCCGTGCGCCCGATGCCCGTCGAAAGCCCGTTCGTCGATCTTCTCGGGGTGCAACTGCTGAGCGCCGTCGATGGCGTGAGCGAAGCGCGCTTGCCCCTTGCGCCCGAACATCTGAACACCTGGAGCGTGGCCCACGGTGGTATCACGATGACCCTCGCCGATGTGGCGCTAGCCATGGCGGCACGCAGCCTCGCCGATGAGGGCATCGGCGTGGTCACGGTCGAAATGAAGCTCAGCTTTATGCAGCCAGGGCGCGGCGAGTTGCACGCCCACGCTCGCGTGCTGCACCGCTCGAAAACCATGGCGTATTGCGAAGGCGAAATCCGCGACAGCGAAGGCCATTTCGTCGCCAAGGCGCTCGGCACGTTCAAATACATGCGGCGGCTGGCGATTGGCCGTGAAGTGACGCAGCAGCGCTTGCGCAGCCCGGACGGCGTCATGCCCGGCCCCAGCGACGGCTGAAGGCCGTGCCTCATTCGCGCCGTTCATCTATTCGCCACACCCGCAGCACACTCGCAGCACACTCATAAGGTCAATGCCATGTCCAAGCCGCTTTCGCCGCTCATGAACCGTCAGGTTTTGCTCGTTTCGCGCCCACAAGGGGCCGTCGCGCCCGACAATTTCAAGCAGGTCGAAACCCCGTTGCCGCCGCTAGGTGAGGGACAGTTTCGCGTGCGCAATCATTTTCTGTCGCTCGATCCCTATATGCGTGGCCGGATGAACGACGGCAAATCGTATGCCGCGCCACAGCCGCTCAATGAAGTCATGATCGGCGGCACGGTAGGGGAGGTGGTGGAATCGCGCCATCCGCGTTTTACCCCTGGCACCCAGGTGATCGGCCATTTTGGCTGGCAAGAGTGGGGCACCTCCGATGGCACGGGCGTGCAAGCGGTACCGAACCCGCAAGTTCCGCTGTCGGCATGGCTGGGTGCCGCAGGCATGCCGGGCGTGACGGCGTGGTATGGACTCAACCGCATCATTGCGCCGCAAAGCGGCCAGACGGTGGTGGTGAGCGCGGCCAGTGGCGCGGTGGGCAGTGTGGTCGGGCAACTGGCGAAGCGTGCCGGTTGCCGTGCCGTGGGTATCGCCGGAGGCGCGGAAAAATGCCGTTATGTGGTCGAAACCCTGGGTTTCGATGCCTGTGTCGATTACAAGGCAGGCCATCTGCAGCAGGATCTGAAAGCGGCGACGCCGGAGGGTATTGACGGCCATTTTGAAAACGTCGGAGGCGAGGTACTGGATGCGGTGCTCAGCCAGATGAATGCCTTTGGCCGGATCGCGCTGTGCGGCATGATCGCGGGTTATGACGGCCAACCGGTGCCATTGCGGCAACCGGCACTGATCCTCACGCAACGGCTGAAACTGGAAGGGTTTATCGTCACCGAGCATCTCGACCTCTGGCCGCAAGCCCAGACGCTGCTCGCCGAGCTCATCGTGCAAAAACAGCTGCATTACCGTGAGAGTGTGGTTCAAGGGCTCGAAAACGCGCCCGAGGCGCTGATCGGTTTGCTCAAAGGGCAGAACTTCGGCAAGCAGCTGGTCCGGCTGATTTGACCTTGACTCCGGCCTTAACCCCGGCCTTAACCCTAGTCCTGGCGCACCGATGCCGTTGAATCCCAAAGTCGAACAGATGCTCGAGATGATCGCGCGAGCCCAACGTCCGCCTTATTCCACGCTGACGCCACAACAGGCGCGCCTCGCTTACGAGAAAAGCGCGCCCATCCTGGAGATTGCCTCCGCGCCCATGTTTTCGGTCGACGATCTGGCACTGCCGATGCGCGATGGCGAGCTGATTCGCGCGCGGCTCTATCAGCCGTTCGAACCCAGCTGGACGGCCCCTGCGCCCGCGCTGGTGTACTACCACGGCGGTGGCTTTACGATAGGCAGCGTCGACACCCACGATGCGTTGTGCCGCATGTTCGCGCGTGAGGCGCACTGCGCGGTGCTCTCGGTCGATTACCGCCTGGCGCCGGAGCATCGTTTTCCGACGGCGGTGGAGGATGCCTTTGATGCGCTCCGCTGGCTGCACGACACAGCGGCATCGTATGGCATCGACAGCGCGCGGATCGCGCTGGGCGGCGATAGCGCAGGCGGCACGCTCGCCACGGTGTGCGCGGTGCTGGCGCGCGAGGCGGGCATGGCCCCGGTGTTGCAACTGTTGCTGTATCCCGGCACGACAGGCCACCAGCAAAGCGCTTCGCAAGCGCAGTTTGCCGAGGGCTTTCTGTTGAGCCGCGACACGATTCAGTGGTTCTTCGAGCACTATGTGCGCGATGCGGAAGACCGCGATGACTGGCGTTTTGCACCGCTCGATGGGATGCGAGGCGCGCCGGATTTTTCCGGCGTGGCACCGGCGTGGATCGCCATCGCCGAATACGATCCGCTACGCGATGAAGGCGCGGCTTATGCGCGCAAGCTGCGCGCAGCGGGTAATGCGGTCACGCTGGAATGCTACGCCGGGATGGTGCATGAGTTTTTCAAGCTGGGCGGATTTATTCCCGAGGTCGCGGCAGCGCATGCCGCTGCGGCGGCGGCATTACGCGCGGCGTTTGGCATCGTTTAATTCCCGTCGTTTGCCTTGTAGGGGATTTTTTTGGTATTGATTTGTGTGTACTGGTTGATATAACTTTGAAAAATTTTTTTTGGCAAAAGCTGGGCCTGGTTTATGAGCGGGGTGATGAGCGCATCGCAACTTGCCCTTATCCCTTGCGGCGTCTCCACGCTACATGACTGATTATTAAATGTTCCGTAATTCGAGGTTTTTTCATTTTTATTAATCAGGGGCGTGTTTTGATCGGCATTGCTGTGTTTCGTATTTTTATTAAAAATTTTCATAATAAATTTCCTCATGCCAATATTGGGCACGATTTAACCACTCCTTGAGTTTATGGGTGGGCTAATTAACGTTTCCGTCGCCCGATGTTTCGCACAGAGCCGGCCTTCTTTACAACACCCTGAGTAACCGTAGCGACGAATACGTTCATTGTCTCCATCAGGGGGCGTAACAGGGCGCCATCGACGGCATGGCCGTTGCCACGCAGCGCGTTCGCCACCCACTCCAGATAGACCGTGTTCTATAGCACGATGGCCGCTGTCACCAGGTTGAGGCCGCTGGCCCGATAACGCTGCTGCTCGAAACTGCGGCCGCGGATTTCACCCAGACGGTTGAAGAACATGGCGCGGGCCAGCGCGTTGCGGGCTTCGCCCTTGTTCAGTCCTGCATGCACGCGGCGGCGCAACTCGACGCTTTGCGGCCAGTCCAGGATGAACAGCGTGCGCCAGCAGGCTTTCACGTTCGGCTGCGGACAGGATCGAACGGCGGGGCATGTGGTTTCCTTTTTCTTGAAAACATAGGTTTGTGATAATCCCGCCAAGGCAATTGCCGGAACACGGAAAATCAAAGCATTGCGATTCTCGAAAATAGCTCTTGAAACTCTATTCTTGATTGCCTATCATCTCAACGAGTTTCGATAAGGATGCCCATGCGACCGTCCGTTGTGCTTGATATGAAGCGAAGTGCAGTGCGTGAAGCGGTTAGTCGCTTCCGCACTGCCAATCCACGCGTCTTCGGCTCGGTGCTGCATGGTACCGACCGCGATGGCAGCGACCTCGATTTGCTGGTCGATGCGCTGCCCGGTGCGACGCTGTTCGACTTGGGTGGTCTGCAAGAAGAACTGGAATTGCTACTCGGCATCCACGTTGATCTGCTCACCCCGGCCGATCTGCCGCCCAAATTCCGTGCCAAGGTGCTCGCGGAAGCACAGTCGGTATGAGCGAAAACTACCGACTGCCCGATTACCTAGACCACATGCAGCAGGCCGCTACCGATGCGCGCAGCTTCGTGGAAGGTATGATCAAAGAGCGTTTCCTTGAGGATAAGCGTACCCAGCAAGCTGTCATCATGAGCCTCATCATCATCGGTGAGGCGGCCACGAAAGTGATGGATGGCTATGCCAGATTCGCCCAGGCTCACGCGCAAGTGCCTTGGCGCAATATGCGCGGCATGCGCAACCGCATCGCCCACGGGTACTTCGATATCAACCTCGATGTCGTGTGGGACACCGCGGAGACGGCGCTACCAGAATTGCTCAAGCAACTCCCCGCCGTGCGTCAGGATGCTGACGGCGAAGACCGCAACGACTATGAGGGAGCATCTGATGCTTGACCAAATTGTCCGCTTGGCGCCACTTATAGGTCCGATGATTGCTGCACTTTTTGTGGTTATTGGCTGGTATGTGGTGCACCGCTCCAATATGGCCAGAGACCGTGCCAATAAACGGCATGACATGATTGTTCAATATTTACTGGAAGCATATCGTCGACTCGAAACAGCCGCGAATCGTGAGGACAAGACCGAAGAACAGGCTATGGCTTTTGAATCGGCTGTTGCTGACATCCAATTACTTGGCGACCTTGGTCAAATAAACGAAACGGTTAAATATCTTGAAGCGCACGCATCTGGCAGAGGTGCCACAATCGATAACGTACTCTCTCTGCTGCGTGATGACCTCCGCAAAGAACTTGGGCTTTCAAGAGTGAATCGTCCACTCAAAATATTTCGGTTTGTACGTGAGTGGGGCTGTGGCGATTGGCGAGGAAATCCGGTTTACCGTACTAGTCCTGTGCAAACTCAGAAGGCTAGCCAATGTTGATCGGTTATGCGCGTGTCTCAACACAGGATCAGAACCTTGAGCTGCAACGCGAAGTCTTGGTCAAGGCCGGGTGCCAAAAGATCTTCGAGGACACGGTGAGCGGCACACGGGCGGATCGTCCCGGCTTGGCCAAGACACTCGAAATGCTGCGCGAGGGCGACACACTGGTTGTCTGGAAGCTCGACCGATTGGGCCGCTCGGTCAAGCAACTGGTTGATCTGGTCGGCGACCTGCACAAGCAAGGCGTCCAGTTCAGGAGTCTTACCGACTCTATCGACACCGGCACGCCGCCCGGTCGGTTCTTCTTCCACGTTATGGCGAGCCTGGCCGAGATGGAACGCGAGTTGACCATCGAGCGTACCCGCGCCGGGCTGGAAGTCGCCAGGCAGCTCGGTCGCAAGGGTGGCCGGAAGCCGAAAATGACCGGCAGCAAGATCGAGTCGGCCAAGAAGCTGTTGGCCAGCGGTGTGCCGCCCAAGGACGTGGCCAAGAATCTCGGCGTTTCCATCCCTACGCTGTACCGCTGGGTACCCGCCTCTGCGCACGCTTAGCGTGCTTTATTTTCCGTTTTCTGAGACGACCCCTAAAAAAACAAGACACAGGAAAGTTTCAGGCCCGATGGCGAGCAGAGCGCCGCCAGCAGGCACCTCGAACCATCCAGATGCATCAAACTTCGGTCGGAATGGAGTAGGGCAAGGGCAGCACGGTGAGCGCCGGGCCATCCACCGCACCGAGGTGAACCGTGCCACTGTCCAGCGCGGCCAGCTTGAGCTCCGCGAGCAAATCGCTGCCCCCTTGCGGCGCGGCGGCCACGCTGACCACTTTGCCGCACGGCTGGCCCGGATCGTCAGGATGAAAAAGCTCCACGCCGCTTGCCGCGGCTTCGTCCTGCTCCACGTGCGCCAGCGCCATGCGCCGTTTGATCGTGCCGCGATACTGGCTGCGCGCCACCACCTCTTGCCCCGGATAACAGCCCTTGCGGAAATCGACGGCACCGATCACATCGAAGTTGACCATCTGCGGCACGAACTGCTCAACGACAGGCTGGGTAATGCGCGGCTCGCCCGCCTGAATCTCAAGCCAGTCCCAGAGCGCCGCTGAGACCTCGGGCAAGGCCACCGCGAGCGTGCCGAGGCGGGCCAGATGGGCCTCCACCTCAGCCGTGGGCGCAGCCCACAGATAGCGTGGCCGACCTGCCGCATCGGCCAGCCGGATCAGGGTGCCAGCCGGGCCATCGACCTTCTCGTACGGCAACTGCGGCAGCGTCTCGAACAGGCCCGCGAGCGCCTCTTGTACCGCTCCCGCGAAACCGATCAGCGTGATGGCCTCGTTGGCGTCCGTCAGACGGGCCTTGGCGCGCAACACAAACATGGCCAGCCGACGGCTGGTGGCGGCCTGCACGTCCTGCGGCAACATCAGATAAACCGCTTCAGCGTTACGCCAGACGAGAAATGACGCGAGCAGCCGGCCTTTGGCCGAGCAATAACCCGAGGGGCGCGCGTGCGCGGTATCGAGGTGAGCAATATCGCTGGTGAGCTGGCTATGCAGGAACGTCGCGGCATCGGCCCCAGCGACTTCGATCACGCCGAACGGCGTGAGCCGCATCCAGGCGCCGCCCGTGAGCACGGCGGCGAATGCCGCGGCGTCCGGACGTGGAGGGGCGGAGGGCAGCGCGGTGGCCGTAGCAGGAAGGGCGGCCGTGCCAGCGTGGGGGCTGGCATTGATGCCATCGGGCGACAGCGGGACAAGGGTTGGAGCAGAGGTCATGGTGGCGTGGGAGCAGTCAGAACTGACTTGAGCGGAGGGCAGGCCAGCATTATAGGGGCTGTCTTTCGCCTTGCGAGGGATGGCCCCATAACGTGAGCGGAATGGCGCTCAAACACCATTTTTTGATCAGCCCGCGGTTTTCATCTGATTGAGCAGATTGGGCGGTAGGCACCGAGGGCGCCGTGTTTTCACGGTTGTGCTGGTTGATTCTATTGGGTCGAGGGTGGCCAGCGACATACTGCGAGGCCGCAGCATGGGCTGTGCTCTGGCATGCCAATATTGAAATGAACGGTTTATAAAAGTCGGCAAGAATTTTTAGTGCTTGCGCGATGGCGCGATGGAGTGCCTGTGGCGCACCATCGCAAAATCAATGCTGTTGGTGCGCGTCTTCAAACTGCTCGATACGATCATTAAGCACAAACTTAATGATGGCGCGCATGTCCTCTGAGCAGCCCTTGAACACCAGTCTGGTAACCATTTCCGGCCCTCGGGCGATGACCAGCACGCCTAGCAGTTCATCGACGAATGATTGCGTTGCAGAAATTCCAGAAAATTCGATGACAACCCGATCTGGACTCGTGTCGAGCAAGTGCTCGATCTTGTCGCGGAACTCAAAAGCACGCGATCGCGTGCCATAAAATCCCTTCGGAGGAGTGACAGTTGTATTCGTGCCAGCTCGTACCATAAAAACCTCACTCAACAAAATTGAAATCGCGCGACTCTCGCAGCGGAGCGATGCTTTGAATAATACGTGCGATTTCGAGTTCTTGTAGTAGCGATCGATTCATCGTGAGAGAAATTCCAACCCCCTGCCAGGGGAAAAGCAAATCCTCCGAATGCGCCCCGGCCAGCGTTTCCCGGTACCAGGCGTTACCGCTAAAGATGTCGATTCTTCCGCTTGCAGCCATGGTTAGGGTCTTTGAGGCCGTAAGGCCGATGCCTTGGTTGCCTGAATCGAGCCCGCGAGTTAGATCGCGGTTGCAACTTATTCTGGGCTGCAATGCTGTCAGAATTGCATGACGATGGGTCTCGTGGTGCAATCCAGGATGTCCACGCAAGCTTTCCAGGAACCCACATCCGTTATCGACTATCGCCAGCCGGACATTTCCGCCCTTGTAATATTGAGCAGCCACCCAGATTTCAGAATACGGATAGCCGCGCATTTTTCCATGAGACGCGGCATTGTTGATCAATTCCGAGAGAACGTATTGCAATGCAGTATGCAGTCGGTCCGCAGGGCTGGCACGCATGCCGTCAGGATCGGCTTCACAAGAAACTGACGAGGCTCCAGCCATTGTTCGCGCCAATTTCCCGGCAATCTTGTCAATGTTGCTGTTGGTGACTAGTTTCGTTAGCGCGACAAATCCATGATCGATCTCGGCCCAGCGACTTTTCTGTGGCGCATTTTCACAATAGACATTGTCCAGTCCCGCAAAAAAATCCATCCTGTTCAAGTAGGCGGCGAGATTGCCAGACAGACATTTGAGATTCACCTGTGAACTGACACGAGAAATCGTGTCCAGGTGATATTGCAGAAGACACAGCCCCAGCGGGTCAACGAATTCGAATTGCGCACAATTAATATCCAGTGCTGAGCTGGAATCTGCATGTAGCGAAACGATGAACTCCATTACAGCAGGCAACTGACGGACCGTGACATATTTTGGCAGATGTATGGTTCTCATTATTGGCAGGGGATTTTTATCAACTGACAATAATGAATCTCCTGTCTTTGCCTGTATATGAGACCTGGATCGGATTAATCTGAAATTACACTGTGGAACTTTTTCAGCTCAGCTTTTCGCCTGGAAGCCGGTTAATCAGGTCTGTTTTCGCACGAGGTGAACCCGGTAAGCTTATTAGTGACGCAGGGGATTGCGAGCCATGTAAGCGGCAGACGTCGCTACATGTTTGCCCAGGTGGGATGGGTTGTGAATGTGAAGCATAAAAATGAAGCACCTGTAACCGCGTATGCAAGAGGGTTTCTATATCTGCCTCGATGAATGCCCACGCCTATACAATACGCAGCTGACAAAACCCCAAAGAGCTCCGCAAAGAGCCGCAGTGGCCCCCCTGGCAAAGGTCCCGCCCGGCTCGGCACGAGACTTTTACGTTATCAATCAACCGCTTGCGGTTTAAACTCAAAATCGTCCCCGTTGTGTCTTTTCTGAAAAAATGTCTTGTCGCCGGCAGCACCGCCGTGATTCTGGCCGCAGCCTGCGCGGCGGGGGGGTATTACTGGGCCACCACGCCGGTTCAACTGGCGTCCGCACAACTCGACGTCACCCTGAAGCCCCATAGCAGCCTGCGCAGTGTCACCTTGCAGCTCAACCGCGGCGGCGTCCCTGTCCAGTCCGATTTATTCGTCCTGATGGCGCGCCTGCTTGGATTGCAAGGGCAACTCAAGCCTGGCAACTATGCGTTCAAAAGCGGCGTTACGCCGTATGACGTGCTGCAAAAAATCGCTCGCGGTGACGTCAACGAATACGTCGCCACGATCATCGAAGGCTGGACGTTACAACGCATGCGCGCCGAGCTCGACGCCAACCCCGCGCTGCGCCACGACACGCAAGGCGTGAGCGATGCCGAACTGCTGCGGCTGCTAGGCGCGCCCGAAGCCGCCAGCGGCAATGGCGAAGGACTGTTTTTCCCCGATACCTACCTGTTCGACAAAAACACCAGCGATCTGGCTGTCTACCGCCGTGCCTATCGGCTCATGCAACTGCGTCTGAACGAAGCGTGGGCGGCCCGCGCACCAGGTTTGCCTTATACGACGCCGTATGCCGCGCTCATCATGGCTTCGATGATCGAAAAAGAAACCGGTAAAGCGTCCGACCGGCCGCTCGTCGCCGCCGTGTTCGCCAACCGGCTGCGCGTGGGCATGCCGTTGCAGACTGACCCGACGGTGATCTACGGCATGGGGCCGGACTATACCGGCCGGTTGCGAAAACGCGACCTGCAAACCGATACGCCGTACAACACCTACACGCGCCGCGGGCTGCCGCCGACGCCGATCTCGCTGCCGGGAGCGGCGGCGCTAGCGGCGGCGCTCAATCCGGCATCCAGCTCCGCACTGTATTTTGTCTCGCGGGGCGATGGCAGCAGCGAGTTTTCCGCCACGCTAGACGAGCACAACAAGGCAGTTAATCAATACATCCGGGGAGCGCAATAATGGCGCGCGGCAAATTCATCACGTTTGAAGGCATTGACGGCGCGGGCAAAACCACGCATCTCGAATGGTTTCGCCAGCAGTTGCACACGCGTGCAGCCCGCGCAGGCGGCACCGTGATCATGACCCGCGAACCCGGTGGTACGGCACTCGGCGAAACCTTGCGCGAAATCCTGCTGCATCAGCCGATGGCGCTCGAAACCGAAGCCTTGCTGATGTTCGCCGCGCGCCGCGAGCATCTGGCACAGGTGATCGAGCCCGCGCTGGCACAGGGCGACTGGGTCTTGTCCGATCGTTTTACAGATGCGACGTTCGCTTATCAGGGCGGGGGACGCGGGTTGCCGCGCGACAAGCTCGAAACGCTCGAGCGCTGGGTTCAGGGCGAGTTTCAGCCGGATTTGACCGTACTGTTCGACCTGGCACCCGATACCGCCAGCGCACGCCGCAGCGCCGCCCGTGAGCCAGACCGCTTCGAGCGCGAATCAGAGCGTTTTTTTGCGCGTACCCGGGCCGAATATCTGCGCCGCGCGCAAGAAGCGCCGCAACGTTTCGCGCTGATTGATTCGTCGCAGGACATCGCGCTGATCCGGCAGCAACTCGAAGCGCTGCTCGCCAGGCTGTGAGCGCCCGTCAAAGCCCGCTTCAAAACCTGTTTTAAAGCCTGCTTCAAAGCCCGCTTAAAATCCTTGCCCTCAAGCTCCTTCAAGTGAAACAGCGACCATGATCTATCCGTGGCAAACCGATGACTGGGACCGCCTGCAACAGCTTCGCGGACATTGGCCACATGCGCTTTTGCTGCATGGGCAAGCGGGCATTGGCAAGCTGCGTTTCGCGCAGCATCTGGCGCAGGGCCTGCTATGCGAAACCCCCAAACCCAACGGCGAGCCGTGTGGCGCTTGCGCGGCGTGCCACTGGTTCACCCAGGGCAATCATCCGGATTACCGCATCGTGTTGCCCGAAGCCCTCGCCGCCGAAGCGGGGTTTGCCAGTGCGGCCAGCACCGATGAAAAAGCCGACAAGGCCAGTGCCACCGATGACGCCAAAAAAACCCGTGCCCCCAGCCGCGAAATCAAGATCGAACAGGTCCGTGCGTTGCTCGATTTTTGTACTGTCGGCGCACACCGGGGTGGGGCACGGGTCGTGGTGCTGTATCCGGCTGAAGCGCTGAATGTCGCGGCGGCTAACGCCTTGCTCAAGACGCTTGAGGAACCGTCGGCGGGCATCGTGTTTTTGCTGGTGTCGGCACGCCTCGACCGCTTGTTGCCTACGGTTATCAGCCGTTGCCGTCAGTGGCCGATGAGCGCGCCAGGCACGGCCGCCGCGACGGCCTGGCTCACGGCCGAAGGCGTTAGCGATGCCGCGGCGTTATTGGCGCAAGCCGGGGGGGCGCCCCTGGCGGCACAGGCCTTGGCCAGCGATGAACATCGCGGCTTGCGTGACTGGACGCTGCAACAGCTGGCGGCAGGCCCCGCGTGCGATGCCTTCGCCTGCGCCGAAGCGCTGCAAAAGCTCCCGGTGCCGCTAGTGCTGGGCTGGCTGCAGCGCTGGCTGTATGACTTGCTCGCGCAGCGTAGCGCGGGCGCACCGCCCCGTTACTTTCCTGGCGCAGCGGCAGCGCTAGCCCGCTGTGCCGCGCAAGCCGAGACTCATGCGTTCGCCCGCCTGATGAAAAGCGTGACGCGCCAGCGTGCCGTCGAAAATCATCCGCTCAATCCACGTCTGGTTTTTGAAGAACTCTTCCTGGATTACCGCAACGTTTTCATCTGCACCCCATGAGCCTTTCGTACCGCAACGCCACCCTCGACGATTTACCCGCGATCGTCTCGATCTATAACTCGACCGTGCCGTCGCGCCTCGTCACCGCTGATCTCGAACCCGTCAGTTGCGCCAGCCGTCTCGGGTGGTTCCAGGCGCACGGCCCGGAAACCCGGCCGTTATGGGTCGTCGAAGACGAGCACGGGCTGGCCGCCTGGCTGAGTTTTTCGGATTTTTATGGCCGCCCCGCTTATCGCCATACCGCCGAGCTCAGCATTTACCTCGATGCCCGGATACGGGGCCAAGGGCTGGGCAGACAATTGCTGGCCGCCGCGTTAGCCGCTGCGCCCGGCTTGCAGCTTCACACGCTGCTGGGTTTTATTTTTGGCCATAACGTGCCGAGCCTGCGGCTCTTTGAGCAGTTTGGCTTCACGACATGGGGCACGCTGCCGCGCGTCGCACGGCTCGACGGCATCGAGCGCGACCTGCTCATTCTCGGACGGCGGCTCGATGCAGCGGCTGATGTGGCACGGCCCAACCTCGCGTCATCCACTGGGGCCGGCGATGTCTGATTTCGTTTTAGCGGCAGCTGCTGCTACAACCTCTACCTTCGCCCCAGGCGCGCTCCCTTCCGCGCTCCCTTCTTTTCCACGCCGCATGGCAACAGGACACGCTCATGTTTGTTGATTCCCATTGCCACATTAATTTCGCCGGGCTGGCTGAGCGTCTGCCGCAGGTGCTCGACGCTATGCGTGCACATTCGGTCACGCATGCGCTGTGCGTCAGCGTCGATCTGGAAACCTTGCCATCGGTGCTCGAAATCGCACGCAGTCACGACAATATCTATGCCTCGGTAGGCGTGCATCCCGATCATGAAGACGCGCAAGAGCCCAGCCTCGCGCAACTCATCGAGCTGGCCGCGCATCCGAAAGTCGTCGCCATCGGTGAAACCGGCCTCGACTATTACCGTCTGGAAGGCCGCACGCTGGCCGATATGGAATGGCAACGCGAACGCTTTCGCACGCATATTCGCGCGGCGCATGCCACCCGCAAGCCATTGATCGTCCATACCCGCGCCGCGGCGCAAGATACCTTGCGCATCATGGCCGAAGAGCACGCCAGCGTGCCGGGTGGCGTGATGCACTGTTTTACCGAACCCTGGCCGGTCGCCGAGCAGGCGCTAGCGCAAAACTTTTATATTTCGCTCTCGGGCATCGTGACGTTCAAAAGCGCGACCGAGGTTCAGGACGTGGCACGCCGGGTGCCGCTGGAGCGCTTGCTGATCGAAACTGATTCGCCGTATCTCGCGCCCGTGCCGTATCGTGGCAAACCGAATGAACCTGCATTCGTGAGCTATGTCGGACGTTTTATCGCGCAGCAGCGCGAGATACCTGAGATTGAACTGGCTGCGGCGACCACGGATAATTTTTTCCGGTTGTTTAAAATTCCACATCCAGTTACCGGCTGACTGGTAAAAATTAAATATTATCAAAAGGATAAATCATGTTTTTAAAGAAAAATATCAACCTTGGCCTGGCACGTCTGGCGAGCCATTCACGTGCGGGCAACGGTGCTTCTACATTGCGCCGGCGCGCTGCGCGGCTGGCGCTGGCGGGTGGCCTCGGATGGGCTGCCCTGATCGCGCTGCCGCTTCAAACCGCGCAGGCCGCGCCACTCGATACGCTGGTGAAAGCCGTCAAGTTCGACGATGTCAAAGAAATCGACCAGCAACTCGCGCAAGGGCTGGACCCCAATCAAAGCGACAGTGACGGCATGCCTTTGCTGGTGCTCGCAGCCCGGGAGAAATCGAACAAGGTCGCGGCCGCGCTGCTGGCCAATCCTAAAACCCATCCTGGCGCGGTTGACCGCGCAGACCAGAACGCCCTGATGCTCGCCGCGCTGAACGGCGATGAAGCGCTGGTGCAACTGTTGCTGTCGAAGGGCGCGGACGTCAATAAAACGGGCTGGACGCCGCTGCATTACGCCGCCGCCAACGGCCACGACGCGATCGTGAAGCTGTTACTGGCGCGCTCAGCCCAGGTCGACGCGCTGTCGCCGAATGGCACAACACCGCTCATGATGGCGGCACGCGGCGGCCACATGTCCACCGCGACACTTCTGCTTGATAGCGGCGCCAATCTCAACGCGAAAAACCAGATTGGTCTCACCGCACTCGATTTCGCCAAACAGTACAAAGAGCCGGATACGATCAAAGGCCTGACTGAGCGTCTTTCCGCTGGGCATGCCGCGACCATGCAAACGCCAGCGCAGGCACAATGACGGCTTGGGCGCGGCGCAGAGCCACGCCCTCAATGTTGGTTGACTGGGTTGACTGGCTGATGGGTTGATTTCAGCGAGGAGGATGACCTCTCCTTGCTGAAATCGCGCTCACGCCATCACGTTTGTTTACTGGGAAGAAATACCATGCTGCGGGTTTTAATTTGCGTCAGCGCGCTCGCCGTACCGTTTTCGGCTGCTGCTTTCACCGGCATCCAGCTGAACCAGCTTTGTACCAAAACCGATGTTGCTTCGCGCAGCGCCTGCGCGGCTTATATCGAAGGTGCGGCTGACGGCATCTTCAATACAATCGACGCAATTGGCGGCACCACGGGGCCTCATGTCAGCCAGTATTTTTGCTTGCCGCCCAATGTGCGCTCGCAGCAGTTGACCGATGTGGTGCGCAAATATATTTCCGACAACCCCCAAGTCTCAAGCTATAACGCCAGTACCGCGATTTCGCTGGGTTTGGGCAAGGCATTTCCCTGCGCGTCAGGGCAACAGCCAGACTGAATCTTGAGGGCTCGCACGGCCCAAGCGCGATACCCTTGCAGAACGTGCCTGCAACCTTGGGCTGGGTATCCCTCAGGTGCCTTCAGGTGCCCTCAAGTATTTCTCGGGCTCCCATGCACTAAAGAGACCATGGCTTCCTTAAGTCCTGGTGTCCTGGCGACTCGTCCAATCCTCCAGTACATTCCACGTCACACAGAGGCATGACGCTGCGCAAAAACAATCCGGGCATCGGATGCGTTTCATGTTCGATGCCCGATGCCCGATGCCCGCGCGCTCGACGTGCCGGGTAAAGAACAGGAGTCAGCCTGACATGACACGAATCACGCTTTTAACGCGCCACGGTGAGGGTGCCGGTCACGGTGCATTCGCTAGCGAGGCACGATGCTGACGACGTTAGCGATGGCGGGCTATCGCTCGTTGCGCGAGCTGATCGTGCCGCTAGGGCAACTTAACGTGGTGACCGGTGCCAACGGCAGCGGTAAATCGAGCGTCTACCGCGCGCTGAGGCTGCTTGCCATGACTGCCCGTGGCGGTGTGATTCCATCGCTGGCGCGTGAAGGCGGCTTGCAATCAACGTTCTGGGCCGGGCCGGAACGCTTCTCACGAGCGATGCTGGCAGGCGAGGCCCCCGTGCAAGGCACACGCCGTCATGAATCTGTCAGCTTGCGGCTGGGGTTTTCCAGTGAGCAGTTTGGCTATGCGATGGATCTGGGTTTGGCTGTCCCCGGCGCAACCCAGTTCGGGCTCGATCCGCTCATCAAACTCGAATGCATCTGGAGCGGGCCGCTCTGGCGGCCCTCGGCGTTACTGGTCGAGCGTCGTGGCGCCACGCTGCGCAACCGCGACGAGAAAGGCCAGTGGCAAACGTTGCCCCATCCGCTAGCGAGTTTCGACAGCATGATGACGGAGTTCGCTGACCCGCTCAGCGCACCCGAAATGATTGCGCTGCGCGAACAGATTCGCTCGTGGCGCTTTTACGATCACTTCCGCACCGATGCGGATGCGCCCGTGCGTCAACCGCAAATTGGCACGCATACCCCGGTGCTCAGCGACGATGGCGCGGATCTGGCCGCGGCGTTGCAAACCATCCGTGAGATCGGTGACGCCGAGGCGCTCGATATCGCCATCGACGATGCCTTTCCCGGCTCGCATATCACACTCACCCAACACGCGGGCCGCTTTGGAATCGAAATGCGTCAGCATGGGTTGTTGCGTCCATTGAGCGCCGCGGAGCTTTCAGACGGTACGCTGCGCTACCTGCTGCTGGTCGCAGCGCTGCTCACGCCACGGCCGCCGGAGCTGCTGGTGCTCAACGAACCTGAAACCAGCCTGCATCCCGATTTGCTGCCCGCGTTAGGGCGCCTGATCGTGCAAGCGGCCACGCATTCCCAGGTGATCGTGGTGTCGCATGCCTCACGGCTGATCGCCGCGCTTGAACGCGAACCCGCGAGCCGCTCGATCGTGCTGGAAAAGGAGCTTGGCGCCACGCGCATCCGCGAGGCCGATCACCTCGTTTTGCCGGCCTGGAAATGGCCTGCGCGTTAGCCCCGCATGAACCGCACATGGAACACAAGATTCAGCACCACGGTTTTGCCATACGCATCAGCCTCGCATCAGCCTCGCGTCAGTTCAGCGCGCGGCCTCGCGCCCGATCATTTTTCCGTTTCAAGGAGCATCCCTGATGAAAATTGCCCAGATTGCCCCGCTGACCGAATCCGTACCGCCCAAGCTGTATGGCGGCACGGAACGGGTCGTGTCCTATCTGACCGAAGCACTCGTCGATCTCGGCCACGACGTCACGCTTTTTGCCAGCGGCGACTCGGTGACGCGCGCCAGACTCGAAGCAGTCTGGCCACGCGCGTTGCGGCTAGACCCCAGCATTCGTGACCGGATCGCGCCGCATATGTTGCTGATGGAGCAGGTACGCCGCCAGGCAGAGGCATTCGATGTGCTGCACTTTCACATGGATTACTACTCATTTTCGGTGTTCAAACGCCAGGACACGCCCTATGTGACCACGATGCATGGACGGCTCGATTTGCCTGAACAACAGCCCGTGTTCGATACGTTTAACGATGCGCCTGTCGTATCCATTTCGAATGCGCAGCGTCATCCCATGCCCCAGGCGAGATGGCTCGCCACGGTCTATCACGGGCTGCCGGAGCAGCTTTATACGCCGCAGCCCGTCGAGCAAAAATACCTCGCCTTTCTCGGCCGGATCTCGCCCGAAAAACGCGTCGACATTGCGATCCGGATTGCCGGGCAGTGCGGCTTGCCACTTCGCATCGCGGCCAAAGTAGATAACGCCGATCGAGAATACTTTGAACGTGACATCAAGCCCTTGCTGGATTTGCCGCATGTCGAATTCATCGGCGAAATTGCCGATCAGCAAAAAGCGGAATTTTTGTCAGGGGCCCATGCGTTGCTCTTTCCCATCGACTGGCCCGAGCCGTTTGGGCTGGTCATGATCGAGGCGATGGCCTGTGGTACGCCGGTGATCGCGTTTAACCGCGGCTCGGTGCCCGAGGTGCTGGATGATGGCGTGTCAGGCTTTATCGTCGAAGACGAGATCGGCGCCGTGGCTGCGATCAACCGCTTGCACAAGCTGCCACGGGCTGCGGTGCGCTCACGCTTCGAAGCGCGCTTTACCGCGAAACGCATGGCCGAGCAGTATGTGGAGGTGTATCAGTCGCTGATTCGCGCGCAAAAGCGTGCACGTTTCAAGGTGATTGACTCGTCACCAACCTGAAATCTGAAAGCAACGAAAGAGCGGCTAAAAAAGAAAGAGAAGGGGGCGTGGCTGAAACACGCCCCCGGCCAGACCCCACATTCAGCTGCCTTGAGCGGCGCGATGCGGGGTTCTGGGAACCGCTAGATTTTCAGACGTGACACCTTGGTGCTTGCTAGCGACAGGTCGCCCATCAAACCGCTATTGGTGAGCACGATCGCCTCAACCGGCCTGCTGGAACTGCCCGTGGCGGTGTCAATCGCACCATTCGCGCCCGTCTTGACCAGTGCCACCGAAGCATCACCGCCCACTGACCAGCCGTCCGAATTACGGAACGAATCCAGTGCGGCTTGCGTCATGAACAAATAAATAATCGCCTTCGACTGCATGCCAAGTTGCGCGCCCACCGATCCGGATGTTGTGCTGTAGTAGCCAACCGTGCTGCCACCGACACGCAATGAGCCTTCACCATACTGGCCACCGATAACAATACCGGCTTGCACTACCGACGGAAAAACCAGTACGCCCCGCGCTTTTGCGACCAGCTCACGCGAGCCTTTAATGGTGGAATACAAACGCGTCAGCGTGCCATCGACGCTGGCATCGATGGCTTGGCGTTTGGAGGGATTAGCCGCCGCCGTATCCGAGTTATGCGGCGTCACGGTGCAACCCGTGACAGCAACAAGACCACCTGCGGCGAGTGCGGTAGTTGTCAGAATGAATTTTCGTCTTTGCATTGTTTTCTCCATGAGGGTTCCTGAATACAAGCTTTTAGGGTCCGACGCGTTACGGGGGGAGTTATATCACAGGCGAGCCCAAAATCATCCTCTCCAACACAACGAGAAAGCCTTATGCAATAAGCATTTGCGAGATAGTGATGCGTCTTGGCAGTAAATTTGACCGATGAAGGGTGCGTGAACCGCGGGCTGGGAGACACAGCGCTTTACGTTGTCGCTCAAGCATGAACGCGGTATCGGGTGAAGCCATGCGCAGCCGGAGTGCGCGCGGAATCCAGCCAACGGCTCGCGGAAGCACCATGCCGATCAGTCATTTTTGCCGGTGCACCTTGCGCGCAGGAATTTTGGCGTTGGAACAACGCAACGGCCGGACCGGTTGAGGGAATACTCTGGCGACGTATGATGTCGGACGCTGACAGAACGACAGAACAAATCTCAAATCCAGTTCCCCTGCCATTCCGAGGCTATCTGACTATGCGCTTGCGCAGTAAACGACTCATTTATCTGCTGCTCTTATGCACGCCAGGCTGTACCGCGGCCTTCGATACCAATCCAGTCATTCCGGCTAGCGCCGAAATCAGCGCACTCACTCCCGGCGAGTGCGCGGACCTCAGTGCAAACCATATGATGAGTGACGATGCACCGGTGAAATGCGAGCGGCTACGGCGTGTCACATTTCCCTTTGTCGATTTTGCCGGACAGCGCGAGGCGGGGGAGGTTGTCGTACTCGACGCGCTAGCGCCACGTGTCCAGATGATCTTCACGACCTTGTATGAGCGGAAATTCCCGCTTAACAAGGCGTGGCCCCTGCAGCGCTATCAGGGCGATGACGATGCCTCGATGGCCGACAACAATACCTCAGCTTTTAACGGCCGTCCCATTACGGGGGGCTCGGCCTGGTCGATGCATGCGTATGGCGCGGCAATCGACATTAACCCCCGGCAGAACCCCTATATCTCGTTTGCAGCGCAAGGTGCCGCCACCGTGCTGCCCGCAAGCGCCGCGATGGAAGCCGTGAACCGGCTCAACGATCGCCCGGGCAAAAGCATCCGGAGAGGCATGGCTGAAGAGGTCATCGATATTTTTGCCAACAATGGGTTTTTGCAGTGGGGCGGTTACTGGAATTTCCCGATTGATTACCAGCATTTTGAAATCGGCTCACGCGCCTTCACGGAAGAACTGGCTCGCTCATCGCCTGAAGACGCGCAACGTCTTTTTGAGCAGTCTGTCAGCGCTTATGTGGACTGCATGGCTGAGTCAGCCCAGGCGTCTTCTTCTAAAACGCATGAAGCCGTTCGGGCTGCGTGCGTCGCCTGGGTCATGCGTTAGATCGTATGCCGTTTCGTTTTAATCAATGAGAAAGCACGGGCTCAATGCCCGCTCACCGGAGGATGGCGCAACACGCGCCGCATGCCGCCAATCAGCGCACCCAGAGCAAACAGCAGCGCCGCGGGCACGAGCCAGTAGCCGGCAAACGCATGCCAGATATAGCTCGCCAGCGTGCTGCGCCGATGTGCGTATTCATTGCGGGCTTCTTGCTGGCGCGCCGCATTGGCTGCCAGCACACTGGCAGGGCAACCGGCGGCCAGGGCTTCGCTGGGCTTGCCACGACATTGCATCATGGCGGCAGGCGTGCGTTGCGCATCCGTCAGATGCCAGGTGGTGAGTGCGCGCTCAAGATCCGCTGCGTTATAGGTCATTTCTTCGTGGATCTCGTTGAACGCGACGATCAGCACAGGCACCGCCCAAAAAATGATGACCACGAACCAGCGGTGCAGCCAGCGATTTTTATGTCTTGAGACCATCCTCGCCTCCGTGCATGCCCTGCGTATCAACGGCAAACGGCACGACTTAACGGCCCGACTTGCGGCCTGGAAAAGCAGACAGGCAAGTAAGGAAAGGCCGGTCGCCCAGCTGCCATCATAGAAGAAAAGCAGAACCTGGCGGAGCGATGCAAGCCCTGGGGAATGCCCGATAACACCACAAAAAGACCCTAAAAATGCATGCGGCATCGGTGACGATGCCGCATGCATCAAGACGCAAGCAGGGCGTTTAAGCCCTATCGTTTCCGGACGTCTTGAACGAGCCCTTCAGGTTCAGCCGTTGTTGCTCAGACAGCTTTTCATAAAGGCTTTGCGACTGTCGCCTGTTTTACCGCTCGCTTGCGTATTGCAGGCTTTCATTTTTTCTTGCTGAGTCATGTGGGCAGCAGCAGGTACAGGTGCGGCCGACAGACATGCCTTCATAAAGGCTTTGCGTTCATCACCCGTTTTACCGCTCGCTTGATGATTACAGGTAGTCATTTTCGATTGCTGACTATTCTGGCCACTCTGGCTATTTTCGGCAAAAGCAGGAGCAAGCAATATGCCACCAAGGATGAGGGCGGCCACTACAGACTGGATTTTCATCAGATACTCCGTGGGTGGAAAACGTTATGCCGCATGATATGAGCCATTCGCATGCAGCGTGGGCCGCAGGCCAGGCCAGGTTGTTTGCGCCAGGCCGTGTGCCGAAAACGGCTGGATTGGCTGAGCGGTTGACAGGGTTTTCGCAGGAGCGGCAACGCCGGTTTGCTTTGGCAGCGTCTTTGCCACATTCAAGCCCAGCGCGTTGTAAATGTGATATCGGGCGATACCCACAAACTCATGCAAAGCATAATCGGCCACCGCGAAGTTGTACGCCAGAGGCCATAGCGTGAACACCCCGCTCAGATAATCAGCGCGTACGGGTGTGACCGTGATGCCAAAGTGCGCAAAGTACAACACGCTGCGGCGCAAATGAATGCCCGACGACACGAGCAGCACGCGTTCGGGATCGTATTGCTGCAGCACAGTCCGGGTGAACTGCGCGTTTTGCCAGGTGTTCATGCTATCTGGCTCAAGCAGCACATCGGCAGCATTCACATCAAGGCGAAGCAACACGTTGCGATAGATGTTTGCTTCGGCGAAACCGGTATGCTGGGCATCGCCTCCGCTCACAACAATCTTGCAGCTTGCCTGGGTCTTGCGGCAGGCGTTGTATAGGGCTGCGGCTTCGGTGATACGCGGATACGAAAACATGCCCGGTTCGACCGCATGGATTGATTCGATCTTCTGAACACCCGCACCGAGCAGGACAATCGCATTGCGCTTGCCCCACGAGATCTCCGGTTTTGCGTCGTAAGGCATTTGCAGGCGGTTCAGCAGCCATACAGGAACCGGCCCACAGCCAAGCGCCAAAAACAGGATGAGCGTTGCGGTAAAAAGCAGGGCACCCAGACGGCGGTGTTGACGCATGGCGCACCAGACACCTGGCGCAATCATGACAACCAGTATCAGTAGTGTCATAGACAGTACCGCCAGTTGGATGTGCCAGGCGCGATAGAACGCCGGGGTTCGGCCAATAATTCTCTCATTTGATTTTTTCCTTAAAAGTGTGGCGCACGGTGTAAGTAACGTCCCACCGCATTTAGTCTGTCTGGAAACGTAAAAAACTTACAACGAGAAGGTGAAAACTACTCACGGGCGGCTGGCGGCTTCGTTGAATACCGTTTCCAGCCCGTAATGAGATGCTTGGTACGGTTTGTGCTTATTCGTTGCCGAACCCGGCAGTGTCGCCGGTATAAAGGAGCTCACAATGAAGAACCACCCTTCGGCAGATTCGATGATATCGATCAAACGTTTGAGCATGGCTTTCGTGGCGACTACGCTGAGCGTGACCTGCGCGATGATCACGATGGAAGCTCTTGCACAAAGCACCTCGAGCGTATCAAGCGCTGTGTCGAATGATGCCGCCGCAGTTGGCAAGAAGGTACAAGACACGACGGTCACGGCCAAGGTCAAAGCTGCGTTGCTAGGAACTAAAGATTTATCGTCGGGTGATATTCATGTGACAACGCATCACGGCACCGTCAATCTCGCGGGCAGCGTGCCTACCGCCGAGCAAAAAACGATGGCTGTCGGCGTTGCCAGCAAGGTTGAGGGTGCGGTGAAAGTTCATGATGCACTGGAAGTACGCGCACATTAATGGGCTAACGTTGTATTGGTAGAACAGGATTGAGAGGTATCGATGATGCGGTGAATTCATTGCGGGTTCACCGCATTTTTCTTTATATTCCGGCTTTCCCATCCTGATTAGCAATAAAGAAAATGACGCAGAATATTTACGACGATCCCGCATTTTTTTCGGGTTATAGCAAGCTTAAGCGCTCGATAGAGGGTCTGGCTGGCGCTGCCGAATGGCCCGCGTTACGGGCAATGCTACCGGCACTGCAGGGTCTTAAGATCGTGGATCTTGGCTGCGGCTACGGCTGGTTTTGCCGCTGGGCACAAGAGCAGAGTGCGATGAGCATTCTCGGTCTCGATGTTTCGGAGAAGATGTTAAAACGCGCACGTGAATTTTCTGTTAAATCCGATAATTCAAATAAGTTAGCTAATTCAAATAGCAGCGCAATGACTGCAATTACTTATACGCGCGCTGATCTCGAAGAATTTGAACTGTCACCGGGCCATTTCGATCTGGCTTATAGCTCATTGGCATTTCATTACATCAAGGATTTGCCCCGGCTTTTCAGCACGCTTCACCAGGCACTGGTACCGGGTGCGAGCCTGGTGTTTTCAATCGAACACCCGGTTTACATGGCGCCGATCCATCCCGAATGGCTCATTGATGCACAAGGCTGCAAAAGCTGGCCAGTGAACAGCTATCAGCGCGAAGGCCCAAGAGTGACAAACTGGCTGGCCGATGGCGTCATCAAGCATCATCGAACGATAGGAACGCTGCTCAATCATTTGATTGATGCAGGCTTTACGCTGACGCGGATTCACGAATGGGGCCCGACAGAGGCTCAGTTGACAGCGCGGCCTGAACTTGCCGAAGAATGCGAACGGCCAATGATGTTGCTGGTATCGGCGCGGCGTGCCTAGCGTCTGGTGCTTGGCAAGGCGATCAGGCTTCGTGTTGCTGACCGTCAGTTAACGTTGATAATTTATATTATGTTAAATATTGGAGTGGCTGCTATATCTCCGCAATACAGTTCGCTTGCGATCGATGCCTGCTTCCTGAAGAGGAACGTAGCCTCGGCTGCTGGATCGTTGTTGTCCCGAGATCTTCTTTTCCCGTCAGGTCAGCCTCGATTTTCGAGCGCGCGCTCGATCTTCTTGTCGGTCTTGTACTGGCTCAACGCATACACCGACCAGATCGCGGCCGGAATCCAGCCGATCACCGTAAGTTGCAGCGACAAGCAGATGACCCCGGCAATCGGTCGTCCGATCGTAAAAAATTGCAGCCAGGGAAGAATCAAGGCAAGCAGCAAACGCATGTCAATCCTCGTGCAGAAATTCGCCGACTTCCGGTCGGCACGGGGAGCGGCCACGCCTGGCAAACTCAGACGCTTACTCGCAGATCGAAATGATCTGGTTCAATTGCTCACAAGCGGCCGAGAACACTTCTTGTGGCGCTTGTTTCCACGGATGAGGCTTGGCCCCACGAGCCCGCCAGTCGAATGACTTTGGCTGATGGCCCAGTACATAGCTGGTGACGTTCTTCGGCCCCTTGAATTTGATTGCGAACGGATTGGTATCGTTGTACTCCGCCGTCGTCATCGGCAGACCAATGACGATGTTCGTTGTCTCGTTAAATGCCCTGGGCGACAGAACGAGCATCGGATGCATGTTCTTCATTTCTCGACCGACCTGTGGATTGCAATCGATCCAGATTATGTCGCCGCGATCCGGTACCCAAGCGACCTTCGACATCAAAGAACCTCCGCCCCAACAGGGGATGCTGCCATAGCTTCTCCCCCATGCTTCGCCAGGTCGAACCTGGCGAGCTTCTCGGCAAGCGTGAGCTTCCGGGGTCCAACAGGCCTTACGGTGACGCCAGCCTCATCGGTTGTCACCTCCACCTCAAGACCGACCTCGAAGTGCGCCGAACGCGCGACTGCAGCGGGAATCCGGACAGCCAGGCTGTTCCCCCATTGCTGAATAGTCAGTGTTGCCGTCTTTGCCATGATGATTGACCTCCATTACGTATCAACGAGTATAGACGTAACTTTATCGCGTTTCAACATGTATCTACTTTCTGGAAACTCCCCTGCGCCAAAAGATGACTGGCGAACGTGCTGTCCGAAGTTGAGGTGTACCGCGATCGAGCACTCAGTCTACGGACAGATGAGTGGCTGCTAGCTAAACCCTAAAAAATACGCAGCCCTCAAGAGAATGCTTGAAGGATGAAAAATTAGGGAATAGTCGTATTCGGCGGTTGATTTGCCATTGTGCGGCGCACAATGAAAGCTGTGAAACGCAAGTGTCCGCCGAGGTTTCGCAGAACGCCCAGGAAAAGACTGTCGCTCGGAGCCGCACCCGTATATTCAGACGGTGGGTTCGCTCTGGAAGCAGCCATGCGCGGTCTTGAAATATGATTCGGGTGCTAATAATTGAGAATCGACGACATGAAGAGAATGCTCGAAGCACATTTCGATGAGGTTGAATCTACGCTGTTACAGACTTCCAGAATCGCGGCTAATGCAGGACATACGCTTCATCGCGGAACGCCGCGCGAGAACCTGATCACGAATTTTCTGTCGACTCATCTTGGTGCGAACGTAGCGATTGGAACCGGAGAAGTCATCGATTATCGTTCGATACCTCGCGATAAGCGCAATCAGTTTGACATCATAATTTATCGGACGAACTACCCGAAATTAGATTTCGGTGGTATTACAGGCTTCCTTGTTGAATCGGTTGTCGCAACGATTGAAGTTAAGTCATTGCTAGATGAGGCTGCAATGCTACAGGCATGCTCAGCTGCGGCAAACCTGAAAGCACTCGAGTCGCAGTCGACCCGCTATGCCACCTTGGGTTGGATTCCGCCAAAGCCCATTGTGTAACTCCCCAATGTTCAATTCCGTCGATGCACGAGCGAAGACGTTTATGTGGGAAGGTGCGCGCGGCAGTCTTCTCTACTTTTTTCTCGCGCTGCAACTCGCAACCATGGGAATAGAAGGCGCTAATCTAAACACTGCACCGTACCTGCAAGAACACTCGTTCAATGGCCAATTCTTCGGCTAGGCAACTCGAACGACTGGTCTAGTTTGGCAACTGGCCATAGGCTCACGTTTGATTGAAGGGCACCTCCGGGTCGAAATGCATCCGCCCAGCGATGCGCGGTTAGCGCGCCAAATTTTTGCAGCGTGGCAGAGAACGCCTAGCATCAACCAGTAAATACGGACACTAAAACTAGGCTAATCAGTAGCACGTCCGGAATATCTGCCAGCACATCGTTTCACTTAAGCAATCGCATGCCGGCGACTTTCGATGCAGTCGCGTCGAAAGTAACCGTGTATTCGCACTCGGCAACGTGTCCCGAACGTTCGATCAGGCAATCCGCGAAATCTGACTTTGCCGATGTCACGAAAACACGAAGTGCTTTTCGCACAGTGTCCGCGCTTTCAACGACCAGCTCCTTCGTGGCGATCATCGAATCGATGATGCCTTTCATCTGCTCCCGATCGACCCCGTAACAGCGCTTGAGTACCCACACGACCTCGACCAGGGCAACCTGAGAGACATACCCTGGCTGCTCGGCCGAAAGAGACTCCATCAATGCCGTCGCTTTTTTCGATTGCGCGATGTCATCCTGTGCGAAGTACCGGACCAGGACGTTCGTATCCAGACCAATCATCGTGCAGATGCTCCCTGTTCGGCGATTGCAAGATTCATGTCCTCAACCGACACGGGCTTGGCGGGCTTCTTTACGATGCCTTTGAGCGACGTGAGAGAACGGGTGGCGGGATAAACCTCATACCGACCCGTTGCCTCGTTAAAGCTGAATTCGATCCGGTCACCGGACTCCAAGCCAAGCTGGTTTCGCACGTCCACTGGGATCGTGACCTGGCCCTTCGATGTGATAGTTGCTGCTGTCATTGTGGCACCTCCTATATTCCTTACTTTAATGTAAGGAAATAAAAAAAACAAGAGGCATGCCGACGATTTTCAGGTGTCGATTTTGACTATATAACGCACTGCAAAAATTACACTCCTTCGGCGAAGCATCCGCCGGACGGATTTATGTTTCCGTTTTATGACTCAGTGATAGTAATAAGAGGCAAAATTCATTCGGCTCGCGCCGCAGGCTCTGCGTACCCACAGGTAGCTTCGCAGCTTCGGTATGACATTCTCTGTCCTGGTTAAAAACAATAGAAACAATAGAAACAGAAGGTGATTTATGCGGCGTTTACCCTCGCTAATCGCGTTGCGTTTTTTCGAAGAGACGGCCCGTCACATGAGCTTCAACCGCGCTGCCATCGCGCTATGCGTCACACAAGGTGCGGTGAGCCGCCAGATCAAGCTGCTCGAAGAGTCCCTCGATGCCAAGCTATTCGAGCGCGATCACAAAGGTATTCGCCTGACACCGGCCGGGTTACAGCTTCTGCCCTGTCTCTCGGACGCTTTCGACATGATCGAGCGCGGCTTTCGCCAGATCGCCGCAGCCAAGGGGCCATGCCGCCTGGTGGTGGCTGTGCCGCCCACCTTTGCAACACAATGGTTTGCGCCACGGCTCGCCTCACTCGTGATGGAATTGGCCGACGTCGAACTGTCGATCCGCACCGAGCCGAGCCCCGACTGTCATTGCCACATCCGCTTCGCGCGTCACGCACTGCCCAGAATGCATTCTGAATTGCTAATGACCGAGCGTCATGTACTCGTCGGCACCCCACGTCTGCTCACGCAACCGCTCAATAGGCTGCTCGACGAGATGCCCGCGTTGCATGTGCTGCACAACGACGCGCGTCTTGAGCTATGGCCGAACTGGCTCGCACAAGCAGAACTTCCCGCCCGGTACTCGGAAAACGGCATTGAGTTCTCGACACTGGAACAAGCTATCCGCGCAGCAAGCAAAGGTGCGGGTTTAGCGGTCGTCGACCGGAACATGATCGTCGAAGAATTGGCTAATGGCACGCTCGCGCAATTCTCGTCTACCGAAGTGGTGGGTCCTTATGGCTACTGGCTCGACATGGCGCCGCACCACGCGGCGCTCGAACATGTGCAGGCGTTTGGAAGCTGGATGCGTGATGAGGTACTGAAGATGGAATGATTAGGCGACGGTAAGCGTCGCCCTTTTCGATCCAGCTTGGGTTACACGCCGTGCACGCCGCTCGCTTCGTTCAAGGTCAGATGCCGTGTTTCAGGCGCCCACGCGATCGACACGATCATGCCGACCAGCAATACCGCTGCAAGCACCACCATGGTGAAGTGAAAACCCAGGTGGACAATGCCGAACGGCAGCAGGAACGTTCCCACCGCCGAACCAAGACGGCTGCACGCGATGGCTAGCCCCACACCACAAGCACGTACCTCGGTGGGAAAACATTCTGGCGGAAACACGCCGACGAGATTGGAAAACGCCGACATCGTCAGGGTAAAAACAGCGAACGCGACAATCATGCCGATTGTGGCCGACTCCGGCAGCAAGCTCAGTACGATCAGCGACACGCACGTCACCGCGAAAGAGCCGATCAGAAACACACGGCGCGGCAGCTTGATCGTCAGCCAGATACCGATTAACGCGCCCAGTACAAGAAAACCGTTCAGTAGAACATCCGCACCCGAATCGTGGTTTAGATGCATCGCCTTCAGTATGGTTGGCAAAAACGTGTAGATGGCGAAGTACGGAATGACGAGACACACGAAGAATGCGCAATTGAAGATCGTGCGGCGAATCAAATCCTTGCCGAACAGACGCATAAAGCCGCCCGATGTCTGCACATGAGCATCGTGAGCGCCATCGAGCGTCACGCCCGGGCCAAAATGCTTCAGCACGATCGCCCTCGCCTCCGCAACCCGGCCCTTGCCCTGCAGCCAGCGCGGCGATTCGGGCGTGCCGATACGCAACACGAGTACGAGTAGCGCTGGAACACCCGCTGACGCCAGCAACCAGCGCCAGGCATCAGGAGAAACATCGGCATAAAACATGCCCAGCACATTCGCTATCACATAGCCGATCGTCCACACTACGCTGAACGATCCGAGCAAGGCGCCACGATGTTTGCGCGGCGCGAATTCAGCGAGGATCGCATGCCCCACCGCGAAATCACCGCCCATGCCGAAGCCGATCAGCCCGCGCAGCAAACACAACTCTATGGGAGAGCGCACATAAAACTGCGCGAATGCCGCTACGGTGATGATCAGGAAACTCAGCAGAAAAATCTTTTGTCGCCCTAACCTGTCTGACAACCAGCCGAACATCAGGCTACCGAGAAAGATCCCCATCAGCGCGGAACTACCAATCATTCCCATCCAGAATGCGTCAAGCGGCATCTGCCGATTCATTGATGCAAGCGCATAGCCGATTGTTCCGAGCGCGAAACCTTCCGTCAGATGTGCACCGAACGTTAAGCCCGCGATCCTGACGTGGAACGTATTGAGCGGCACGTCATCAAGCGCGACAAGACCACGCGCAGACGGTGGTACGGCTGATAAAGCCGTGGCGGGGGCGAGGCCTAGGGCGCTCACCGGGATATCCTGGTTGTTCACACTGTCTCCCATGCAACCCTGTTGCGATCCCAGGCAAGAGCGCTGCAAATTTTCATGGATGATCCGGCTCGTGCATTGCCGCCAGTCCGCGCCAGCGACACTTGCACACGACATACCCGTACAGGCTGAATCTCAATGTCCGAGGCCACCCATCATCATGTACTTCAGTTCGGTGTATTCATCGAGGCCGTACTTCGAACCTTCGCGGCCAAGACCTGACTGTTTGATGCCGCCGAACGGTGCGACTTCCGTGGATAAAATCCCTTCGTTGATGCCAACCATGCCGCTTTCCAGCGCTTCGCCGACGCGCCACGCACGGGCCAGATCACGCGTATAAAAGTACGCTGAGAGACCAAACGGTGTGTCGTTTGCCGCAGCGATCGCTTCGTCTTCCGTCTTGAAGCGAAAACAGGCCGCCACGGGTCCGAAAGTTTCTTCTGTGGCGATCAGCATCGAACTTGATGCGTCAGCGAGCACCGTCGGCTCATAGAACGTGCCGCCGAGCGCATGCGGCTTGCCTCCGGTCAATACGCGCGCGCCCTTTTGCAAGGCATCGGCCACATGAGTCTCGACCTTCTTCAGCGCCGCCTGATTGATCAGCGGCCCCTGCTCGACCTCACCCTGCAATGCATTGCCGACGCGCATCTGGCGCACCGCCTGTGTCAGCGCGGAGGTGAACGCAGCGTAAATACCGTCCTGCACGTAGAAGCGGTTCACGCACACACACGTCTGTCCCGTGTTGCGGAACTTCGAAGCCATGGCGCCTTGCACCGCGGCATCGAGATTCGCGTCGTCGAATACGATGAAGGGAGCATTGCCGCCTAGTTCGAGCGACAGTTTCTTGAGCGTTGCCGCCGACTGTTGCGCGAGCAGCTTGCCGACTCGCGTCGAGCCGGTAAACGACAGCTTGCGCACTGCAGCGCAAGCCGTAAGCGCGCCGCCAATCGCCACGGCATCGCCGGAAACGATATTGAACACGCCCGGCGGGATACCCGCCCGCTCCGCGAGCACCGCCAGGGCAAAGGCGGACAGCGGTGTTTCTTCGGATGGCTTGAGCACCATCGTGCACCCAGCCGCCAACGCAGGGCCCGCCTTGCGCGTGATCATCGCTAGCGGGAAATTCCACGGGGTGATCGCCGCCACCACCCCGACGGGTTCACGCGTCACGATAATCTTCGCGTTTGGATTGGGGCTCGGGATCACGTCGCCGTAAGCGCGTTTGGCTTCTTCAGCAAACCATTCGAAGAAGCTTGCCGCATAACCGACTTCGCCACGAGCCTCGGCCAGGGGTTTGCCTTGTTCGCGCGTCAACAGTTCAGCAAGCGCATCCCGGTTCTCGAGCATCAATTCACCCCAGCGCCTGACGCGTGCGCCGCGCTCCTTCGCGGTGAGCGCCCGCCATGCGGGAAAAGCATGGACAGCCGCCGCAATGGCTTTTTCGGCTTCGGCGCTGCCGCCCTTTGCCACCTGCGCGACCACTTCTCCCGTCGCGGGATTCAACACGGCATAGGTGCTGGCGCTGTCATACCACTCACCACCGATGTAATGCCCTGTGCGCAGAAATTCGTTCATGCCGCCTCCTCTATGGTTTCGCCGAACACGCCTTGCGCGGCGCGCGGCTCACGCGCCACGCGGCAGCCCGCGGTGTAATCGTTGATCAGGTCACAAGGCGTGTAATTGCGCTCAAGCTCGAATAGCTCGTCGGCGGACAGCGTCGTGTCGAGTGCAGCGACCGCGCTATCGAACTGCGCTGGCGTGTCCGCGCCAACCAGCATGCTTGCCACACCGTGGTGGTTCAGCACCCAAGCCTGCGCAATCTGCGCGGCGGACACGCCCCGTCGCGCCGCCACGCGTGTCACCGAGGCCGCGATCTCGCGCGAAACGACATCGCCATACATCTGTGCGGTGAAGAAGTCGGTCTGGTTACGCATCGAGTTCGGCTCGCACGTCAGCAAACCGCGTGCGAGCGGACTGAACACGGAAACACCGAGCCCCTGATCCTGACAATACGGCATCATTTCGCGCGCTTCCTCGCGGTACGCGAGGTTCAATTGCAACTGCATGTTGATGGGCTTGTGCCAGCCATGACGCTCGCAGGCCTGGATGATCTTCGAGAGCTGCCATGTGTACATGGTCGACACGCCGATATAGCGAGCCTTACCCGCTCGCACGATATCGTTCAGCGTGCTCATGGTTTCCTCCACGGGCGTATTCACGTCGAAGAAATGCAGCATGTAAATATCGACGTAATCCATGCCAAGACGTGCAAGCGAACCGTCGATGCCGTCCATCAAGTGCTTGCGTGAATGGCCGCCCGCGTTCTGATAGGTACCGATGTCATAGCCCACCTTGGTCGTCACCACGATTTCCTCACGGCGTGCGTGCCGCTTCAGAATGCGGCCGACCACTTCTTCGCCTACGCCCGCGGAATAAAAATCGGCCAAGTCGATAAAGTTGACGCCCGCTTCGAGCGCATGACGAACAATCGGTTCGCTGTGCGCTTCATCGAAGATCCACGGCTTCCACTGCGGTGTGCCCATGTTCATCGTGCCAAGGCACAAACGGGAAACCTTCAGGCCAGACTGGCCGAGGCGAATGTATTCCATGACGTCTGTCTCCATCCAGTTTGCGTGTTCGCGCGCTTTGCCCTGCGGCATGCCATTAACGTTGTTTCGGGGTATAGAACGGGTTTGATACGTCGCGTGCGGCGGCGAAAACTTCATCGCGCTGCGGTAAGCCCTTCATCGCGGCGAGAATCGCCTTCTGACACGCGCGGTAGTTATTCTCGAAGACGGCATCGAGATCGTCGGTCGCGGGATTGACCCAGTTCGCCGACACGATCACCCAATCGTTTTCCGCCTCGGGCGGCAAGGTGCCGTTCTCCAGCGATTCGGCCACCGCCTTTGCAATGCCCGCTTGCGAAGCCCCCATGTCGCATTGCCATGAAAGTCACTGCCGATCTGCGCCTTGTTCACGTAAAGCGTCAAGGGCTTGGCGGGCACGCCCGGGCAGACGATCACGACAAAGGGCGCATGACCGGCTGAAGGCGTTGCCAGCGCGGTTGCAAAGGCCTGCCCCGCCGGACCATTGCGCGGACCGAGCAACACGTTGATATGGGCGAGATTGACGCCTGGGCCTTCGAAACCTTCGCCGATAAAGAGGAGTTTGTCCGTTGCTACGCTCATGATCTTTTTGCCGAAGTTGAGTGAATGAACGATTGTGACGCGCACGATCCAGCATCCTGTAGCGATGAGTTTTGATCCGGGGTATGAGGTGAGCTCAACTCCGTGCTTGCCCCAGGCTCACGGTGTGTGGTGGCACGCTCAAAGCCCGCGAGCGCCCGGTAAAATGCGCAATGGCGCTAACCCCACTGAAACACTGAAACACTGAAACTCACTGAGCTCAACTTGAAACGAAAAATGCCCGCGCTGAACGCGCTGAAAGCCTTCGAAGTCGCTGGCCGAACGGGCAGCTTCACTCGCGCGGCTGAACTACTCAACGTGACGCAAAGCGCGGTCAGCCGTCAGGTCCGGCAACTGGAATCCCAGCTCGGCGAGACCTTGCTTCAACGTCATCACCACCACCTGGAACTCTCGGCTGCTGGCCGCATCCTGCTGCAAGCACTGCAACAGTCATTCGACCGAATCGAGCTCACCGTGCGCAGCCTGCAGGAGAAAACCCAGCGCAACCGTTTGCGCCTCAACGCGCCGCCCACCTTCGCCAGCCGC
The DNA here is from genome assembly GCF_009455685.1 of Paraburkholderia hayleyella. Classification (NCBI taxonomy): domain Bacteria; kingdom Pseudomonadati; phylum Pseudomonadota; class Betaproteobacteria; order Burkholderiales; family Burkholderiaceae; genus Paraburkholderia; species Paraburkholderia hayleyella. The sequence continues at coordinate 1,903,622 of NZ_QPES01000001.1, read as the reverse complement.
TGGCTGATGCCACGTCTCGGACGCCTGCGAGATGCGCATCCCCATCTCGAACTCAGCCTGTCGACCTGCCTCGACGATCACCTCGCTGAATCGGGCATGCTCGATTGCGCCATCCGCTTTGGTAACGGCGAGTGGGAAGGCTTCGACAATCGCTTGCTGCTGAACGAACAGCACATCGCTGTCTGCGCACCGGCCTTGCTGGCGCACGAATCCAGCCGTGCAGCCATCGATCTGAACCAGTTCACGCTGCTGCACGTGCTGGCGAGCACGGAGCAGCGCTATCTGACCTGGCAACACTGGTTAAAAGCCGCCGGCATTGACAACGTCGACACCCGTGGCGGCTATGAATTCGATCTGCTCGATCACGCGATCCGCGCGGCCATCGACGGCCTCGGCGTGACCATTGCCGATCGCCACATGATTGGCCGCGAACTCGCACAAGGCCAACTCATCCAGGTGCTGAACGTGCACGTCGACGGACATCAGTCGTACTGGCTCGTCACGCGCGGGCAACAGGACGAGTTGGCCCACGTTGCGTTATTTCGTGACTGGTTGCAGCAGGAGATCGGGCTCAATGAGCGTGTGCTCGATGCGATGTAACCAGAGCATCAGAGCCCGAGCCGCGGGTGCGGCTTGAGCGCTCAGGCTCAGGCTCAGGCTCAGGCTCCATGCTCAGGTTTCATGTTCAGGCAGCCGCCCGTTTTGCCGCTTCGGCTTTAACAACGGTTTCAGCGGTAGCGTCCCTGAGAATCATCTCGGCGCCCTTTTCCGCCACCATCATCGTCGGTGCATTGATGTTGCCGGAGGTGATGTTTGGAAAGATCGACGCATCGACCACACGCAAACCCGCAACACCATGCACCCGCAAACGCGCATCCACCACCGAGGAGCGAGGGTCATCGCCCATCGCACATGAGCCGCACAGGTGATAGATCGAACCCGACTGCTCACGGAAATACTGCAGGAAACCTTCACGCGTATTGACCTGCGGACCCGGCGAAATTTCCTCGAGGGTGATCGCCTTGAGCGCTGGCGATGCCATCAGCTTGCGCACCAGCTCGCAACCCTGAACCACCTCGTCGAGATCCTTTTCTGTGGTCAACGCGTTGATGCGGATTTTTGCCGCGTCTTCGGCGCGGCTCGATGCAATCTCGATTGAACCGCGGCTCGTCGGGCGGCACGGATTGAATGCCAGCAGAAAGCCCGAATACGGTTCGGGTTCGAGATTGGCCTTGCTGCTTTTCGGGATTCGGTACGACAGTGGATTGAAGTACAACTGCAGGTTCGGCTGCGTTTGCCGCTCGTTGCCCCGGAAGAAGCCTCCTGACTGGTTCACGCTCATCGCAAGCGGCCCCTTACGCGTCAGCAGATACTGCAAGCCCAGCTTGAGCTTGCCAGGCAGCGAGCGCATCTCATCGTTCAGGGTCTTCACGTTCGCGCGATAGTAGAAACTCACGCACAGATGATCCTGCAAATTCTGGCCCACGGCGGGCAGATCCTTCACTAGCGCGATGCGGTGTTGCGCCAGCAAGGCGCTATCACCCACGCCCGAGAGTTGCAGCAGCTTGGGCGAATCAACGGCGCCCGCGGCCAGGATCACCTCACGCTTTGCCATGAACTGCCGGACCACGCCGTTCTGCGTCACGCTCACGCCGATGGCCCGCTGCTTGCCGTCGAACAGAATGCGGCTCACCAGCACGTTCCGCTCGAGCGTCAGGTTCTTGCGCGTCAGCGCGGGGTGCAAGTACTCGAAGCTGCTCGATGAACGCCGTCCCTTGCGCGTATTCACATCGTAGATGCCCGCCCCTTCGAATTGGGCTCCGTTGAAATCATCGCTACGCTTGTAGCCCGCCTGATCGCAGCCTTTCAGGAAAACGTGACAAATCGGATGCACGGCATCCTTCATCGGCGAGATATGGATCGGGCCGTTTGCTCCGTGATAATCGGTGTTGCCGAGCGGATGCGATTCGAGCCTGCGGAAATACGGCAGCACATCACGAAATGCCCAGCCCGGATTACCCGCTGCCGCCCAGTCGTCGAAATCATGTGGCTGGCCGCGCACGTAGATCATCGCGTTGATCGAACCGGAGCCGCCCTGCACCTTGCCACGCGGGCAATAGATCGGCCGGTTGGCGAGTTCAGGTTCAGGCTCGCTGTAGTACATCCAGTTATAAGTCTCGCTGTAGTACGTTCTGGTAAAACCCACCGGGATTCTGAACCAGAACGAACTGTCCTTGCCGCCCGCTTCAAGCAGCAGCACCGAATATTCGCCCGACGCCGACAGGCGATTGGCGAGAATGCAACCTGCCGAACCTGCACCGGCGATGATGAAGTCGTAATTCATGTTCCATGTCGCCAGACGGCGCTCAATCAATAATCTATCGAATGCGAAACACACGCCGAAACGAAACACACGCCGAAACCCATGGGTTGAAATCCGCAGGTTGAACCTGGCGCCGTTAACCCCTGGCTGGCGCGAGGTCTTTCACGTCCGCGGGGTGCGCCGCCATTTGCAGATGCAAACGCTCGCCGGTGTAGGGCGTGTGCTGCCTGACGACATCCATGTTCAACTCCACGCCCAAACCGGGTTCCCGGGAGGCAATGATGTAGCCATCTTCCCATTGAATGGGCTGGCGCAACACGGCGGCATGAAAACCGTCCCACGTACCGATACTTTCCTGAATCAGAAAGTTCGGCGTGCAGGTGGCGAGCTGAATACTGGCGGCCGCACCAATCGGCCCGTTGTACAGATGCGGCGCGATCTGCGCGTAATACACTTCAGCGATCGCCGCGATTTTCTTCGCTTCGAGCAAACCACCCACGCGCGCCACGTTGAGTTGCACGATTGACGCTGCGCCCGCTTCAAGCAGCTTGAAGAATTCATACTTGGTGGTTAGTCGCTCACCCGCCGCAATCGGGATACTCGTGTGCCGCGCGACCTGCGCCATCGCCCCCTCCTGTCCCGGCGGCACCGGTTCTTCGAACCACAATGGATCGTATTTTTCGAGGCGTTGAGCGAGCCGGATAGCCGATGACGGCACCATCTGTCCATGCGTGCCGAACAGCAGATCAGCCTTGTTGCCAACCGCTTCACGCACACGGCGGCAGAAAATTTCGCAGCGTTCGAGCACTTCCAGCGACAGTTGATGACCCGAATAAGCCGTGTATGGCCCTGCCGGGTCGAACTTCACCGCGGTGAAGCCACGCTTGACGTTTTGAGCGGCGCATTCGGCTGCGAGATCGGGGTCGTCGTAGTCGTATTCGCCGCGGCTGTTCTTCGGATAAAGGTAGGTGTATGAACGCAGACGCGGGTTCACCATGCCACCGAGCAACTCGTACACCGGCTTGTTCGCTGCCTTGCCGATGATGTCCCAGCACGCCATCTCCAGCCCGCTGACGACACCCATCATCGTCAGATCGGGGCGTTGCGTGAAACCGCTCGAATACGCTTCGCGCCAGAGCCGCTCGATATGATGCGGATCCTGATCGAGCAGATAGCGACCAAATACATCATCGATGATGTGGGTCATCGCCTTCGGATGGAACGTCGCCGAATAGATTTCGCCGACGCCCTCGATACCGCAGCTGGTTTTAAGTTTGACGAAAATCCAGTACATGCCACCCACATGCGGTGGCGGTACGGCGACGATATGTGTTTCCAGTGCCACGACTTTCATTTACGCCTCCTCTTCCATACGCCCAAACCTCTTGCCTAGTGCCAGACCGGCAAAGCCGCCCAGCATCGCCATGACAGCCACATAACTGAAGTAAAGCTGGTAGCCGAAAACACCCGGAAAACGCTGCGTCAGATAACCGTTGATCAACGGCAAGAACACGTCGGGCGAATAACCGAGCACGGAAATCAGGCCAATGGCGAGGCCCGTGGTTTCGGCCGGAATCTTGCAGCGATCCAGAAGCGACCAGTACAGGCCGCGAATCGCGTAAGTCAAAATGCCGATGAACAACACGAGAAACACGAGCAGCACGTGGCTCGAAATACGCGGCGCGGCCATCAAGGCCACGAGCGACAATGCCGCGAGAAAAAGTGCTAGTACCAGAACCGAGACCTTCGAATAACGGTCACCCAGAAAACCGCCGCCGATGCCGCCAATTGGCCGCATCCACAGCTTGAGCGTGGTGATCGTGCCGGCCATCACCACGGTCAAACCGATCTCGCCTTCATGCAGGTATGCAGAAAAGCTGTAGGTCGCCCAGAACACCTGATAGCCGCAAAACACAATCGCAGCGACCAGCCACAACTCGGGAATCGACGCGAGCGTTTTCAGATCGGCCAGCACATTGCTGCGCTTGCGCGCGACACGGTGAACCGCCGCATCCGCTACGCCTTGTGGATCTTTGACGAGCACGAGCACCACGCCGAGGACAATGCACAGAATGGCGTACAGATAGACGACCACCCTGAAACCGACCGCAGCTGGCTCGCCTCTCGTCTGCGTAAACCATGCGAACAGCGTGATGGCAATCGTCGCCAGCAGTGCTTCGATCAAGCCGCGTCCGCCATCGAGCAAGCCAAAAAAGCGGCCCTGCTCATGCGAGCCAGCGATCATCGTCACACGCTTGATGATGGCCGCCCAGAACGTCAAACCTGTCGATAATCCCCAGCCGCCAAAGATCAGCATCAGCATCGGAAAAGGCGGTGCGCTCGAATACCACAGGCCCAGTACGCCCGTTGCGATGAGCGAAAAACAGATCAGCAGGCGCGGCGCGATCCGGTCGGCGAGCCAGCCGCTCGGCAAGTAGCTGAGTAAAAAGATCGTGCCGAGCGACGAATACAGATAGCCAAGCTGACTATCGGTGATATGAAACACCTCAAGCATCGTCGGCTGATAAACCTGACGAAGATACAGAATCGGGTAAATCGCACCGGCCGCCAGCACCAGCAACATGAGCTGGAGATAACGCTGGGCCTGGCTTTTTTGTAATGCAGCGGCCTCGTTTAACGTCAACGAAGCGCTAACCTGAACGGGTTGAGTTGACACGTGAGCGCTCCTGAGAGACACCGCGTCTAAGCCGGGTCTCCAATTTTGTTTTGTTAGGGGTTGGCAGCGAACTGACTGCGAGCTTCAAAAGAAGACGCGCATGCTCCCAGGCAATGGCATGGCTGGCATGGCTTGGTGCGCGCGCGTGTTCTGCATCAGTACTTCATGACCACAAGACGGGTCTGCGTGAATTCGAGCATGCCGTGCTTGCCATCGTCGCCACCCAGCCCCGAGCGTTTCCAGCCCGCGTGGAAACCTTGATAAGGATCGGCTGGCGTCCGGTTCACATACAACTCACCGGCCTCGATGCCATTGGCGACCTTCATCGCACTGCGGTAGTTCTCGGTATAAAGCACGGACGACAAACCAAACTGATGGTCATTAGCCATCTCCAGTGCTTCGTCGAGCGTGCGGTATTTGACGACCGGCATGACCGGACCAAAGGTTTCTTGCTGGATGATCTCCATGTCCTGACGGCAGTTCGACAACAGCGTGGCCGGATAGAAAAAGCCCTTGCCTTGTGGCAGCCGGCCACCCGTTTCGAGCGTGGCGCCAGCCGCAATCGCGCGCTCGACCATGCGGTGAACCGACTGGCGTGATGCCTCGTTGACGAGTGGTCCCATCAGCGACGGCTGCAAGCTTCGATCGCCGCTGGTCACCGCGTTCATGTGCGCTTTCAGCAGCGCGACGAAACGCTCATACACGCGCTCCTGCACATAGACGCGTTCGATTGCCGTGCAAAGCTGCCCGCAATGAGTTGTTTTGGAGGCGACCAGATCGCGCGCGGCTTGCTCGAGGCCGGCATCCGCCTCGATGATGGCGGGCGTCTTGCCGCCTAATTCGAGCGAAGGTTTGGCGATATTCGCCTTGCAGTACTCGAGTACCTTGCGGCCGGCATCCACGCTGCCCGTCAGCGTGATCATGCCAACCTTGGGATGCGTGCAAAGCACCTCGGCCGTTCCATGGTTCATCGCCAGAATGTTGACGACGCCAGCCGGTAGCCCTGCCAGCTCGACCGCGCGGGCAATCTCGAAGGCGGAGGTCGGCGTGTTGTTGCTTGGGCGTACCACCACGGTGTTGCCTGCGATCAACGCGGGCGCCACTTTGCGCATCAACGTATAGACCGGGTAATTGAACGGGATCAGGCATGCGACTACACCCATCGGTTCACGGTGCAGCACGAGGTTTTCGTCAGGCGTGTCGCTCGGAATCACCTCACCTTCGATACGGCGAGCCCACTCGGCGTGATAGCGAGTGATCTGGCTCGCGTAGATCGCTTCACTGGTGGCATCAGAGAGGCTCTTGCCCGACTCCAGCGCAAGCGCCGCACCGATGGCCGGTGCGCACTCGGTGAGCGCATCGGCAAGCTGGTGCAGATAAACCGCCCGCCTGGCCGAAGGTAGCTTGCGCCAGCCCTTCTGCGCCGCCGCGGCGATGTCGACCACGGCGCTTGCCTCGGCCGGGGTCGCGCCGGTGACCTGAGCAATGAGGGCTTCAGTGGCAGGGTTGGTGACGGCGATGAGTTCGCTGCTTGCCGAATCGATAAAGTGGCCGTTGGCAAAATTCCGGTCGAGTCGCATATCGTTTCCTGAAAAGCCTGCTGGAGTGGTGCATTGCCTTCGACTATGGCCTTCATGACAAAGCGTCGTGACAACGGGACTGGAGCGGAATTTTTCTCTCTGGCACGACACGTCACAAGCGAATAATTCGCATGACAAACATTCTAAAAAATCACGTTTATCCAGGGATGTGCCTCATACGCGATTTCCATCTCGAATAGCAGAATCCGGGCTTTGCAGCTTTGCCCAATACGTGGGTGGCCTTTGCAACCATTCGAGCCCGAATCGAATCTTCGAATCTTCGAATCACCGGGCCGCCTGATTACCCTTGCCCGGAGCTCACAATCACAATGAAAAAGAATGTCATCGCCACGGCCGTCATCACCGCCTGCGCCGCACTAGCCGTTTCGTCCGCTTTCGCGCAAAGCAGCATGACCCTGTATGGCGTGCTTGATGAGGGCCTTAACTACACCAGCAACGTCAAGGGACACAGTGTGTGGGAAATGGCAAGCGGTTATGCCCAGGGCAGCCGCTGGGGCATAAAGGGTGTGGAAAATCTGGGCGGAGGCATGAAGGCGGTGTTTCAGCTCGAAAACGGCTTCGACATCAATTCGGGGCGGCTGGGCCAGGGCGGCCGTATGTTCGGCCGCCAAGCCTACGCAGGCTTGAGCGATGACCGGTTCGGCACGCTCACGCTCGGGCGACAGTACGACTCGGTGGTCGACTATCTTGCCCAGACCACCGCTAACGGCAACTGGGCCGGCTATCTGTTTTCGCATCCTTACGACAACGACAATACGGATAACTCGTTTCGCCTCGGCAACAGCGTGAAGTACGCGAGCCCGGAGATCGCAGGCTTCAGGTTTGGCGGGGTGTACAGCTTTAGCAACGAGACAAACTTTGCCAACAACCGCGCCTATAGTTTTGGCGGCCAGTATGCGAGAGGGGGCTTGCTGGTCGCCGCGGCATACCTGCAGGGGAACAATCCGGGCATGGGGTCAAGCGGTGCGATCACCGCTAACGACGCGAGCTTCATCGCTGGGCGCATGCGCGTGTTTGGCGGCGGCATCAACTACACGTTCGGCGCGGCAACCGCTGGTTTTGCCTATACCAACTCCAGCTATCAGAATCCGACCGGCAACGGCTATATCGGCATTCCGCTCGCCGCGCCAGGCGTCAGGCTGGATACGCTGAAATATCAAAACTTCGAAGTCAATGGCAAATATCAGGTCACGCCAGCATTCTTCGTCGGTGCGCAGTATGTGTACACGAGGGTGAATGACGCTACGTCATCAGACAGCGTGAAGCCGAAGATTCATTCGGCCGGTTTGATGGCGGACTACAACCTGTCGAAGCGCACCGATGTGTATGTGCAGGGCGTATATCAGAAGGTGGCCGGCGATTCGACCCATTCGATTCTCGATCACGCGTTCATTCCGGGCCTCCAGGCCCCATCGTCAACGGACAATCAGCTCGCCGTGCGGCTCGCGCTGCGCCACAAGTTCTGAAGCGCCAGAGGTTCATCAGACCCAGCGCCGCGCGGCTCGCGCCCCTCCCCGGCTATTGGCTTGCAGCAAGCTCTGCCAGTGCGGCACGATAATTTGCATAAGCGCGCGTCTCGTCACGATGCCTCCGGTTCTCGACAATCCGGACGCCGCCCGCATACACATCTTGTACCGGTGTCGCGCCATGCTCGCCAAAAACAAGGCCTGAAAGCCATTGTTGTGGCGTGCGCTCAGCGATACAGGGGTGATCGGGATCCAGCACGATCCAGTCCGCGCACAAACCGGGCGCGAGCCCGCCAACCTGCCGGCCCGTGGCGCGTGCCCCTCCTTCAAGGGCCGCACGGTACAGGCGATCGGCCACTTCAGGTGTATGCGCCGAAGCCAGGACGTTACGCTGCTGATGCCCGAGGCGTTGACCATATTCGAGCAGGCGCAATTCGGCCCGCCAGTCGACGCAAATCTGGCTATCCGAACCCACTCCGATGTAGCCGCCCGCCTCTAGCCACGCGGCAGCTGGAAATAGACCGTCGCCGAGGTTCGCCTCAGTCGTCGGACAGAGCCCCGCGCACGCGCCGGTTTTAGCCAGGGCGCGCGTTTCGCTGGCATCCATGTGAGTAGCGTGTACAAGACACCAGTGCGAATCCACGGAAAAATGATCCAGCAACCACTGCACGGGACGAGCCCGATAAATATCGAGGCAGGCATCAACTTCGGCACGCTGCTCGGCAATATGCAGATGCACCGGTGCGCCCGGCCAGTCAGCATTAAATCCATCCAGTAGCACCTGAAGCGAATCTCGAGATACCGCTCGCAACGAATGCGGCGCAATGCCATAACGCAAGGAGCGGGTTTCAGGGCGGGCGCGGTTTAACTCGCTGAGTAAATGCAATAAATGCCCGGGATCGTTCAGAAAACGCCGCTGCTCTGTCCGTGGCGGCTGTGCGCCGAAACCGCCGTATTGATACAGCACGGGCAACATCGTGAGCCCGATGCCGCTAGCGTGGGCCGCCTCCACGAGGCATTCAGACAATGCGCAGGCCAACGGATAAGGATGACCATCCGGAGCGTGATGAACATAATGAAATTCGCAAACCGAGGTATAGCCCGCTTTGAGCATTTCTATATAGAGCCAGTAAGCAATCGCACCGAGGCTCTCCGGCGTGATTTGCGCGACATGGCGATACATCAGCTCACGCCAGCTCCAGAAATTATCGCTCGCGCAGGCGCGATACTCGGTCAGCCCGGCCATCGCTCGCTGAAAAGCGTGCGAATGAAGATTGGGCATGCCTGGCACGATCGGCCCGGATGCCCGGGCGGTATTCTCGGGCACTTCGATTTGATCCGCCGTGACTGCACGAAGCGTGCCGCTCGCGTCCCACTCCAGCAAAACATTACGCCGCCAGCCCTCAGGAAGATAGGCATCGCGGGCAAAGAGTGACATTGATGAAGCATTCATTCGTGTTCCTGATCAGAACGATGAGCAGAAAAATGAGCGTGGCGGTGACGACGATAAACGGTTTGTCCCGCACGCACGACCTGCGTACAGAGCGGCCGCCCAATCCAGTACGCCAGCTCAGCGAGCGATTCGACTTGCCACACTGCAAAATCGGCCGAACGTCCTGGCGCGAGGATGCCATGCCGCCCAGCCTGGCCCAAAGCCTGCGCGGCGTGGCACGTGACACCTTGCAGCACCTCCGGCACGGTCATGCGAAAGAGCGTCGAGGCCAGGTTCAGTATGAGCAATAGCGAGGTTACGGGTGACGTACCGGGGTTGCTATCGGTCGCTAGCGCCAGCGGCACTTCGTAGCGGCGTAACAGTTCGAGCGGAGGCAACTGCGTTTCGCGGATGAAGTAGTACGCGCCGGGCAACAGCACCGCGACCGTAGAGGCGGCTTTCATCGCTGCAACACCCTCTTCGTCAAGATATTCGAGGTGATCGGCAGATAGCGCACGATAACGCGCAGCGAGTTTTGCCCCCCCGCTATTCGATAGTTGCTCCGCGTGGATCTTGACCCGCAGATTGCGCCGCTGTGCGGCTTCGAATACCCGCTCGCTTTGTTTGAGTGAAAACCCCACGCGTTCGCAAAACACATCGACGGCGTCGATCAGGCCTTCATCAGCCAGGGTCGGCAACATGCGCTCGCAAACTTCGTCGAGATAGGCATCAGTGCGTCCGGAAAACTCAGGAGGCACCGTGTGGGCGCCAAGAAAAGTCGTGTAGACCGAGACCGGATAGCGTTCGCCTAACGCGCGTGCGACGCGCAGCAGTTTGCGCTCGCAGGCCAGGTCAAGGCCGTAACCCGATTTGATTTCGATCGCGCTTACACCTTCTGCGAGCAGCGCTTCAAGCCGTAATGCGGCACTGGCAAAGAGCGCCGTTTCGTCTGCGGCGCGCGTTGCACGCACCGTCGAGACGATCCCGCCCCCCGCCTGCGCCAGCGCTTCGTAGCTCACGCCATCGAGACGCTGGGCAAATTCATCGGCGCGCTGGCCCCCGTATACCAAGTGTGTGTGGCAATCAATCAGACCCGGCGTCACCCACGCACCCTCCAGGTTTTCACGTGGCCAGATTGAAGGATCGGCATAAGTAGCGGGCAACTCGCGCAATGCGCCTTGCCATACGATCTGGCCATCACTGACAGCGAGCGCGGCATCGTCCAGCGTGTCGCGTGGGTCCCCGCCAGCGCAAAGCTTCAGGTTTTGCCAAAGCGTTTTCTTCATCGCGTGTTTCGTGTATCCGTGTATCCGTGCTGGTTGAAAAGTCAGGTGGCGCCCGGTGGCACCCTCGTGCTGACAGGACAAAATGAGTGCGGGCGTATCAAGTCACGGCCTTGTGATACTGGATCGTCGTTGCGAGCAGCACACCGCTCGCTGGCGCGTGGGGACCAGGCACCCTACCAGGCACCCTACCGGGCACCATCGTGCAAGGCAGCAAGCAGGCGGCGTCGAGTCGCAGGGTGTCGCCTGGCGTCAACGTGACGGGCGGTGCATCGCCCACTTTCAACTCTAGTGGACCCGCTGCGCAATACAACAGTACGACGTCAGCGGTGAACGTGCGGGTCGATGCGCCCGATTGGCCACTCTCCGCCTCATCCGCACTCCAGAGCGTCAGCGACCCCGTCACCGCGGCACGTCGCAACATCAGGTTGAAATCGCGCGTTGGGCCCTGGATCAGGCGAGCGGCAACATCGGCTTCCCCCGGAAAACGGGCACAAGCTAGCGGCTCCGTCAAAACATGGCGTTCACCCGTGGCCAGATCGAGCTGCATCCCTTCTCCGGCAAGCAGTACCAGGGTACGGTCAACGCCGTCAAAACGGGAGAACGGCCCGCCTTGCATGACATCGGCGACACTCACGCGCCAGTCAAATGAATCCATGTTTGCCGCAGGAGGATGAACGGCAATTTCGTGGGTGATGCCGCCGCCGTTTTTCCAGCGGGCGGCGATCAGACTTGCGGCTGGAATCAGCATGCTGCGCGCAACCGTTGCAGAGGCTGCGCGGGATGCCTTTTGCTTCTCATCGGGATTAAGCCATGACGTCATGGCTTGCGGCCGAACATGGGCAAATTGAGTTCGATCTCACGCGCGGTCTGCTGCGCCAACGGATAGCCCGCATCCGCGTGACGCATCACCCCGCTTGCGGGATCGTTGAACAGTACGCGCCTCAAACGCTGGGCAGCAGCCGCGCTGCCATCCGCGACAATCACCACGCCCGCATGCTGCGAAAAGCCCATCCCGACCCCTCCGCCATGATGGAGCGACACCCAGGTCGCGCCGCTGGCTGTATTCAGCATGGCATTGAGCAGTGGCCAGTCGCTGACCGCGTCTGAGCCGTCCTGCATGGCTTCTGTCTCACGGTGCGGGCTTGCTACCGAGCCCGTATCCAGATGATCGCGGCCAATCACCACCGGTGCCTTGAGCTCACCCGTACGCACCATGTCGTTGAACGCGAGCCCCAGACGGTAGCGGTCTTTCGCGCCCACCCAGCAAATCCGCGCCGGCAACCCCTGAAATGCAATGCGCTCGCGCGCCATGTCGAGCCAGTGATGCAGATGGGCATCGTCGGGAATCAGCGCTTTGACCTTTTCATCGGTGCGGTAAATATCTTCCGGATCACCCGAGAGCGCGACCCAGCGAAACGGCCCCTTGCCTTCACAAAACAATGGCCGGATATACGCGGGGACAAAACCCGGGAAATCAAACGCGCGGCTCACACCCATTTCGAACGCCATCTGGCGGATGTTATTGCCGTAATCCAGCGTTGCCGCGCCACGCGCTTGCAGCTCGAGCATCGCTTCCACCTGCCGCGCCATCGACTGCTTGGCCGGCTCAATAATCGTCTCCGGTGCGCTGTGCTGACGCAAACGCCAGTCTTCCAGCGTCCAGCCCTGGGGCAGATAACCATGAACGGGATCGTGCGCACTGGTCTGATCGGTCACGCAGTCCGGCGTAATACCACGTGCCACGCATTGCGCAAACACATCGGCTGCGTTGCCGAGTAACCCCACGGATACCGGCTGGCCCGTGTTTTTAGCCATTTCAACCAGCTTGAGCGCTTCGTCGAGCGTGTAGGCCTTGCGGTCGAGATAGCGGGTTTTCAGGCGCATGTCGATGCGCGTTTCATCGCACTCCACCGCGATCATCGAAAACCCCGCCATCGTGGCCGCGAGCGGCTGTGCACCGCCCATGCCCCCGAGCCCGCCAGTCAAGATCCAGCGCCCCTGCGGCTCACTGTTGAAATGCTGCCGCGCCACCGCAAAAAACGTCTCATACGTGCCCTGCACGATGCCCTGGCTGCCGATGTAGATCCAGCTTCCGGCGGTCATCTGGCCGTACATCATCAAGCCCTTGCGATCGAGTTCATGGAAGTGCTGCCACGTCGCCCAATGCGGCACCAGATTGGAATTGGCCAACAAGACCCGTGGCGCATCCGGATGCGTACGGAACACGCCAACCGGCTTGCCTGATTGAATCAGGAGTGTTTCGTCATCGTTCAGCTCGCGCAACGATGCGAGGATCTGGTCGTAGCATGCCCAATCGCGCGCGGCCCGGCCAATCCCGCCATACACCACTAACGCCTGCGGATGCTCCGCGACTTCTGCATCGAGATTGTTTTGAATCATGCGATAAGCCGCTTCGGTCAGCCAGCTCTTGCAGGTCTTCTCGCTGCCACGCGGCGCGCGAATTGTGCGTGAGGGGTCAAAACGCGGATCGGCAGGTTTGAGCGAATTCATCGTGGGGCTCCTATGCGCCGGGACAATCAGCGCAGTTCGGTTTCTGATACTTCTCTTGGGGAAAACGGTGTGTTCGGCACAGACCGCAGCATTCAGGAATTCGCCAAAGTCTAGTGCAGACAATTTGTATAGACAAGTTTTTGTTCTGCTTTTTTTGCCGAAAAACGAGCCCTGGTTTTGAGTGGTAAATGCGTTGTTTCTTAGGATACCGAGCAGGAAATCAATGAAACCCATGCGAAAGAAACAAAACGGGAAAATGAAAAAGCCACCTCACATTCATGAGATGGCTTTCCATGCAGTGAAGGCATTCGCAAACGTTGTGTTGCGTCCGGTTTTTATCCGTTGTGATGCTATTCGTTTGTTGCTTGCATCATGGCGTATCGCGCAAATACCCTTCTTTTGCCGGATCGCGCATCTTGAATGCGACAATGCCCGCGATTGCACACAGCGCAGTGACATACCAGTAGAACATCGTTTCATGGCCGATAGATTTCAGCCACAGCGCGACGTATTCGGCCGAGCCGCCGAAGATCGCATTCGCCACGGCATATGACAATCCAACGCCCAGCGCACGCACTTCCGGTGGAAACATTTCAGCCTTGATCAAACCGCTGATCGAGGTATAAAAGCTGACAATCGCCAGCGCCACCACAACCAGGCCAAATGCGGCATACGGGTTGCTCACGTCCTTGAGCGAATGCAGCAGCGGCACCGTGCCAATCGTCGCAAATGTACCAAACAGGATCATCGAACTACGCCGGCCGATACGGTCAGACAAGGCGCCAAACAGCGGCTGCATCAACATGTAGACGAAGAGCGCCGCGGTCATCACATTACTGGCAGTTTTGGCATGCATGCCTGCCGTGTTCACCAGATACTTCTGCATGTAGGTGGTGAAGGTATAAAAAATCAGCGAGCCGCCGGCCGTGAAGCCCAGCACGGTTAAAAATGCGCCCTTGTGAGCCCACAGGCCGCGAATCGTGCCCGCGTCCTTGCGCTCCCGCGTGGCTGCGCTAGTGGTTTCGTCCAGCGATTTACGCAGATAGAGCGCCACCAGGGCTGCGGCCGCCCCCACCACGAACGGGATACGCCAGCCCCATGCTTTCAGCTCATCCGTCGTGAGCAACTGTTGCAGGATCACCAGCACCAGCAAAGCGCATAACTGGCCACCAATCAACGTCACATACTGGAACGAAGCGAAAAAGCCGCGCCGCCCCTGCAATGCCACTTCACTCATATAAGTTGCGCTGGTGCCGTATTCACCGCCGACCGAAAGCCCCTGAAACAGCCTCGCCAGTAACAGCAGCGCCGGAGCCCAGGCGCCAATTTGCGCATAGGTGGGCAGCAGCGCAATCACCAGCGAACCACCACACATCATGAATACCGAAACCATCATCGCCGTGCGCCGGCCTTTCTTATCCGCCAGCCGGCCAAAAAACCAGCCGCCAATGGGGCGCATCAAAAACCCGGCAGCAAACACGCCTGCTGTATTAAGCAATTGGGTTGTCGCATTGCCATTAGGGAAAAATGCAGGGGCAAAATACAATGAACAAAATGAATAAACGTAAAAATCAAACCACTCGACGAGATTCCCTGACGAGGCGCCGACAATCGCAAAGATACGTCGCCGGGTGTCAGGGTCTTTATCTGTAAAAACAGTTTGGTCAGTCATGCTGTGTTATTCCTGGTTTGGGACAGAAAAAGTCCGGGCAATACGGGAAATTCCCATAAGACGCAATAAAGGACTATTAGACTCGCGTAATACGCAAGATTGGGTTGGGCCGTATCTTAGCGGATATCGTTACAGCAGGCCCTCCAGGCCTACAGCGCCTCGCCACACAAAAAGGCCAGCCCGAAACAGGCTGGCCAGACATCGCGCCACAAACACAAACCACGAAAAATTCACGCTGTAACCTTGGCGGCAGCCCACGCAATACACCAATACGCGCGCCAGGCATTACAGCCGCACACTCACACTCGGAGCGACATAAGAACATTCATAACGTTTTCTCAGTGTCCCGCTCTCATCCACGCTCTCCAGATAAACATCGAATTGCCAGAGGCGCGCCATGTGCCGCAGCACCTCGTCGCTGTCATCGGCCAGATACCGGTTATCACTCATGAAATGTCGCAGGGTCAGACTGCGATCGCCCCGTGTATTGACCGACCAGACCTGAATGTTCGGCTCCCGGTGATGCATGTCGTACTGCCGGGACAACGTCTGACGCACATACTGATAACCGCTGTCATCGTGAATCGCGGATACTTCGAGCGCATCGTGCGTATCGTCATCGAGTATCGAGAACAGGCGCATTTCCCGAATCAGTTGTGGCGACAGATACTGCGCGATAAAACTTTCATCCTTGAAGTTTCGCATCGCGTAATGCATTGCCTCGAGCCATGGTTTGCCCGCCAGGTCGGGAAACCAGTGACGGTCTTCATCGGTCGGCGCCTCACAGATACGCCGGATATCGCTCATCATCGAGAACCCCAGCGCATACGGGTTGATCCCGCTGTAATGCGATTTGGTCACGGGTGGCTGATAGACAACGTTACTGTGCGAATGCAGAAACTCCATCATGAAGCCATCAGTTAGCTTGCCCTGGTTGTACAGGGTATTGAGCAGGGTGTAATGCCAGAACGTGGCCCAGCCTTCGTTCATGACCTGGGTTTGGCGCTGCGGATAAAAGTACTGCCCGACCTTGCGCACGATACGAATCACTTCGCGCTCCCAGGGTGCAAGCAACGGGGCGTTTTTTTCGGCGAAATACAAAAGATTTTCTTGTGGCTCGGGTGGATAGCGTTCGCTGGTTTCTTCCTGCTGAGGCGCGGACCGGGCCGGAAGCGTGCGCCATAACTCGTTGACTTGCGATTGCAGATACGCTTCGCGCTCATGCCGTGCGGCTGATTCTTTTTCCAGCGAGAGCTTTTGCGGCCGCTTGTAGCGGTCCACGCCATAGTTCATGAGCGCATGGCAAGAGTCGAGCAGCTCCTCCACACGATCAAGGCCATAACGCTCCTCGCATTCGGCAATGTAATTCTTGCCATAAACCAGGTAATCAATAATGGCGTGGGCATCGGTCCACAGTTTGAACAGGTAATTGCCCTTGAAAAAAGAATTGTGCCCATAGGCCGCATGGGCAATCACGAGGGCCTGCATTGTCATCGTGTTTTCTTCCATCAGATAAGCGATGCAAGGGTTCGAATTAATGACGATTTCATAGGCCAGGCCCATTTGCCCACGGCGATAGCTTTTTTCAGTCGAGAGAAAATGTTTGCCAAATGACCAGTGCCGGTAATTGACCGGCATACCGACGGATGCGTAAGCATCCATCATTTGTTCAGCGCTGATGAGTTCCAGCTGGATCGGATAAGTATCCAGTTCATACTGCGCCGCGACTTGCGCGATATGACGGTCGTATTCTTCGATCAGCTCAAAGGTCCAGTCGGACGGGCATGGCAAAGGCTGATGCGGGGCAGCATTCATCTGAACGTCCTTTCGCACACTGCCGGATATCTCTTCGCGCGCGGCAATGGGCTCAATGGTTTCGGTCTGGGCAGGGGGGTGCGCATTGAGGTTCTTATGGTTCATGATGACGCCGCCTGCTTTTCAAAGAGCTCCCTGAATACCGGATAAATATCCGCTGCGGTCTCTACTTTTTTCAGCGCAAGATGTGGCGCGGTTTGTGCCAGTTGCGCATATTCGAGCCAGAGATTCTGCTCTTCGGGCGCAACCTGAATATAGGCGAAATAACGCACTCGGGACAGGATGTGATCGGCCAGAATCTGCCGGCACTTGGGCGAATCATCGGTCCAGTTGTCACCATCGGAAGCCTGGGCGCCGTAAATGTTCCATTCCGATGGTGAATACCGTTCATCAATAACTTTTTGCATTAATTCCAGCGCGCTCGACACCACGGTTCCGCCGCTTTCGGTCGAATGGAAAAAAGTTTCTTCATCCACTTCCTCGGCTCGTGTGTGATGGCGGATAAAGACAACTTCGATGCGCTCGTAATTACGTTGCAAAAAAAGATACAACAGGATGAAAAACCGTTTGGATAAATCCTTGCGCTGTTCATCCATCGAGCCCGACACATCCATCAGGCAGAACATCACGGCCTGGCTCGATGGCTGCGGCTGCTTGACCCGATTGACGTAACGCAGGTCGAATGGGTCGATAAATGGAATGCGCCAGATGCGGCCACGCAAATGATGGATTTCTTCTTCCAGCAGACGGATCTCGCAACGCCTGTCGTCAGGGTCCGCCATCAATGCGTCCAGTTGCTGTTCGAGCTCACGCAACGTGGCAACGAGTGGTGCGCCGAGTGCAATACGCCGTCCCAATGCGCTGCGTAGGGAGCGGACAACGTCGATATTGCTTGGCGTGCCTTCAGCGGCCCAGCCTGCGCGAATGCTTTTCCACGTGGGGACCGCTAACAGTTGGGTTTTGACGAGCCGTGGCAACTCCAGATCATCGAAGAAATACTGCATGAATTCTTCGCGCCTCAGTTCGAAAACAAAATCGTCTTCGCCCTCGCCGTCATTGCTGGCGCTACCGCCTCGCCCTCCGCCGCCACCTTGTGGACGCGCAATCCTGTCGCCACGAATGTAATCGGCATTGCCGGGGTGAACCATTTCACGCCGCCCACCGGAGCCATGACGAAACGATGGCTCCGCAATATCCTTGCGCGGAATGGAGATGCTCTGGTTGCTCTGAATATCCTTGATGCTCCGGTCGCGGACCGCGTCGGCCACAGCCTCACGAATGTAATTCTTGACGCGCCTCAAGAAGCGCTCACGATTAGCAATACTTTTATTTTTTCCAGCTAGCCTGCGGTCGATGATTTGCAACACATTGTCTCTCCCGCTCCAGTTTTACCTGCGGCTGCATGTTCATGCAGTCGTTCATACCTGAGTGTGCGGACAGGCTCTTCATAACGCTCATGATGATTTACGCACACGCAAATACCAGTCGCACAGCAGCCGTACCTGTTTCGGCGTGTAGCCCTTGGTAACCATCCGGTTGACGAAATCTTCGTGTTTGCGCTGCTCTTCGGCAGAGCCTTTCGCATTAAACGAAACGACAGGCAGCAACTCTTCCGTGTTCGAAAACATTTTCTTTTCGATCACCACACGCAGTTTTTCGTAGCTGATCCATGCGGGATTGTTCCCGGCATTCGCGGCCCTGGCACGTAAAACAAAATTGACGATTTCATTGCGGAAATCTTTGGGGTTGCTAATGCCTGCGGGCTTTTCGATTTTTTCCAGTTCCGCATTGAGCGCGGCGCGATCAAAACTTTCTCCCGTATCGTGATCGCGGAATTCCTGATCCTGAATCCAGAAATCCGCATAAGTCACATACCGGTCGAAAATATTTTGTCCGTATTCCGAATACGACTCGAGATAAGCCGTCTGGATCTCCTTGCCAATAAATTCCGCATAGCGCGAAGCCAGCACATCCTTGACAAAGGACAGGTATTTTTGCTCGGTTTCAGGAGGAAACTGTTCGCGCTCAATCTGTTGTTCAAGCACGTACATCAAATGCACCGGATTGGCCGCGATTTCAGTGCTATCGAAATTGAACACCCGTGACAGGATCTTGAAGGCAAAGCGTGTTGACACACCGGTCATGCCTTCGTCCACACCGGCGAAATCACGGTACTCCTGATATGACTTCGCCTTCGGATCGGTATCTTTGAGATTTTCTCCGTCGTACACCTGCATCTTCGAAAACAGGCTCGAATTTTCCGGCTCCTGCAAACGCGTCAACACGGCCATTTGCGCCATCATTTTCAGCGTACCTGGCGCGCAGACCGCTTGTGCCAGCGACGAATTACGCAACAGCTTGTCGTAAATCCTGATTTCCTCCGAATAACGCAGGCAATACGGCACCTTGACGACAAAAATCCGGTCCAGCAAAGCTTCGTTATTACGGTTATTGCGAAAGGCTTTCCATTCGGATTCGTTCGAGTGTGCCAGGATCACACCTTCAAAAGGAATCGCACCAAAGCCTTCCGTGCCTTTGAAGTTTCCTTCCTGCGTTGCAGTGAGAAGCGGATGCAGCACCTTGATCGGGGCCTTGAACATTTCGACGAATTCAAGCAAACCCTGATTGGCCAGACATAGCCCACCGGAATAACTATAAGCATCGGCGTCGTCTTGCGCATATTGCTCGAGTTTGCGGATATCCACCTTGCCGACCAGTGACGAAATATCCTGATTGTTTTCGTCGCCAGGCTCGGTTTTAGCAATGCCGATTTGCCGCAAAATGGAGGGATAACGCCGCACCACGCGAAACTGGCGAATATCGCCGTTGTATTCGTGCAATCGCTTGACCGCCCATGGGCTCAGCACGCTCTTTAGATAACGCGGTGGAATGCCGTATTGTTCTTCGAGAATCGGGCCGTCTTCGTCGTAATCGAAAAGCCCAAGCGGCGATTCATTGACTGGCGAGCCCTTGATGGCATAAAACGGCACACGCTCCATGAGCTGTTTCAAGCGCTCGGCAATGGATGATTTGCCCCCGCCTACAGGCCCGAGCAAATAAAGAATCTGTTTCTTTTCTTCCAGCCCTTGTGCGGCATGACGGAAGTAGGCGACGACCTGCTCGATCACCTCTTCCATGCCATAAAACTCGCGGAATGCGGGGTATACCTTGATAACCTTGTTGGCGAAAATACGCGACAGGCGCGGATCATTGCGCGTATCGACCTGTTCGGGTTCGCCTATTGCCGCGAGCATGCGTTCGCCTGCCGTGGCATACGCAGTGGGATGGTCTTTGCAAAGCGTTAGATATTCTTCCAGCGAGAGTTCATCTTCTCGTGTTTTTTCAAAACGGGATGCGAAACTGCCGTAGATATCCATACTGCCTCCTCGCCGTGTCGGGTTCCATGTCGCATCCCAATACGCGCATGCCGCGTGCATCAAAAACGACATATCTCGAAATCATCCTAAACCCTTTTAAGTCTTTTTTCACGAATTACCTGCTAAAAACGGGCTTCTGGTTTTCCCCCTATATTTCAACTTGGAAACATCCGTTCGCTCACCTACAATCATTCGCCATTGTTACGAGGCAGTGCGGTGCATAACACATCGCACATAAAATAAAAAAGCTGCGGCTCTCCAGTAGCCGCAGCTTCATGGTCTTCCCAGCCCGGATGCATGCATTCCGGGCGAATACCGGTTCCGTTAGAACGTTTCCCAGTCTTTATCCGTCCCAGCCGCGGCAAGTGTCGGAGTAGCCCTTGGCGGCGCGGGCGTGAAGCGAGCCGTCTTCGTCACGGCGGGCCGGAGCGGACGCGACACGCTGCCTGCCGGTGCATGCTGCATTGCACCCGTCGCACTGCCGCCGCTTTCCTCTTCAAGCTGAAACACGGCAACCGCCGAACGCAGTTTGCCCGCCTGATCTTCGAGCGATTGCGCGGCGGCTGCGGCTTCTTCAACCAGCGCGGCGTTTTGTTGCGTGACCTCGTCCATTTGCGTGACAGCCCGTGCCACCTGGTCGATACCGCTGCTTTGTTCCTCGGAGGCCGCCGCGATTTCACCCATGATGTCGGTCACACGCTGAACCGCGCTGATGATTTCGTTCATGGTGCGGCCTGCCTCGTCGACCAGCGCCGAGCCCGATTGCACCCGTTCCACCGACGTATCAATCAGCTCCTTGATTTCCTTGGCCGCCGCCGACGAACGCTGCGCGAGGCTGCGCACTTCGCCCGCCACCACGGCGAAGCCACGCCCTTCTTCACCCGCGCGAGCGGCTTCAACGGCCGCATTGAGCGCGAGGATATTAGTCTGGAACGCAATACCCTCGATGATCGAAATGATGTCGGCGATCTTCGCTGAACTCTGGTTGATCTCGCCCATCGTGCCCACGACCTGGCTCACCACTGCATTGCCTTTGTTGGCGATCTCCGAGGCGCTGGCGGCGAGCGCGCTCGCCTGCCGGGCATTATCCGCATTCTGTTTTACGGTGCCCGTGAGCTGCTCCATGCTAGAGGCGGTCTCCTGGAGCGCTGACGCCTGCTCTTCCGTACGCGATGACAAATCGATATTGCCGGCTGCGATCTGGCGTGTCGCGGTAGCAATCGATTCGCTGCCGCTGCGCACCGTTCGCACGGTATTGACCAGGCTGCGTTGCATCTTGCCAATGCCACTGAGCAGTTGTCCCATCTCGTCATGTGAGCGCGTCACGGCCTCATGCCGTAAATCACCCGCGGCAATGGCGTCGAAGTGATCCAGCGCTTCGTTCAGCGGCCGTGCAATCGCCCGCCGCAGCGACAGGTACGAGAACAGCGCGGCGAGTATGCCAAACCCTAATGCCGTGCTGCACACGATACGGAAAAGGCCGTACATTTTCTGCGCATGGGTATAGCCGTCCTCAGCGTCGGTGAACTGCAGCTTGCGCAGCGCTTCGCCTGATAGCACCAGGTCGTTGTAGACCGCCTGCAGTTGCTTCACGTCGTCAAGAATCTTGGCCTGGTCATTGGCGATCACCGCCAGCGCAAACGCGTCCATCACGCGATTCAACTCCTCACGCTTGCTGCTGACCGTTTGTGCCACCCGGTCTTCATCCGCATCGCGGGGCAAGGCCAGATATTTTTTCCACCATTCTTCAGAGATGCTTCGCATGTTGCGGGCACGCTCCAGCGTCACGGCAGCGTCCGGCGAGCCCGCCTGAAATGCCGCGCGGTCCAGTGCGAGCCGCTCCCGTGCGGCATACAGTTCCGAGTTACCGATATTCACGGCGCTCGGCATCTGGTTGGTATAAGTCTCGCGGTAAGCGTCATTCGAGCGGCTCATGCCGAGCAAACCGAGCCCCCCCATGGCGACCAGCAATGCGGCGAGAAAAGCCATCGTCAGCCCAATGCGCGCCTTGATCGTGATGCCGTTGTTCAACATGCTATTTCCTGTAACGGAGCGGATTCGAATGCTGCGAATGTGGCATTGCGCAGCCCCGGTGCCTGTTCCGGCACTCTGCTGGACGCTTTTAGGTTGTATGCGTTCTAAGCCCGTTTACGGCATGCGTGATAAATACTTGAAGCTTTTATATGGTCTGACAAATTAGCGGGAAAACCAGAACGGCAACACAGCCGCACTCAACCCTGCAGTTCAGCCAGCGTTGGAATCGACGGCTGCGCCCCCGCCCGGGTCACCGAAAACGCGGCGGCGCGCTGCGCGAAAACCATCGCGTCAGCAGCGGTCACACCTTGCGCCAGCTGTGCGGCAAGCGCGCCAATAAAGGTGTCGCCCGCCGCGGTTGTATCGACTGCATGCACCTTCGGCGCAGGATGATAGACACTCTCGCAGCCTTCAAGTAGTGTCAGCACGCCTTGCGCGCCAAGCGTCACGATTACATTGCGGGCCCCGCCATCGCGCAACTGGGCTGCGGCCCGCGCAGCGGTTGCAGGCGAGGTCACCGGGAGCCCGGTCAACGCGGCCGCTTCGTGTTCGTTGGGAATCAGGTAATCAATCAGCGCCAGCCAGCCTTCGGGCAGCGGCGCTGTGGCGGGTGCGGGATTCAGAATGGTCGTCACGCCGTGCCGGCGTGCGCTTGCAAGCGCCGCATGGATTGCCTGCGGTGGCGTTTCGAGCTGGCACACGACGACCTGCGAAGCCGCCAGCACTGCATCGTGGCGTGCAATGCTCTGCGCCGTGAGCCGCCCATTCGCCCCCGCCACGACCACAATCGCATTCTGGCTAGCGTCATCGACCACGATCAGCGCGACGCCGCTGGCCACTGCGGCATGGGTCTCGAGCGCCGTGCAGTCGATCTGCTCCGTTTCGAGTCCGGCACGCAGCAACGCGCCATTTGCATCCGCCCCCAGGCAACCGACGAAGGCCACCTGCGCTCCCAGACGCGCCGCCGCAACCGCCTGGTTACCGCCCTTGCCCCCGGCCACCTGGGCAAAGGCATAGCCGGTCAACGTTTCGCCAGGCGCGGGCAAACGTGGCGCCTGTACCACCAGATCCATATTCAGGCTGCCGACCACCGTCACTCGTGCCTGCGCGACCTGGGTTGTTGCCGTTGTTTCAATCGCCATTTTTTTTCTCTGTCTGGAAGTGAGACCTACGCGATGAATCCCGTGCTTCCGGTCCCCATCGGGCAGTCGATTCGCGCACGCACAAGGCGGGCGCGACGATGCGCTGACGCGCGGGCGCAAGCTCAGGTTGTGCGATCCGCTCGAAAAGCATTTGCGCGGCGCTAGCGCCGAGTAGACGCACAGGCTGCCCAACCGTGGAGAGCGCCGGGTAGGTGAAGGCACCCAGTTCAATCGCATCGAAACCGATGATCGAACACGCATGCGGCACGCGGATGCCACGTTCCGCGGCCGCCCGCAGCGCGCCAATCGCCATCATGTCGTTGCTCACGAAGATCGCGCTGGGTGCGAGCGTGTCGAACAGTTGCTGCGCCGCACGATGACCGCCCGCGCCTGAAAAATCGCTGGCAACGATCGCCTGCGGCGCAAGCGTGACGCCGTATTGTGAGAGCGCCCGCTGAAATCCGTTGACCCGCAACGCGCTCACCGCTGTGCTGGACGGCCCGGCGATACAGCCGAGACGACGGTGGCCCAGTTCGAGCAAATGCCGGGTCGCCAGATAAGCGCCGTGTTCGTGGTCGATCTGAAGCAGATCGGCGTTCAAGCCCTCGAGATGACGATCCACGATCACCAGCGGCGTGCGCGTGCCGGTGAGCAGGGGCGTGAGCACCGTATCGTCGCCCGCCGAAGCGACGATCAGCCCATCGCTCCGCTTTTCCTGCAATACCCGCAGATAGTGCTGCTGCTTGTCCGGATCGTCGCCCGAGTGACACAGGAAAACGCAGTAGCCGCGGCGCATGCAGGCTTCCTCGACGCCATGCGCGAGTTCAGCGAAATACGGATTGGTGCTGTTCGGCACCACGAGGCCGATGGTCGCGGTACTGCGCGCCTTGAGCGAGCGTGCGACCGCCGAAGGCACGTAATCGAGCTGCCGGATCGCCTGCTCGACCCTGGCGCGGGCTTCGGCCGAGACCGGCCGCGAGTGGTTCACCACATGCGAGACCGTGGTGAACGACACGCCCGCAGCAGCGGCGACATCCTTGATCGTTGCCATATCGGTAGGCCAGCAGGTGTGCTGGAGGCAGCCGCGAGCAGCTAGCTCTGGCGCGCGCGGCCCTGTTTGCCGCGATAGGTGTCGAGCACCACGGCGATCACGATCACCGCGCCTGTGATGATCCGCTTGGTCGGTTCGTTGGCTCCGATTTGCGCCAGCCCTGCTGCCAGCACCGAGATAATCAGCACGCCAAAAAACGTGCTGATGACCGACCCCCGGCCTCCCATCAGACTCGTGCCGCCGATCACCACGGCGGCAATGACTTGCAGCTCCATGCCTGCGCCCGCGTTGGGATCGGCCGCTTCGAGCCGGGAAATCTGGAACAGCGCCGCCAGCCCCGCCAGCGCGCCCATCAGCGCGAACACCAGAATCTTGTAGGGACGCGGATTGACGCCGGCGAGCCGCACCGCTTCTTCATTGGTGCCGATGGCGATCAGATAGCGGCCAAATACCGTGCGCGTGAGCACCAGTTGTCCGACGATCATGACCGCTAGCGCGAGCAGAAAGGCCGGTGAAATACCCAGCGCCAGGGGGTTCGAAAGAAAATCGAAGGCATCGCCGATATATGCGGTACGTGAATCGGTCATCTGATAAGCCAGACCGCGCGCCGCTTCCAGCACGCCCAGCGAAACGATGAACGACGGAATGCGCCAGCCCACCGTCACGGCACCGGTCACCGTGCCACACAAGGTCGCGGCGGCCACGCCGAGCAGCGCGGCAGGCAGTGGGCCCCAATGCCATTGCAAGGCCGCCACGCTGACCACCGAGGCCCCCAGCGCCAGCACGGAGCCCACCGACAAATCGATGCCTGCGAC
The DNA here is from genome assembly GCF_009455685.1 of Paraburkholderia hayleyella. Classification (NCBI taxonomy): domain Bacteria; kingdom Pseudomonadati; phylum Pseudomonadota; class Betaproteobacteria; order Burkholderiales; family Burkholderiaceae; genus Paraburkholderia; species Paraburkholderia hayleyella. The sequence goes on along the minus strand of NZ_QPES01000001.1, from coordinate 1,878,420 downwards.
CAGTAGCACGAAGGTCATGCCCACGGACATCACCACCAGATCAGGAATCTGGTTCGCAATCGTGCTGAACGTGTCGTAGGACCAGAAGTGCGAACTGAGCACGGAAAAGAGCGCGATCAGCGCCACCAGCGCCCCCGCGAGGCCCAGATAGTTCGACAACCCGAGGCGCTCGCCCACGGCGCGACGGCGTGGGCGAGCCGCCGTTGCGCGAGCGTCCGGAGAAAGAGGTTGACCCGTCATGAAAGACTCCCGGCTGAGGGTGATGAAGATGAGGCTGTCGGTGTAGAAGAAGGAGACGCTGTGCCCGGGAGCGGCGCGCCGTTGCGATAACCCGCCAGCGCGGCAGCCAGCAAGGCATCTTGCGACCAGTTATCGCGCTCGAAAAGCGCGCTCATGCGGCCCGCTGACATCACACCAATGCGGTCGCAAATCAGCATCAGTTCACGCAACTCGCTTGAGACCACGACCAGCGCCCGGCCTTCGCGCGCGAGCGAGCCCAGCAGTGCATAAATGTCGAACTTCGCGCCGACGTCGATACCGCGCGTGGGCTCGTCAAACAACATCACCCGGCTCTCGCGCGCCAGCCAGCGGCCAATCACGACCTTCTGCTGATTGCCGCCCGAGAGTTCGCCTACGGGCTGCGCCGGTCCACGGGTGCGAATCCGCATGGCATCGATCTGGCTTTGCGCCAGCGCGTTTTCACGCGCGCGATCGAGCACGCCATGCCGCGCCACGCGCCGCAGATGACCCAGCGAAACGTTCACGGCCACCGATTGCGGCAACAGCAGACCTTCGCCTTTACGATCTTCGGTGATGAACGCGATGCCGTGGCGCACGGCATCGGCCGGTGACGCGATGAGGACGGGCTGCGGCGGTGCTCCTGGCGACGGCGCGAGCGCCACGCTGCCCGCGGTTTTGGCATCCGCGCCAAAAATCAGTCGCAACAACTCGGTGCGCCCGGCCCCAATCAAGCCGCTGATGCCGAAAATTTCGCCCGCGCGCACCTCGAATGAAACGTCATGCACCACCGGCGCGCGTCCGATGCCGTCAACCTGCAACAGTGGCGCACCGATCTGCCGGGGCCCCAGATCGATCCGCTCGCCTAACGCGCGCCCGACCATCAGCGTCACGATCTGCTCGCTGCTTAAATGCGCCATCGCGCCGTAATGGACCAGGCGGCCATCGCGCAACACGGCGATGCGCTGCGCCACTTGCGCTAGCTCTTCGAGCCGGTGCGAGATATACACGAGCGCCACGCCACGCGATTTCAGCCGTTCGATCTGCTCGAACAGCAGGCCGACCTCGCGCGAAGTCAGCATCGCGGTGGGTTCATCGAGAATCAGCACGCGGCATTCGTCAATCAGGTTGCGCGCGATCTCGACCATCTGCTGATGGCCGATACCCAGGTCGCCCACTAGCGTGTCCGGATCGAGCGCATCTAGTCCGACCTGAACCATCGCGGCACGCGCGTCGGCGCGCAGACGGCGCCGATCGATCCAGCCTGGACGCCAGCGGCCCACGCGCGGCAGGCGGTTCAAAAAGAGGTTCTCGGCAATGCTGAGCGTAGGCAGCAGGTTCAGCTCCTGCATCACCATGCGCACGCCTAGCGTCTCGGCAGCCGTACGGCTGAGGGGCGCGTAAGGCGCCTCGCCCAGATGCATCGTGCCGGTGGTGGGTAAAACCAGGCCGCCGATCATCTTCGAGAGCGTGCTTTTACCTGCGCCGTTTTCGCCGGTCAGCGCCAGCACTTCGCCGGCATGCAGCGCCAGCGTTACATCGGCGAGGACCGGTTCAGCATAGGTTTTGCCCAGCCCGGTCAAGGACAATACCGCGCGTGAAGCGTCGCCGTGTGGCTCGTCAGGAAGCGGATTCATCAGGAAAACTCCAGACCGCGCAATGCCCTGCGCTGGGCGCACGCCATCACTTGGCATGTGGCGAAGAGGCGGCAACAACGCAGAGCATCAGCTCGGCTGCGCTACGGGCTTAAAAAAGATTGAAGCGAAGGAGCTGGCTTGACGCGGCCTGGCCAGACTTCGCCGCAGGCTTACTTCGTCACCAGATCGACGGGCGTCTCGACCATGCCCGAGAGCTCCGACTGCTTCTTGTGGCTGCTCAACGCCTTGAGCGCGGTATCGATGCCAAACACGGCCTGTTTGGCCGCGTACTGGTCCGCCGTGGCGAGCACGCGGCCATCCTTGAGCATCGGATGAATCGCGTTGATGTTGTCGTAACCCACCACATACACCTTGCCCTGGCGCCCCGCTGCCCGCACCGCCGACACCGCGCCGAGCGCCATGTTGTCGTTGCCCGCGAGCAGCGCCTTGAGATTGGGGTACTCGTTGAGCATCGCAGCAGCCACGGCATTGCCTTTATCGAGTTCCCACGCACCCGACTGCACCGCCATAACCTTCATGCCCGCGCGCTGCATGGCATCACGAAAGCCCGCGGTACGCTGCTGCGCGTTGGTGGTGGTCGAGACGCCTTCGATGATGCCCACCTGATCGCCCGCCTTGAGCTTTTGCGCCAGATACTCGCCGATCTTCAGCGCACCCTTGCGGTTGTCCGGGCCGACGAACGGCACGTTCAGGTTTTTCGCCTGCAGCACAGCCGGATCGAGCCGGTTATCAATGTTGATGACGATGATCCCGGCATCCACCGCTTTTTTGACGACGGGCACCAAGGCCTTCGAATCCGCAGGCGCCAGCACGATCGCATCGGCCTTGGCCACGATCATCTGCTCGACGATGCGAATCTGGTTGGCGGTATCGGTTTCATCCTTGATGCCGTTCGTCACCAGATCGAAAAGCTGGGGATTGTGCTTTTGATAATCCTTCGCGCCGTTTTCCATCGTCAGGAAAAACTCGTTCGCCAGCGATTTCATCACGAGCGCGACCTTGGGCTTCTTTGTGTTCGCGGCAAGGCTGGCGCCTTGTGCCTGCGCCAGTGAAACCGGCAAGGCGAAGGCCACGGCAAGCGCAACCGTGGCGGTTGCCGCGAGCGCGCGACGGCGCAAGCGAAGGTGAACGTTCATGTCTCTCTCCGAAGATGGGCTCGGGCCGAGCCTTTTTTACCTGATGCCCCGATGTCCCGATACCGTCGATACGTTGGCATAAACGGGAACCCATGGGCGCCAACCTGGCGCAAACGTTTGCGCGGGGTATTCTCGTTGGCCATTATTCATCGTGTCAACGGTTCATCGTGGTGCATCGCATCGGCCACACGTAAAAGCCACGTATCAGGAGGAACAGCGTGGCATGGCTGCAAACGCAAACCGCTTTAAGCCGCCGCTCAGGGCACGAACGCCCGAACAATTGCGCTGAACGGATATCGGCAAACGGCCGGCGGCGCCAGGCTTCATAACCAGCCTGAGCGGCGAAAGCGCCAATACAGCAACAGATCGACCACCAGCATCACCCCGAGGCATATCGGATAACCGTACTGGTAGGCCAGCTCTGGAATGTGCTGGAAATTCATGCCGTAGATACCGGCAATCATCGTCGGCACCGCGAACAGCGCCGCGAACGAACCAAGACGTTTGGTCACTTCGCTTTCCGCCAGCGAGATCATGCCGAGATTCACCTGCACGGCGGTGACGACCATTTCGCGGCGGCCATCGATGGTTTTGACGATGCGTTCCAGATGATCGTAAACATCGCGGAAATAGGCGGACATCCCCACGCAGGCCTGCGGAATGCGTCCGCCCGTCAGCTTGCCAATGGCTTCGAGCAAGGGGCTGACATGATGCTGCAACAACACGAAACGGCGCTTGAGCGAGTACAGGTCTTCGATAATCGCGCGCGATGCAGCGACGTTATGACGCTCGAAAATGCGATCTTCGAGTTCTTCGAACTCGGTGCCGAGCGCTTCGAGAATCGGAAAATAGCGATCGACGATGTGGTCCGCCAGCGCATACAGCACGAATGCCGAACCCTGCTTGAGCAACTCCGGCTCGCGTTCGCAGCGTGCACGCACCTCCCGAAAACCCTGGCGTGTGCCATTGCGCACGGTCAGCACATAATTCGGACCCACGAAAACATCCACCTCGCCCGCCACCAGTTCGCCCTCTTCATCCATCTCGACCGTGTGCAGCACGACGAACAGCGAGTCGCCGTACTCGTCGATCTTGGGCCGCTGGCGGCCGTTGCGCACGTCTTCGACGGCCAGCTCGTGCAGCCCGAATTCATGCTGCATCACCGCCAGCTCGCCAGGACCGGGGTCCTTGAGCGCGACCCAGACGAAGCACTCGGGTTGAGCAACGTACAGACTGATGTCGTCGATTTCGATATCAGCGAGTTTTCGGCCATCCTGATAGGCCGCGCAATTGATCAGCATTGAAGTCGTCCTGAATACACATGACACATCGCAAATAGCAGATAAGGCGCCATGGTAAAGGCTTCTGCTGTTCAGGGCATACCGGATTGCCACCTGCCTTCCGCATGCCCGCGCGGCATGAGCGGAAGAGGCTGCGCCTGAATGTCACGACAACGCCCTCTTGCAGAGTCCGCACTTTGTGGTCATGATCGAGGCCGATGTATACGGCAGGCTGGGCGCGCTTGTTTGCCCCATACGTTTGCCCCATACGTTTGCCCCATACGTTTGCCCCATGCGCCACCTCATGCAGCACGACATTCAAGGAGACTAGGTAATGTGGTATTTCACATGGATTCTCGGGATTGGCGTAGCGCTCGGCTTTGGCATCATCAACGTAATGTGGCTTGAAGCCCAGGACACCTTCGGCAAATCCGGCGAGCGGCCTGATGCCTCTCCTCCGCAAAAAGCCCCTGCCCGTCCGGAGTCATCGTCTCGCGCCTGAGTTGCGTCTGAGTTGCGTCTGAGTTGCGTCTGAGTTGTGCCTGAGTTGTGCCTGAGTTGTGCCTAACTCGCACCTGATCTCGCGCTGTCATGCTCGATCACTGAGCCCTTAAACCATCGCGCTGGCATCCAGCGGATGTCCTTCATAGAGCCGCCCAAAGCGGTTCGCCAGAAACGCGGACAGCCCAACCTGCTCTTGCCGCACGAAGCCGCTCTGGGGCAGATGCTGTTCGCGGAACAGATCCAGCACCGCGCACATCGCCCCCGCCGTGGTGATCTGGATCGCGCTTATCGGCATGCCGCAGATGGTTTTGGCAAAAACCTTGCGCGCGAAAACTTCTTCGACCAGACGCCCCTGACGGGTTCCCGTGACCGCGATGAAAATCAGCACGACATCCTGATCGGTAGAAGGCACGGCGCGGCGCAAGATTGTTTTCAGCGTATCGCGCTCAGTGCCCAGCCGCAGCTCTTCGAGCAAAAAGCGCATCAGGTCGCGGTGGCCTGGATAGCGGACCGATTTGTAATCGAGCGTTTCGACCTGGCCCGCAAGGGTTTCGCATAACGTGCCTAGCCCGCCCGAAGTATTGAACGCCTCGTACTCCGCCCCATCCAGCGAGAAATGTTCCAGCCCTTCCAGCGGCTGCACCCATTGCACCTGGCCCTGGCGAATGGCTTCGCATGGCTGGCAGTACTCGTTGATGAGTCCGTCAATGCTCCATGTCAGGTTGTACTTCAGCGCATTCGTCGGGAACTGCGGCAGTGCGCCAACGCGCATCCTGACCTCACGGATGTCACTGAAACGCTGCGCCAACTCATGGGCCGCGAGACCAATAAAGCCCGGCGCCAGTCCGCATTGCGGCATGAATGCCTGAGGGGCATCTTGCGCCATGGCGCGGATTGCCTGAGTGGCGCGCACATCTTCGGTCAGATCGAAATAATGTACGCCCGCGCCTTTAGCCGCCGTGGCGACATTGACCGCCAGGTAGTACGGCAAGGCATTCACCAGCGCATCGAAACCGTGCAAGGCCACGCGCAAGGCGTCGACCTCGGCTGAATCGACCCGCTGCGTCGGAATGCCCTGGAGCGCAAGCGCATCGAGCGCATCCTGATCGCGGTCAAGCGCGGTGACTTCGTAATCACCGGTTTCACGCAGCATATGGGCGATGGTTTGGCCAATCAGGCCGGCGCCGACAATGGCGATTTTCATGTGCGTCTCCTTTTTCTGTTTGTGATGGTGGCCGTTGCCTAGCCGTTGCCTAGCCGGTATGTAGCGGGCTTTAAGCGGAGTTTAAAGAGAAGACATGACGGAACCTAGCGCTAAAATGCTGCATTTCGACCAACAGTTTCGTCATTCAGACAAGCTTTCAAGACGAATTGCCGAAAACGAAAATTAAAACGAAGTTCATGCGGCAAAACGAAACTTGGCGGGCGCAGCAAGACCAACCCACCCGTCAAGCGCGGTCGATCTTGCGCGAGAGGATGATCGACGTCGTGGTGCGCTCCACACCAGCGAGGCTGCCAATCTGGTCGAGCAGGTCGTTCAGCCGCTCGGGCGAACTGGCGCGCAACCACGCGACATAATCGAACTCGCCGCTCACTGCGCACAACTGTTGCACCTCGGGCATCTTGCCCAGACGTTTTTGCACATCCGCGCCATATTTCGGCGCGGTGATAATGCCGACATAGGCATGAATGCTGGCGTCGAGGACCTCCTGACCGAGCCGCACGCTATAGCCCGCGATGATGTTCGTGCGCTCCAGCCGGGCAATCCGGGCCAGCACGGTGGTACGTGCCACACCGAGTTGCCGCGCCAGTTGAGCTACGCTTTCACGGGCGTTGGCCTGCAGTAGCGCCACCAGGTTACGGTCAAGTTCGTCAAGCGAGTCAAGGTGCGGAGGTCTCATGAGCGACGCAATGAAAGTCAAAAAAAGAGGGAAAAGACCACAACCGGCCACAACCGGCCACAACCGCCCGGCAAATTATCATCCGCCCAGGCCCTGCGGGCCCGATATCCGGGACTTCGACCAGGATAGGCGGCCTTGTCTCGAAACGCTCACGGCGCACGGATATCGTGATATTAATAACGCCCGCGGCAAAATAACTCAGCCCCGCCGCCTTCGTCTGGCGTTACCTCCGTGGCAAAAACAGCGCCATTGAGGTAGCCGGTGCCAGACAAAATGCCAGACAGGCTGTTTTGCCTAATCTCGAACAGCACAAGGAGTTTCCATGAAAAAAAGCCTCGTTGTTCTCGCTTGCTCACTCGTCATGAGCCCCGTATTTGCCCAATCCACGCCCGCTGCGGGTTCTGCGACTTCTGCTACGTCCGCGGCCCCCGCCGCAGCGTCAGTCGCCGCCACCTCGGCCGTGGCCGCCACAGACAAGACACAGCCGCAACACCACCGGGTTCACATCGAAAAACGCATCACTTATCTGCATACCCAACTCAAGATCACCCCTCAGCAGGAAGCACTATGGGGTGCCTTCGCGGGCGTGATGCGCAGCAACAGCGAAACCATGGACAAGCTCTACCAGCAACTCCGTAGCAACGCCAATGTGTCCGCGCTCGACAACATGAAGAATTACGCCGCGCTCACGCAAACCAATGCGGACGGCACCAAAAAGCTGGTTGAAGCATTCGAGCCGCTTTACAGCAACCTGTCGCCTGAGCAGAAAAAACTGGCGGATAAAACCTTCCGGCAGAGTTCGCCGATGCACCATCCGAAGCATTCGGGCCGCCACGGTGGCAGCAAAAAAGCCATGCCTGAAACCAGCCCAGACGAAGCCGCATCCAAGCCCTAACCCAGCCCTAACCCACCCTAAAAAGCACGCGAGGCACGCGCCACACGCAACACCAACACCAGGCATGACGCTACACACGGGCAGCCGGTACCACAAGCTGCCCGCTTTTTTTCTGCGTGTGTTTCATCACACGCTCGCTCAGGCCTCGACCTTCCATGCTCGAACTTACGCACCTTGATCTGCGCACCGACCCTCACGCGCAGCAGGTCATCAAAAACGAAACCGTCACCGTCGAATTTGCCACTGATCCCGGTGTCCTGATGAGCCTCGAAGGCCCCAACCGCTACGCCTGCGGTGACGCCTTAATCACCAGCGCAAACGGTGAGCGCTGGGTGGTTGCGCGAGCGCGTTTCGAGGCGAAATATCTCCCGCTTGAAACCACGCTGAGGCCTGGCATGCCGGGCGCCTATCGCAACCGGCCGGCCATCGTGCTAGCGCGACAAATGCACGAAGCATTCACGCTCGCGCGAGCGGCAGGCAGTGACGTGCTGCAAGGCGTCGCGGGCGATTGGGTCATGCAGTACGCGCCAGGCGACTACGGCGTGGTCCAGGCCGCCCGCTTTGACCGTGTCTATCAGCTTGCGTCCTGAACGCGCAGCGGCATCGCAACGGCAGCAGCGGCATTCGTGTTGCCGCATGGGCCTGACAGCGCCATGTGGTTGCGCCTCAGGCGAATTCATCGCCTAGCGTCAACGTGATTTCGCGCGGAATGGTTTCGCCATTGGCATGCTGTTCTTCGAGCGAACCGAGCGCCGCTTCGACATAAGCGCGCAGCACGGCAAAACTGCGTCCGTGCGCCGCCAGGCCCTGGGTGCGATAGCGCGCTAGCGCTGCGGGGGCAATCACGATATGCAACACCATGCGGCGCATGCCCGTGCCAAAACGCAGCGCGATCCAGTGGACCGCGAGCGTCGAGTCGGGATCCGCAGCGGCGCGCTGGATAAACTGCGTTTGCTCGGGGAAAAGATCGCTAATCACCCGCGCCAGCGCTTCGATCTCCGCGTCGATGCAATCGTATTGATAGGCTTCTTCCATGAGTCCCGTCGTGCCGTCGTGCACTCGTGCATTCGTGAATCAAACGGGCGGCGCACAAGCATTGCACCCTTGCGCCATGCCCCGTCACCGTTACGCTGACTGTCGCTGACGGCGATACAGCCGGATCAACCAGCCGGCCACGCCTAACGCACCCAGCACATACAGCGCGTCCGCGGCGATCAGCGGCAGCAGGCGCGCCTGCACCATCGCGGCGGGCACGTCGATCAGCGCGTGCACAACGATGGCAAGCGGCAGCACGCCGCGCCAGCCTGCGCGCACGCCACGCCACATCAACACCGACAAGCCAATCTGGAACACTAGCGCCGCCAACCGCTCCAGCACAAACAAACCGGCCATCAGAGGCGACAGGCTCGCCAGAACCAGGTGAACACGCATCAGCGCATCAAGCGGCAAATCGCTCAATTGGGCATCGAGCCGGTGACGGTTGGCCATCACCGCGAACGTAATCCACTGCACCTGCACCAGCACGCCGACCAGCCAGCTTTCTGCACCACCGTGGCCGATGCCATAAGCCAGCGCCGTTGAATCCGTGTGACGCGGCGTGCTCGCAGCCGGGGCCGGACTGGCCCCGGCGCGCCGCCAGATCAGGCGCATGGCGGCATAGCGGCCCACTTCCTCGCATACGCCTGCAACCAGCGCACCGTACAGCACAAACGCGAGCGGATTCGACAGCCACGCGGCCGTGGTGGCGTTTTGATGCAGCACATAGTCGTTCAATGCGCGCTCAAGCACCATCGCAAAGAGTGCGAACACCGCGATCCCCGCGACGGTATCGCGCCAGTTCAGCGCGTAAGGGCGACGCAAACGGCGATACAAAACGACCGGCACCGCGGCCACGCATAGCGTCGCCAGCGACAGGCTGGAGAGCGTCAACGGATTAACAAGCATGAGATTCCTTCCATGGGACAACGTGTTGCGATAAGGCGCTGGCGCGGCCGCACTGAAGTGGCAACAGGGCCGCGGCCCAATCCAGCAAACCATCTGGTTTACCGCGGAGTGGACTACTCCGGAACGGTCTACGCCAAAGTCAAGCGCCACCCCCACCGCAGAGAAGCCCGGATGATCGCAGATCAAGGCAGTCCTCGCTGCGCTCTGGGCCCGCGTGCCGTGAAAAAGCCGCTCTAGCCGCTTGAAGCGTCGTCCAGGCACAACGCTAAAAACCGTTCGGCCGCACGCGATGGCGTGCTGGCGTGCGGCACCAGAATCGAAAAACGCCGTATCAACGGTGTGGGGCTGAGTGAAAACGAACGGAGCGCCGGGTTTTCGTGACGCATCGACATCGCCGAGACAAAACCAATGCCCATCCCGGCGCGCACGGCTTCCTTCATGCCTTCGACACCGGCAATCTCAAGCGCAACCCGCATGGACAGGCCACTGTCGGCGAATGCCTGCTCGACGCTCTGCCGCACGCCCGAGCCCGCTTCGCGCAGCACCAGCGGATAGGCGCCCAGTTGCGCCAGCGTCAACCCTGGAGGGCCCTCGCCCTCGCCTTCATGCTCTTTCGCCTGGCGTTGCGCGAGGGGATGCTGGTGTGGCATGACCGCGACGATCTCGTCATCGCGCCATGCGTGAACGGCGGTATCGGACGGCAAACTGGCGCTCACCGGCCCCTCGACCAGCGCGATATCGAGCGCGGCCAGCGCACCGGTAATCTCGGCGCTGTTACCGCCTGCCGTCTGCAAGATCACATCGGGATAACGCCGATGAAAAGTAGCGATCAGGTACGGCAGCAGATACGAGGCGGGCGTTGTGCTGGCGCCGATCTTTAGCGTGCCGCTTTCCAGCCCCCGCACGGCATCGCGGTAGGCCCGCACCTGGGCATAGGTATCGCGCAGGCGCACGGCGTACAGCGCGAGCTGTTCACCCACCGCTGTCAGCCGCACGCCGCGGCCATCGCGTTGATAGAGCGGCTCGCCGAACGCCTCTTGCAACTGGCGCAACTGCCCCGAAACCGCAGGCTGTGACAAATGCAGCGCCTGTGCGGCCCGGCTAATGTTGCGGTGCTCGGCGACCGCGGCAAACGTTATAAGCTGATCGACTGTCATCGCGCTTAAATATCATACTTTCCGATAAAAAGCGGTATGCATAACATAGAGCAGTCAACACGGCCGTGGAGAACGAAGAGCAAGGTTTCACCCGCCGCAGTGATACCTGTTTCTATAGGCCCCCCAAGAACTACGTCGCCAAAACGGTGAATGTTCCCAGGTCATGGCCTGAATAAAGTTCCACTTTTGAGTATCTGGCGCGATTCCAATGTTTTTGAGTTGCGGCACATTGAATTCGACTTTAATTCTGTATATTTCTTCAAGCTTGAGCGACACCGCCGCAAAAAAGCGGATAGTCTCCTGGGGGAAATTTTTAATCAAATTTTCTTCCAAGCCATATTCCCCATAATAAAAAGTCAATTTTTTTAGTTTTGGAAAATGTTTTTTTGTTTTTGACACATACCTGACAAGTTCTTCAGTTGAATATCTCCAGGCAACCTTCTCCACACCTTTTAAATGCAAAACCTCAACCGATGGAAACGTCACGCTTTCAAATAAGTGATCCCCCCAAAAAAATCAGTTCTTTCGCATATTACCAGTTTTCTAACCGATTCATTATGGAGATTATCATTTTTTGTCACCTGATCAAAATCTATGTATAGCGTTTTCAGATTTTCAAATTTAGCCAGATCCCGAACTTGAAATCTTGATTTAATCTCTTTTTCCAGGCGATCACATTCATTGGTAGCAGCAATTATTTTTTCACCATTGAAAAACGACAACCATACACTGTCACGCCTTTTTTTTGCAAGCAAAAGCTGCTCATTCAATTGAGATAAAACACTTTTACTCTCCCCCAGATATTTAACTTTTAATTTTAATTTATCAATGACGGCAGCATTGGCATTCAGCGCACCAAGAGATTTTTCATCTTTAAAATGATCGATGCCGACATCGCACGCATTTAAATTCAGCGCACCCATGGATACGATTTCATCATTGAAAACTGGAAATTGACAACCCAGAGATAAAATAAAATCTTTTTTTCCTGAATCCCCCGCTTCCTGGAGTACTTCGTAGATACACTGGCGAAAATCGTCGCAATATGAATCTTGTGTTCCAGAGATTTTCATCCTGTAAAGTGGCGCGTTGCCATCCTTGCCAAATAAAAATTCGGCTACTTCTCTTTTTGTTGCCTCTTTTTTAGCTTCATTGTTTTCGAAAACCCTGCTGGATATTTCGTCCTGAAGCCACAAAAGCCCCTGTTCGCATGTCGCGTTCCCTCCAGGGAGATTCTTCATTATTTTTATGCGCAAGGCCATATTGTCCGCAATCTCATCAATCGGAATTTCATCAAGCGGACTGGAATTTAAAACACGGCGGGCTGACGTTCCCATACTGTCCGGATTGTCATCCATCACCTGGACGGAACGGCTGTCATGCACAAAATTTGTTGTCTGAATCTGTTCCTGTTGCCGGCGCAACCCGGTTGCATCGGCCTGCTCAACCCGATTCCCATTGAAAAAGGACTCCCGGTTATTTCCTGACATGCAATCGCCTGGTCCATTTCTGACAGATAGCAGTACATACCCGGCCGGCTTGGAATAACCCAGTCCCATAATTTATCTCTCCATTTATATGTAATCGTATTGAATCACCGCCACTGTTTGCCCCACGGTCTAAACTGGGCCGTCAAGCCCCCCGAAGCACAAAACCCGTGCGCGGTTACCCACCACCGCCGGACTCAGTCACCCACCGGTCTGAAACGTTCCATTAAAACGCCCCATCAGCATGCGCCCGCCGACATTCGGCTAAGCCATGCCCAAAGCGTTGCCTTGCCCTGGATACCCTAGCCACAATCATCGCCAATTCAATTAATTCAAGATTGAATCATCTGAATTTCCGATGATTTACCTCGCCAATCACAATTTTTCATCTCCCGCTATTCAAACTAGGATGAGGCCCGTCAAAAACCTTCTCCCATTGATCCCGTCTCGTCCCCCAAGCTCACTGTCATGTCCCCCGCTCCCCTCCCGGTCCGCACCGGTTCCGGTTCCGTTTCCCCTTCCCCTTCCGCTTCCGTTTCCATTTCCGCTGTCGCGGCTAAACCCGCGCGTTCCAAGGTTTCCCTGCCTGCGGCGCCTTCGTTCCGGGGACAGCTCAACGGCATTCTCTTCGTCGCCCTGTTCGCCCTCGCGGTGACTCAGATCGCCGCGCTGCCGATAATCAGCGGGCTTGGCTTAAGCCCGCTGATTATCGGCATCGTCGCCGGTGCGCTCTACGGCAACGTGCTCAACGATGGCCTGCCCGCCAGTTGGGCGGCTGGCGTGAATTTCTCGGCACGCCGGCTGCTGCGCCTCGCCGTCGCATTTTTCGGCTTGCGCATCAGCTTGCAAGAAGTTGCCCAGGTGGGCCTGCCTGGCCTGACGGTCTCGCTGCTGGTCGTCGTCAGCACGCTTTTCATCGGCACCTGGGCGGGCATGAAGCTCATGAAGCTGGACCGCGATACCGCCTTGCTCACCGCCGCTGGCAGTGCCATTTGCGGCGCGGCGGCGGTGCTGGCCTTCGAATCCACGCTTCAGTCCAAACCGCACAAGAGCGCCGTGGCCATCGGCAGTGTCGTGCTGTTCGGCACGCTGTCCATGTTTGCCTATCCGCTGCTGTTTCGCGCAGGCTGGCTGCCGCTGGATACTGTCGGCGCGGGACTGTTTTTTGGCGGCTCGATTCACGAGGTCGCGCAGGTGGTCGGTGCGGCCAGCAACGTCAACGCCGAAGCAGCGCATATCGCCACGATCGTGAAGATGACGCGCGTGATGCTGCTGGTGCCCGTGCTGCTGGTGCTAGGCGTATGGCTCAGCCGCCAGGCCCGGCGCGAAGCCGGGCCGGGTGCAGAAGCCAGCGCAAGTCCCAGCCGGAACGACACGCGCAAGCTGGCGGTACCCTGGTTCGCGCTGGGGTTTCTGGCGCTGGTTGGCGTGAATTCGCTGCATCTGCTGTCCAGCAGCGCCACGCAGACGTTAAATCTGCTCGATACGTTCGCGCTCACGATGGCGATGACCGCACTCGGAATCGAAACCCGCTTCTCGCAGATTCGTGAGGCCGGGCCACGAGCGCTGACGACCGGTCTGATCCTGTATGGCTGGCTAGTGTTCGGCGGGCTGGGCCTCACCTGGGCGGTACAACGGCTGCTGGGATAAATGGGTCGGTGGATCGGTGAATGAATGACTGATCGGGAGGGGAAACTTTCAGACGGCGGGAGGCCTGTTCTACGTTCTGCAAATGGGTAGCCCAATGATGGCAATGGGATATGTGTCGAAGTGTCGAAGTGTCGAAGTGTCGAAAAAATACCCCCTTTAAAAGTTACGGCTCCCCCATTTAGACAGCCCGGACTTACATTTCCTGGCCTTCGCTCACACCCGAGCACCTTGCCGCACGGCCTGCGCCACCGCCAGTGCTATTCTTGCGCCCGATGCCACCCACCTGCTGCCGTCCCCGTGCTTTCATTCCTGCTCAAGCTGCGCACCCGCACCCGTTTCCTCTTTCGCCTCTCGGATGCCCACACGATGCTGCTATGGTCCGCCATCGTGGGGGTGCTGGGAGCGTTTGCCACGGTGGCTTTCCGCGAAGGCATCGCGCTCTTGCAACAGGCTGTCTCGGGCCGTTCGGGCAGCCTCGTCGAAATGGCCCGGCGTCTGCCCTGGAGCACTCGCATCTGGCTGCCTGCGGCGGGTGGCCTGATCGCGGGCCTGATCCTGCTCATCGCACGGCGCGGCACCGATAAAAAAGCCCATACCGATTACATGGAAGCCGTAGCCATTGGCGACGGCGTGATCCCGGTGCGGCTCAGCCTGTGGCGCAGCCTGTCATCGCTCTTCACCATCGCCAGCGGCGGCTCGATTGGCCGCGAAGGCCCGATGGTCCAGCTCGCGGCGCTGTGCGCATCGCTGGTCGGACGCTGGGTGCATTTCGATCCAGCGCGCTTGCGCCTGCTAGTCGCCTGCGGCGCAGCGGCGGGCATTACCTCCGCCTATAACGCGCCGATTGCAGGCGCGTTCTTCGTCACGGAGATCGTGCTGGGCTCCATCGCCATGGAAAGTTTCGGCCCCGTCCTCGTGGCCTCGGTGGTCGCCAACATTACGATGCGCGAGTTCGCCGGCTACCGCCCCCCCTACGAGATGCCGGTGTTTCCCACCGTCACCGGGTTCGAAGTGCTGTTCTTCGTCGCACTCGGTGTGCTGTGTGGCGTGGCAGCGCCCCAGTTCCTGCGGCTGCTGGAGCGCTCGAAAAGTGTTTTTAACCGTTTGCCCCTGCCCTTGCCGCTGCGGCTGGCATTAGGCGGGCTGGCCGTCGGCCTGCTCTCGGTATGGACACCCGAGGTCTGGGGCAATGGCTATAGCGTCGTCAATTCGATCCTGCATTCGCCCTGGACCTGGAACGCGCTCGTGGTGGTGCTGATGTTCAAGCTGATCGCCACCGCCGCCACGGTGGGTTCGGGTGCCGTGGGCGGCATTTTTACGCCCACGCTGTTCGTCGGCGCGGTGCTCGGCTCGCTCTTTGGCGCAGGCCTGCACGCCTTGTGGCCGCATGCGACCTCGCTGCCGTTTGCTTATGCGATGGTCGGCATGGGCGCGTTTCTCGCAGGGGCCACCCAGGCGCCATTGATGGCCATTCTGATGATCTTCGAGATGACGTTGAGCTATCAGGTGGTGTTGCCGCTGATGCTGTCGTGCGTGATGGCGTATTTTGTCGCGCGGGCAATTGGCAAGACCTCGATGTACGAAATCACGCTGCACCGCAACCGCGAAGAGCAGGCGCAAATGCGGCTGCGCGCCACGCAGATGCGCGAACTGATCCGCGCGGCGCAAACCGTGGTGCCGCCCAGCGCAAGCGTGACGGAGATGACCCGCGTGTTTCTTGAGTACCCCGTGAAATATCTGTACGTCACCAGCGACGAGGGGAATTTGCTCGGGGTTGTCGCGCTCAAGGACATTACCTCGGACCTCCTGCAAAAACGCGACACCAGCCACAAGAGCGCCGCCGATTATCTTCAGCCGCCGATTGATGTGCTCACGCCCGATATGTCACTGAGTGCGGCGCTGGCACATTTCATGGCGTTTCAAGGCGAACGCCTGCCTGTCATCGAGAGCGCCGCGCAACCGAAACTCGCTGGTGTGGTTTATAAAAGCTCGTTGCTGGACGCTTATTTCCGGATGAATTCCACGCGCTAGGCCAGACGGCAATGGGCCAATGGGCCAATGGGAAGCCGCACCGGCCCTCGTTTCTGTTTGACTCGCGTGGCGCGGCGTCACCTTGCGGTGGCCGGTGTCTCCCGACACGTCTATTCCGAGCCGCTGATCACGCCCCATTGGTCTGGCTGTTCAGCCTGTCTCACAGCGAGGCTTTTTTCCCGCTCAGGCAACGCGATATCCCGCTGATGCTCTATAGGACAAGTACGATTTAATAAAAACGTTGCAGCATGGCGAATTTTTGCAAAGTGTTGACAATTCGTTTGCCTGATTTCCGCTAGTTTACGGCCGGTTAATAATCCGTAATACGAAGCATAAGAATGAATCGGAAGACCTACCGGCTGGTTTACAGCCGACTGAGAGGAATGCTTGTCGCCGTCGAGGAAACCGCTACGGCAACGGGCAAACAGGCGGGAGAGACCACGGCAAGCAGCGGAAAATCACAGGGTGTGATTTTTTCGCTGCGGCAGCTTGCGTTCGCCACGCTCGCGCTCCTTGGCGCACTGCCATCGCTGTCGGGCGCACAGATTGTTCCGGGCGGCGCACAGGCACCTTCGGTCGTACAGACACGCAATGGCCTCGATCAGGTGAACATCAACCGGCCCTCGGGTGCGGGTGTGTCGATGAATACCTATGGCCGGTTCGACGTGCCGTCGAAAGGCGCGATCCTGAACAACTCCCCGGTGATCGTGCAGACGCAGCAAGCAGGCATGATTAACGGGAATCCGAACTTCGGCCCCGGCCAGTCCACGCGCGTCATTGTCAACCAGGTGAACAGCAGCGCGGCGAGCCAGATCAACGGGGCTCTGGAAGTGGCGGGCCCGCGCGCGGAGGTCGTCATCGCAAACGGAAGCGGGATTTCCGTGAACGGTGGTGGCTTTATCAATACGTCCAGAGCCATTCTCACCACGGGCACGCCGAACTTTGCACAGGACGGTTCGCTCTCGGGCTTTAACGTGACGGGCGGCCATATCATCGTGCAGGGCGCAGGGCTGAATGCGGGAGAGACCGATCAGGTTGACCTGCTGTCCCGCGCCGTGCAGGCGAACGCAGCCATCTATGCGAAGAACCTGAATGTCGTGACCGGTGCGAACCGTATCAGTCATGACACGCTCAATGCAACGCCTATCGCGGGCGATGCTCAGACGTCGGGTGTCTCGATCGACGTGAGCCAGCTTGGCGGTATGTACGCGAACAAGATCATTCTGGTGGGCACCGAACACGGTGTCGGTGTGTCCACCCAAGGCGTGCTGGCTGCACAGTCGGGTGATCTGACATTGACGACGCAGGGCAAGCTCATCCTAGCCGGGCAGACCAACGCGAGCGGCAACATGACGCTCTCCGCAGCAGGCGGTATCGACAACAACGGGACCACTTACGCGCAACAGAATGTCACGGCGCACACATCGGGCGCACTGACAAACAGCGGCATGCTGGCCGCGCGGCAGAACACGATGGTCAAGGCGGGCAGCATCGCCTCGACCGGCACGCTTGGCGCAGGCGTGAACGGGGACGGCAGCCTCGCACAGTCCGGTGACCTGTCGGCGACGGTGGGCGGCATGCTGGCCGCGACCGGCCGCAATGCAGCGGGTGGGAATGCCGTGCTGAACGGCGCATCGGTCAATCTCGCCGGCAGTCGTACCTCGGCCAGCGGTGCACTGGCACTGACGGCCAGCAGCGGCGACCTGAACCTGGCGGGCGCAACGGTGACGGCGGGAACCGCGCTGGACACGCGCGCTTCCGGGGCGCTCACGAACGACGGCGGTGCACTGTCCTCGGGCGGGGCGCAGACCATCACGGCGAGCGCACTGTCCAACCGCAACGGGCAAATCGTCTCGAACGGTACGCTCAACGTCGCAGCAACAGGTGACTTGCACAACCAAAGCGGCACGCTGCAGTCCTCAGGCGCCCTCTTCGTCAATGCGGGTTCGCTCGACAACACGGGAGGTCATGTTGCAGCGCTGGGCGCGGATGCCCTGACGCTGGCGGTGGGTGGCCTGCTGAACAACGGCGCAGGTGGCGCTATGGGTGGCAACGGCAATGTGGACGTGCAGGCCGCTCAGATCTCGAACGCGGGTTCGATCACGGCGGTGCAGTCGCTGATGGCCCGCGCCATGCAGACACTGTTCAACCGTGGCACGTTGGCGGCGAACGGCAATGTCACGCTGGCCGCAGGTTCGACGCTGACAAATGCGAATACCCTCGCGGCAGGTCATCTTGTGACACTCACGGCGGCCACCTTCGACAACAGCCACGGGCACCTCAATGCAGACCAGCTCGCGCTGCATGCCGCGAACCTGGCCAACCACGGCGGCCGCATCACACAGACCGGCACCGGCGCGACGACCGTCGATGTAACCGGGACGCTCGACAATTCAGGCGGCATGCTTCAGACCAACAGCGACAGCGTGGCGCTCAGCCCCGCTACGCTCATTAACGACAGCGGAACGATTGCCAGCTCCGGCA
The DNA here is from genome assembly GCF_009455685.1 of Paraburkholderia hayleyella. Lineage (NCBI taxonomy): Bacteria > Pseudomonadati > Pseudomonadota > Betaproteobacteria > Burkholderiales > Burkholderiaceae > Paraburkholderia > Paraburkholderia hayleyella. The sequence goes on along the minus strand of NZ_QPES01000001.1, from coordinate 1,860,056 downwards.
CCGGTACGCTGTCGGTCAATACCGCTACGCTTTCGAACAGCGGCGGCACGATTGCGACAAATGGTGCACTCGATCTCCATTCGGGTGCCGTATCGAACCGTGGCGGCACGCTGGCGGCACAGACAGGTGCGACACTCCACGTCGCCTCGCTGGACAACAGCGCGGGCGGCCATATTGGCGCACGGAGCGTTTCGCTAACGGACACGGGCGCGCTGAATAACGCGGGCGGCACCCTCCAGGCGGACGATACGCTGTCCGTCTCCGCGCAATCGGTTGCCAATCAGGGCGGCTCCATCGCCAACGGCGGTACCGGTATGACGACGGTTGCCGCCAGCGGCGCGATCTCTAATACGGCCCATGGCCTGATAGGTGGCAACGGCAAGGTGTCGGTGTCGGGTGGCAGCATTAGCAATGCGGGCGGCACCGTCACGGCGGGCGGCGCGGCTACGGTGCAGTCCGCCAGCAAGCTCGATAACCGGGCGGGCCTGGTCCAGGGCAGCGGCACTGTCTCCGTGTCTGCGCAAGGCGCTATCGACAACACGGGCGGACAGATCGAGGCTGACGCGACGGTAGACAACGCCGCTGCAACGCTGGCTGTCTCGGGCGCATCGCTCGACAACACGAACGGACGCATTGCGAACACCGGCTCGGGTGCGACGAGCGTCAGCGCGGCCACCGTCACGAACAGCAATACGGGCGGCGTCGCGGGTGCAGGCACCATCGGCGGCAACGGCGATCTGGCCGTGAAAGCGGACACGCTGTCGAACACCAACGGCGCGCAGCTCGTGTCAGGCCATGACCTCACGCTTGAGATTACACAGCTCGCGGACAACACCCACGCCACCCTGTCAGGTTCGAACAGCGTCACGCTCAACGGCCCCAACGCAGGCATCGTCAATGCAAGCGGTTCGATCTACGGGAACGGTGCGATTGCGCTCAATGCGGCCTCGCTCGACAACACGTCGGGCCGCATCGGCAACGACACGGGCAGCAGCGGTTCGGTATCCGTCAATACGGGCACGCTGGCGAACCAGAATGGCGCGATTGGCAGCGGCCAGAATCTGTCGGTCTCGACGAACCAGCTCACGGGCGATGGCCGGATCATCGCCGGGAATGACGGTGCGGTCACGGTCAACGGCAACTACACGCTCACCGGAAGCAATCGGATTCAGGCTAACCACAATCTGACGTTCACGATTGCGGGCAGCTTCACGAACCAGGGCACGCTCAGTGCAGTGAATGCATTAACGGTGAACGCGGCGAACATCGACAACCAGGTGGGTGCAGGCCTGAATGCGTCGACCACGACCCTCAATGTCGAGAACGCGATCTCCAACAAAGGCCGCATCGAAGGCAACACCGTTGCGACACACAGCGGATCGCTGATCAACATGGCAGCCATCATCGGCAACACGGTTACGCTGAACGCCCGCCACTCTATCGTCAACACCGGCGCGGCCGCTGTGATGGCCGCTGCGTCACAACTGAATCTGTACTCGCCTGGCGATATCTCCAACACAGGTGGCGCAAACCTCTTCAGCCTGGCTGAGATCAACCTTGCAGCGGACGCCACCCGCGACGCGAACGGCGTGCTAGCGAACCGCAGCCACGCCGTCACCAACGATCAGTCCACCATTGAGGCACAAGGCAACATCGAGATTGCCACGCAAACGCTAACCAACACGCGCCCCGCGCCGACGGTCGAGACGGTGACAACCGGTGTCGATACGGTCCACCAGACCAAGCGCTCGAAGTACATGGCCTGTACAACGACGAATGCCGACAAGGGTTACTGTACGCAGGCCATGTGGGACAACGGCTATCGTGCGCCGCTCGACACAACCTTCTCCAGCGCAGATGTTGTGTCGCAGACATCCGGTCCGAATGCGACCGACAGAATGCTGGTTGTGAACATCAACGGCCAGCCGCAGACGATCTACTACAACACGCTGAAAGCCAACCCTGACGGCACGATCACCGCCCGCTATTGGGACAGCTACGATCCGAACGTCAACTACGATCCCGGCACCGAATACGCATCGCGCAACGACGCGCATAAGGGTTACCAGCGCGTCGAGATCGCACGCGACACGACCACCACCACGCAGCAAGACCAGGTAAGCGGCCCGCAAGCGCAGCAGGCGCAGATCATGACAGGCGGCAACATGATGCTCGCCAACGTTGGCATGCTGAACAACGCCTTCAGCGCCATCGGCGCACGTGGCTCGATCCAGATCGGCAGCACCCACGCGAGCGGCGATGTGGCGAGCGGCAACTATGGCGGGACACTCGTCAACAACCTCGGCCAGACGCTCTACCAGTACCAGAAGCAGGACATCGTTTCGACCTACGCATGGAACGAAAATATTTCGCGCGATGTCGGCACCGTGGTCGAGCCATCGATTGTCCTGTCGCCAGTCGCAATGGGCGGCACAGGCGGCACGATCATCTCGAACCATTCGGTGCGGATCAACGCGACCGATATCAACAACACGAACGTGGCGGCGGCGAACTCCGCGACCGGCGCCACAGGCGGCACGCTAGGTGCGAACGGCACCGTGGGCGGCATCACAGGGACGGGCGCACAGACCGTCAACCTCGCCACGGGACAAACGCAGACCATTAACGCACCCCAGTCGATTGCCGGGCCGGGCGGCGCGCTCAGCATCACGCTGCCATCGAGCGGACTGTACACGCTCAACACGGCCCCAGGCGCGTCATATCTCGTCGTTACCGATCCGCGACTGACGCGTTACACGAGTTTCATCTCGAGCGACTACATGCTGAGGGCGCTCGGCCTCGACCCGTCGAAGACCATCAAGAGGCTGGGCGATGGCGTATATGAAGAGCAGCGGGTGCGCAACCAGATCACGCAGCTCACGGGGCGCGCCTCTCTGCAGGGTTACACCAGCAACGAGGACGAGTACCGCGCGCTGATGAACAACGGCGTGAATGTCGCCAAGGCATTCAATCTTGAACCGGGCCTGGCGCTGACTGCGGCGCAAATGGATGCGCTTACCAGCGATATCGTCTGGCTGGTGAAGCAGACGGTGACGCTGCCGGACGGCAGCACGCAGCAGGTGCTGGCACCGGTCGTCTATCTGGCACGGACACACGCGAACGACCTGCAACCGACCGGTGCGCTGATCGCAGCCGATGATGTGCAAATACACGCCACCGGCAGCGCAACGAACTCCGGCGTGATCAAGGGCGGCACACAAACTGTTGTCGCTGCGACCAGCATCCTGAACCGGGGCGGCTCGATCCGCAGCAGCACAGACACCGGCACAACCCTGGTTTCCGCGACGAATGACGTGGTGAACGCGTCGGGACGCATCACCGGTAACCGGGTTGCCGTGCTCGCCGGTCATGACATCGTGAACACGACGCTAGTGGATACCGTAGGCGTCAGTTCGGCGGCCGGCAACAGCAAGGTCAGCCAGAGTCTGCTCGGAGCACAAGGCACGATTGCATCGACCGGTGATCTGCTGGTCGTGGCGGGCAATGACCTCGCGCTTCACGGTACAAGCATCGCTGCAAACGGGAAGGCACAGATCGCGGCAGGACACGACATCACGGTGGATACCGTGCAGTCGAAGACATCGCAGTCGGTAACGAAGAATGCGAACCATCACTGGGAAGCCAGCAGCACGCTCAACCAGACCAGCGGCATCAGCGCTCGCGGCAGTCTCGCGGCGCAAAGCGGCAACGATACGACGCTCAAGGGAGCGACGCTCAGCGCGGGGGGTGACATGGCGGTGATCGCGGGCGGCAACCTGACGGCGGCGAGCGTCACGAATACCGCGACCTACAACAATGTCGCGGCGGACGACAAAACCCGCAAGCAGGCCGACCGCAGCTACGACGAGCAGGCAGCCGGAACCCACATCAGCGCGGGCGGCAAGGCCACGCTCGCAGCCCTGGGCACCGATCCCGGCGGAGGTCACGTTACGCTCACGGGTTCATCGCTGGCAGCAGGCAGCGGCGCAGCAACCATCGCGGCCACGGGGGACGTGACCCTCAACGAAAGCCACGAAGAACACGATTCGTACTCGGCTAGCCAATCGAAGCGTGGCAGCTTTGTACATGGCTCGACCACCGACACGATGCAGAACACGCAAGCGAACATCAGCATGGGCAGCACCGTGTCCGGCGATACGGTCACGCTCAGCGCGGGCAAGGACTTGAGTGTGAAAGGTTCGACCATCGCCGGCACGCACGACGTGAATCTGGCAGCAGCAGGCAATATGAATATCACGACCTCGCAGGACACGCAGGGCACATCGGGCTACTACCGGAAGCACGAATCCGGCCTTGGCACCGGCGGCGGGATCGGCATTTCGGTGGGCAGCAAGACGCAGACCGACACGGCCAATACCACACAGGTCACGAACACGGGCAGCACGGTCGGCTCGCTCGATGGCAGTCTGAACATCACCGCAGGCAAGGACCTGCACGTCACGGGCAGTAATCTGATCGCAGCGCAAAACGTGACGGGCACAGGCGCGAACGTCACGCTTGACTCCGCCGTCGATACGAGGCGCCACGGCGAGACGCATGAGGTCAAACAGAGTGGCTTTACCCTCGCAATCAAGGCCCCGATGATTGATGCGGTTTCCAACACGGTGGACCAGGCGCACGCAGCAAGCCATAGCCAGGAGGGTCGCGCGGCGGCACTGCATGGCCTGGCGGCAGCAAGCGGCGCGATTGATGCGGCCGGTGCGGCCGGCAACGCATTGGGCGACATGGCCAACGGAAACAAGCCCGAAGGAAAGATCGAACTCAGTTACGGCAGCAGCCGCAGCAAGAATACCTACACAGAAGGCAGCACAACCCGTCGCGGCTCACGTGCCACTGCGGGCGGCACGGCAGCATTCGTCGCTACCGGCGACGGCACGCCGGGAAGCGGCAACCTGACAGTTGCAGGTTCGAACGTGAACGCAAACGACGTGATCCTCGCAGCAAGGAACCAGCTCAATCTCGTGAACACGACCGATACCGGCTCGACACGCAGCAGCAACGAATCCAGCAGCGCGAGCGTGGGCATCGCCTATGGCACGCAGGGCTTCAGTGTCGATGCGTCGATGTCGAAGGCGCACGGCAATGGCAACAGCGATACCACCATGCAGAACAACACACAGGTGACAGCGGCCAATACCGCGACGATCATTTCAGGGGGCGACGCCAACATCATCGGGGCTAACGTCAAGGGTGCCCAGGTGAACGCCGATATCGGCGGCAACCTGAACATCGCCAGCGTGCAGGACACGATGTCCAGCGCGGCCCATCGGGAGAGCACGGGCGGTGGATTTTCGATCAGCCAGGGCGGCGGCAGCGCGAGCTTCAGCCATACCCACGCGAACGCCAACGGCAGCTACGCGGGCGTGAACAAACAGGCAGGCATCCAGGCGGGCGATGGCGGGTTCAATATCAATGTCAAAGGCCATACCGACCTCAGGGGCGCGGTGATCGCGGGCGATGCCAATGCGTCGAAGAACAACCTGTCCACGGGCACGCTGAGCTTCAGCGATATCCAGAACCAGTCCCGCTATGACGCGCACTCGGGCGGCTTCAGCGCAGGCGTGACGAGCGGCGACGGCGGCGCGAACTACCGCACGCATGGCAATACCTCAGGGAAGAATGCCGGTGGTGGTGCGCCGATGCTGAGCCAGAACGACAGCGGCAGTGACCGTGCGAGCACGCGTAGCGGCGTTAGCGCGGGCACCATCAGCGTGAAGGATGCCGCGAACCAGACCTCCTCCAAGGGGAGCGCCTTCGGGGCGCAGGACGTCGCCAGCCTGAACCGTGATACAACGAACACGAACGGCACCGTTGCCAAACTGCCCGACGTAAACAACCTGCTCGACCGCCAGGCCGACATGATGGCGGCGGCCAGCGCTGCCGGTGAAGCGGTATCGCGGCGCATTGGTGACTTTGCACAGTCGAAGTACGACGAGGCGAAGGCCAACGGCGATCTGGCCGGGATGGATGCGTGGAAGGAAGGCGGCACGGCTCGCGCGGAAATGCAGGCGGCAGGCGCGGCACTCGTGACCGGCCTTGCGGGCGGCAATGCGCTCGGCGGTGCAGCGGGCGCGGGGATCGCCTCGATTGCCGCGGGCAAGCTGAACCAACTTGGCGGTGCCATTGCAGGTTCAGACCCAACGGGTAATGCGGATATGAACCAGGCGCTTGGCAATATCGTGGCAAACGTCATTGCAACCGGTGCGGGGGCGGCTGTTGGGGGTAATGCGGGGGCGTTTGGAGGGTATAACGTGGACCGCTTTAACCGACAACTTCATCACGATGAGAGAAGCGCAATAGAAAAAAAGGCAGGCAAGGACAAGGCCGAAGAGGAACGGCTGACAAAAGCGGCATGTCTTGCGGTCAAGTGCTGGGCGGAATTCAAGCCGGGCAGCGACGAGTACAACAGGAACTATGTCAGCCAGGTTGAGGCATCACAGTTGCAGCCGGAAATCGACTGGGTGAACCGGCAGAAGGAAGCGGGACTGTTCAATTACACGCCGGGGCAGAAAATCGGCGATGCCGTGAAGAGTGATCCGGTGGGGGTGGCGAAGGATGTCGCCAAGGTGGTCGTTGGAGGGGTGACGGCGAATACGGGGGGAGCATTTTGTACGACGGGTTTAGGGTGTGCGGTCGGTGGCTGGATGGCCACAATGGGGATGAGTGAAGCGGTCGAAGGAGGCAGTGGTTTATACAACCGCTATAACGGTGTAAATACCCCCGGGGATAATCCGTTGCGATGGGGGTTCAATCAACTGAACCCTACATGGGGCGACACTGTATATGACAGTGTTAATTTTGGCGCTACGGTTTTGGCATTGAAGGTCCCGGTTCCATTAAATGTGGGAATTGCTGATGGTTTGAATCGACCTGTATCAATGTTCGGAGTAACCGTGCCGCGCATTAATAATGTTAATTTGCTGCCTTTTATTAAACAACCTTGGCCGTATGGCACAACACAGGGGGTCTTGATTTTTAGTGTTGGTTCGAAAGGGGTGACGGTCATCAATGATATCCGTAATGCCGGGGATAATAAATGAACTGGCGTAGACTTTATGCGACCACTCAGATATGGCTTGTAGTTTGTTTGGCATCGGCGTTTGGAGCAGGATGTTGGGCTTTTATTGCCGCTGGAATTTGCCGTATCACGTTCAACCTAGGTGATAATCAAGCAATGTTATTGGTCTTCTTTCCATTATTTATTATTCTGCTGCTGATATTTATAAAACATTTACCGAAGCCATTACGCAAGGCGGGAATGCTAAGCGATGCTCCCGAGAAATTCGGTCCCTGGTTCAAACAGGACTCGAAACCCTGAAACAACGAACCCGGCCTGTGCCGGGTTCGTTGTTTGTAGCGAAGGTCAAATTGGCGTGATGACAAGCCTGCCATCCTGTACTTCGATTCTGACGCGCTGATGGGGCGAGAATCCTGCGAGTTCGAGCCAGCGCCCGGCGATCCTGATCCATGGGTAGGAGGCAGGCTCGCTGTAGCGTGAGGGAGAGTAAAGCAATGTGGAAAGGGAGCGATAGCGGCGAGACTGCTGAACGGTCGCGCTGCGTTCTGGGTGGTGAAGAGATGGTTTAAGATCGGCATCAGCCATGGCGAGCTCCTGTGTTGAGCTGGTTGTGGTCAGCGGGCGGTGAGTGCTGAAACACTCACCGCCCGCGCTTCTTTGGCAGTTCTCCTGCCATCAGGTTGTCATCAGCCTGGCCATTTGCGAGCGTTTGACGAGGCTGTCCATTAAAACAATCAACGCTTGCTGATCCTCATCGGACAGTAAATCCATTTGTTCATACAGCGCATGCAGCCGGGGGTTATGGATGCGTGGCTCTGCCAGTGGCTCCAGGCCGACCAGGGCATCGACACTGATTTGTAGCACCTGAGCCATACGTACCACAGCATCCAGTTGCGGCAGCGCCCCCGCACGTTCCCACCTGTTGTAGACCCGTCGGTTTACGCCCAGCAATTCAGCGAGGCGGCCCTGAGTCATTTGACGGGCTTCCCTCGCTTCCCGCAGACGAGCAGCAAATTGCTCCATATCGTTCTCACATAACCATGAATGAAGTAACGCGGTCATTGTAAGAACCTCCCTGAAGCGGCTTGCCGAATTGCTCTATTGTAGTCTCCATTTTATGCCACTACAATGTCACTTGACAGGTTTTTAGCCGAAGGATGATTTATGCCGCGAATCCCGGAAGCGGAGCTGGAGCGCCTAAAGCGCGAGGTCTCGCTGCTGCGCCTGATCGAGTCACAGGGTCACGCGCTCAAAAAGCGCGGCCGCGACTGGGTCATGCGCTGCGTGTTCCATGAGGAGGACACGCCGAGCCTGTCGGTGTCGGAGGCGAAGAACGTGTACCACTGCTTCGGCTGTGGCGCCTCGGGCACGGTGCTGGACTGGGTCATGCGCACGCAGGGCGTATCGCTGCCGCACGCGGTGCAGTTACTGCGTAACGATGCGCCACTGGCTGCGGCCGGCAAGGTGGGCGTGAAGCTGAGTTTTACGCGCCCTCTGGCTTCCCTTGCGGCGGATGCCGATGAACAGGTTCTGCTGGGCCAGGTGGCGGATACGTATCACGAGAGCCTGAAGCAGAGTCCGGAGGCGCAGGCGTATCTGGCGCAGCGCGGCCTGGTGCATGGCGAGGTAGTCGGCACGTTCCGCCTGGGGTATGCCAACAAGAGCCTGACATACCGCCTGCCACCGGGGTATTCGAAGGAAGGCCGTGAGGTGCGCGCGAAGCTGCAACGCGTCGGGGTGTACCGCGAGTCGGGCCATGAGCATCTGAACGGGTGTCTGGTGGTGCCGGTGATGGATCTGGAATCGGGCGCAGTCAGGCAGATGTACGGGCGACGGATCGCGCCGGGACACAAGATCCCGGCGGGCCAGCCGAAGCATCTGTACCTGTCGCTGCCGCTTGCCGGTGTGTGGAATGAAGCGGCGCTGGTGGCCAGCCGTGAAGTGATCGTGTGCGAGGCGCTCATCGATGCGCTGACGTTCTGGTGTGCGGGGTATCGCAATGTGATTGCCGCATATGGAGTGAATGGATTTACGCAGGACCACTGGAACGCACTGAAACGGCACGGCACTGGGCAGGTGTGGATCGCATACGACCGGGACGATGCGGGCAACGCTGCGGCGGAGAAGCTTGCGACTGAACTGCATGAGGCAGGGATCGGAACGTGGCGCGTGCTGTTCCCGAAGGGGATGGACGCGAACGACTACGCAAGGAAGGTTGGGCCAGCGACCAGCGGAAGTCCCTGTGGGACGGAGAAGAGCCTTGGGGTGCTGTTGCAGCAGGCGGAATGGACTGGCAAGGGCAAACGCTCCGGTATAACGGCGCAGGCTGAACCGGTGCCGGTTGATGACGTGAAGGACGTTAAACCGCCCTCTTCCCTGGCCGCTGTTGCTGCGGTGATGCCAGTCACGGCGATGGCGGCTAAAGAGGAGGTGCAGCCCGCGCCAGTGGACGATCCCGACGTGAAGCAGACGGAAGGCGGCGAACTGCTGTTCACATTGGGGGAACGGGTGTGGCGCATCCGCGGCTGGCAGAAGAACCTGGGCCCGGAACAGATGCGGGTGAATGCGCAGGTACGGCGCGGCGATGCGTACCACGTCGATACGCTCGACATGTACAGCGCGAAGGCCCGGGGTTTGTACCTGAAGAGCGCTGCGGTTGAGCTCGGTATACAGGAAGACACCCTGAAGCGCGACCTTGGGCGAATCCTGCTGAAGCTGGAAACGCTACAGGACGAGGCGATCCGGGCGACGCTCGCGCCAAAGGAAAACGGCGTGCAGATGGACGCGCTGGAACACGCGGCGGCACTGGACTGGCTCAGGGCGCCGGAGCTGATCGCGCGGCTCGAAGCCGACATGGCGCGCTGCGGCGTGGTGGGCGAAGGCGCGAACCTGCTGGCGGGATATCTGGCAGCGGTCTCCAGAAAACTCGATGCGCCCCTGGCGGTACTGATCCAGAGTTCGAGCGCGGCGGGCAAGTCCTCCCTGATGGATGCGGTGCTGGACCTGATGCCGCAGGAGGAACGCATCCAGTACAGCGCGATGACGGGACAGAGCCTGTTCTACCTGGGCGAGACGGATTTGCAGCACCGGATCCTGGCGATTGCCGAGGAGGAAGGCGTAAGACAGGCCGCGTATGCACTGAAGCTGCTGCAGTCGGATGGCGAGCTGACGATAGCGAGCACGGGCAAGGACGAGGCGACAGGCAACCTCGTGACGAAGCAGTACACGGTGAAGGGTCCGGTGATGCTGATGCTCACGACCACCGCGATTGATGTGGATGAGGAGCTGCTGAACCGGTGTCTGGTGCTGACGATCAATGAGAGCCGCGAGCAGACGCGCGAGATTCACGCGCGGCAGCGGGTGAAGCAGACGCTGGAGGGGTTGCTCGCGGAGACGGACCGGCAGCACATTATTGGGCTGCACCGCAATGCGCAAAGGCTGCTGAAGAATGTGCACGTGGTGAATCCGTTCGCGGAGCAGCTGACGTTCATGGATGACAGGACGCGGATGCGGCGTGATCACATGAAGTACCTGACGCTGATCCGCTCGATTGCCCTGCTGCACCAGTACCAGAGGCCGCATCAGACGGTAACGCACCGGGGCGAGGCGCTGACGTACATCGAGGTGACGAAGGACGATATCGCGCTGGCCAACCGGATTGCCCATGAGGTGCTGGGCAGGACGCTCGATGAGCTGCCGCCGCAGACACGGCGGCTGCTGAAGATGGTGTACACGATGGTGGGCGAGCTTGGCGAGCGCGATCATGTGAAGCGGCGTGAGGTGCGCTTTACGCGGCGCGACATCAGGGAGTACACGCGCTGGAGTGATGGGCAACTGAAAATCCACTGCACGCGCCTGGCCGACCTTGAATACCTGCTGGTCCGGGGCGGCAGCCGTGGGCACCTGCTGCAATACGAGCTGATGTATGACGGCGCGAACGATGACGAGCCGAGGCTGGCGGGACTGGTTGAGGTTGAAGAACTCGACAGTGATGAACGCAAGTCAGGGTTCGGAGAACGCAAGTTACCCTCAAGTCAGGGTCAAGCCAGCCCCAAGTCAGGGCCAGGTCAGGGTTGCTCAACCGGGCCCAAAACCATGCCTGTCAAGGAAGAGCGGGAATCTGGCGCGGCAAGTGGCGAAAACGCACTGTTCCGGGAAAAAACTTCTTCTCCAGCCTGCGTTGTTGATACCCGCGTTATTGAGGGGCCGTGATGCACAAGAAGACAACCCCGCGCGCCCCGCTGCCCGTGATTGGCCCGGCCGATGATCCCCAAAGCCTGTACCACCAGATGCGCCCGTTCCTCGAATGGATGCGCGTGCGCAACTACAGCGAAGGCACGGTGGAACACCGCGAGATACACCTGCGTGGATTTATAGCGTGGTGCGACGAGCGCGGCGTCACACGTCCGCAGGAAGTCACGCGCCCGATCCTTGAGCGCTACCAGCGCTACCTGTTCCTGTACCGCAAGAAGGATGGCCAGGCGCTCTCGGGACGCAGCCAGCACATGCGGCTGGTGCCGGTGAAGCTGTGGTTCCGGTGGCTGGTGCGGCAGAACCGGATCCTCTCCAATCCGGCAGCGGACATCGACATGCCGAGGATGGAGAAGCGGCTGCCCAGGCACATCCTGAGTGAGGAGGAAGCCGAGCGGATCCTGAATGTGCCGGATGTGACGAGCAGCATCGGTATCCGGGACCGGGCCATTCTCGAGACGTTCTACAGCACGGGGGTCCGGCGTGCCGAGCTGGTGGGCCTGCATGTGCATGACGTGGACATGGATCGTGGCACGGTGATGGTGCGCCAGGGCAAGGGCGCGCGGGACCGGCTGATTCCGATAGGAGACAGGGCGCTGGCGTGGATCAGGAAGTACCTCGATGAGGTCAGGCCGCAACTGTCGCTGGCTGACGATGAGGGGGTGCTGTTCCTGGCGCTGACGGGCGATTCGATCGGTCTGCGCAGCATGGGGCAACTGGTGTCGGACTACATCAAGTGCTCAGGGGTGAACAAGAGTGGCTCGTGTCACCTGTTCCGGCACACGATGGCCACGCTGATGCTGGAGAACGGGGCCGATGTGAGGTTCGTGCAGGTGATGCTGGGGCATGCGCAGCTGACGAGTACGCAGGTGTATACGCAGGTGGCGATCCGGGCGCTCAAGGAGATTCATACGGCCACGCATCCGGCGCGGCTGGAGCGGGTGGAGCAGCGTGCAGAAATAGAAGAGCTGAAGCCGGGGCGGCTCCTGCAGCGCGTGTATGGCAAGACAGGGGGCCAATAGAAGACAGAAGCCCAATAGAATCCACCGGGGCCTACGCCCCGCTGACCCCTGGAATAGAAAAGTGCCGGGCCGGAACGGCCCGGATCGGGGAGGAAGGGGTTCGTGCGGTGCCTACGCACCGTGAGTGTCCTGGAATTAAAAAGTGTGGGCCGGGACGGCCCAGCTGGGTAACGAATGGATTCGCGCGGGGCATGCGCCCCGACAGTGTCCTGGAATGAGAAAGTGCGGCCTGCGGCCGGAGGCCAACGAGGGGGGCCGGGGGTAAATAGCCTGCCGTGCCCCTTCGGGTCCCGTCAGTCTATTTAACATAACGCGAAAGGCAATTATCAACGTTTGCCGGGCCGCCACGGCACGAATCCAGCCGGGTGTGGCGGCCCGGCAAACGTTGATAATTCGCGTTATGTCACTGGCCCCCGGCCCCCCGGATCGGGCGCTACGCGCATGAGTAAAATCAGGGGCCGCGAAGCGGCCATGAGTGGAACTGGGCCCCGCCCGGCCCTGCCCGTCCGCCCCCACGGGGCTCCCTGTCCTGCCGCTGCTGCGCAGCGGAAATCAAACCCAAACATCAAAACCGCCCTGCATGCGCTGCAAGCCACACTGACGGCTTGCACCGCATTGCCCAGCGTGGCACACCCTCCTCCGTCAAGGCTTCCCTGCGGCGCGCTGCGCGCGGCCCTGACGGGTTTCAGCGTGGTGGTGTGCAGGCGCCAGGCCAGAACCCTGGACCAGGGCATGGCTCTTCGCATGTCTCTTCTTTAGCCCGCCATGGGGCGGTGGCCAGCTCCTGGCGTGTGAGGCTGGCGACGGCCATGTTCCGCCTGGTTTGCCGTCGCCCTGCGGACGCCGGCAAACCAGGCGGCTCCAGTGACTTCGACATGCTAACCAGCGCTCCTCAAAAATGACGCCTCTGGCAAACTCGCTTCTTTAGCACAAAACCGCGTCGGGGCAAAAAAATGCTGGCAACGGACAGCGTCGGGCAAAAACGTACTGCAAGTGACTGTTGCGTCAGGGAAAAAACCATACCGGCAACGGCGGGCGTGTCGGGGTGCCGTGTCCGCTTTAACCGACAACTTCATCACGATGAGAGAAGCGCAATAGAAAAAAAGGCAGGCAAGGACAAGGCCGAAGAGGAACGGCTGACAAAAGCGGCATGTCTTGCGGTCAAGTGCTGGGCGGAATTCAAGCCGGGCAGCGACGAGTACAACAGGAACTATGTCAGCCAGGTTGAGGCATCACAGTTGCAGCCGGAAATCGACTGGGTGAACCGGCAGAAGGAAGCGGGACTGTTCAATTACACGCCGGGGCAGAAAATCGGCGATGCCGTGAAGAGTGATCCGGTGGGAGTGGCAAAGGATGTGGCCAAGGTGACAATTGGCGGTGTGACGGCCAAGACGGGGGCAGGACTCTGCACAAGTGGGTTGGGGTGTGCTTTGGGCGGCGGTGGAATGGTTGTCTTTGGATTAAGCGATATCGTCGAAGGGGCCAATGGGTTATACAACCGCTATAACAGCATTAACTCGCCCGGGGTAAATCCATTGCGCTACGAATTTAATCAAGCGATGCCCACATGGGGTAATGCTACGTACGATGGTGCGAATCTCATGTTCTCTATCCTTGCGCTAAAGGCTCCGGTCCCGCTCAAGATGGGCGTTACCGATGGACTGAACCGTCCGGGCTCGATATTCAATGTTACGGTGCCACGCATCAATAACAACACGTTGATTCCGTTCATCAATCAGGCGGCACCCTACGGAACGACTCAGGGCATTCTGTTGTTCGGCATAGGCTCGAAGGGAGCGAGCGTGATTAATGACATCCGTTATTCGGTAGATAAAAAATGAACTGGCGGAGATTTTACGCAACAATTCAAATCGGGTTCGTAATTTCCCTAATGGCTACGGCAAGTTCTTGTTTATATATGGTCGTAGCAGTCTGGATAAGTCGAAAAATTTTTGAGTTGAATGAGAGTTTTGCATTACTTTGGATTGGTCTTCCAGTTTTTATTATTCTTCTGGTTATACATATTCGCTTGTTACCGAAGCCATTACGCAAGGCGGGAATGCTAAGCGACGAACCCGAGAAATTCGGTCCCTGGTTCAAACAGGACCCGAAACCCTGAAACAACGAACCCGGCCTGTGCCGGGTTCGTTGTTTGTAGCGGAGGTCAAATTGGCGTGATGACAAGCCTGCCATCCTGTACTTCGATTCTGACGCGCTGATGGGGCGAGAATCCTGCGAGTTCGAGCCAGCGTCCGGCGATCCTGATCCATGGGTAGGAGGCAGGCTCGCTGTAGCGGGAGGGAGAGCGGAGCAATGTGGAGAGGGAGCGATAGCGGCGAGACTGCTGGACGGTAGCGCTGCGTTCTGGGTGGTGAGGAGATGGTTTAAGATCGGCATCAGCCATGGCGAGCTCCTGTGTTGAGCTGGTTGTGGTTAGCGGGCGGTGAGTGCTGAAACACTCACCGCCCGCGCTTCTTTGGCAGTTCTCCTGCCATCAGGTTGTCATCAGCCTGGCCATTTGCGAGCGTTTGACGAGGCTGTCCATTAAAACAATCAACGCTTGCTGATCCTCATCGGACAGTAAATCCATTTGTTCATACAGCGCATGCAGCCGGGGGTTATGGATGCGTGGCTCTGCCAGTGGCTCCAGGCCGACCAGGGCATCGACACTGATTTGTAGCACCTGAGCCATACGTACCACGGCATCCAGTTGCGGCAGCGCCCCCGCACGTTCCCACCTGTTGTAGACCCGTCGGTTTACGCCCAGCAATTCAGCGAGGCGGCCCTGAGTCATTTGACGGGCTTCCCTCGCTTCCCGCAGACGAGCAGCAAATTGCTCCATATCGTTCTCACATAACCAGGAATGAAGTAACGCGGTCATTGTAAGAACCTCCCTGAAGCGGCTTGCCGAATTGCTCTATTGTAGTCTCCATTTTATGCCACTACAATGTCACTTGACAGGTTTTTAGCCGAAGGATGATTTATGCCGCGAATCCCGGAAGCGGAGCTGGAGCGCCTAAAGCGCGAGGTCTCGCTGCTGCGCCTTGTTGAGTCGCAGGGTCACACGCTGAAGAAGCGCGGCCGCGACTGGGTCATGCGCTGCGTGTTCCATGAAGAGGACACGCCGAGCCTGTCGGTGTCGGAGGCGAAGAACGTGTACCACTGCTTCGGCTGTGGCGCGTCGGGCACAGTGCTGGACTGGGTCATGCGCACGCAGGGCGTATCGCTGCCGCACGCGGTGCAGTTACTGCGTAACGATGCGCCACTGGCTGCGGCTGACAAGGTGGGTGTGAAGCTGAGTTTTACGCGCCCTCTGGCCTCCCTGGCGGCGGATGCCGATGAACAGGTTCTGCTGGGCCAGGTGGCGGATACGTATCACGAGAGCCTGAAGCAGAGTCCGGAGGCGCAGGCGTACCTGGCGCAGCGCGGCCTGGTGCATGGCGAGGTAGTCGGCACGTTCCGCCTGGGGTATGCCAACAAGAGCCTGACATACCGCCTGCCACCGGGGTATTCGAAGGAAGGCCGTGAGGTGCGCGCGAAGCTGCAACGCGTTGGGGTGTACCGCGAGTCGGGCCATGAACACCTGAACGGGTGTCTGGTGGTGCCGGTGATGGATCTTGAGACCGGTGCCGTCAGGCAGATGTACGGGCGACGGATCGCGCCGGGCCACAAGATCCCGGCGGGCCAGCCGAAGCATCTGTACCTGTCGCTGCCGCTTGCCGGTGTGTGGAATGAGGCGGCGCTGGTGGCCAGCCGTGAAGTGATCGTGTGCGAAGCGCTCATCGATGCGCTGACGTTCTGGTGTGCCGGGTACCGCAATGTGATCGCCGCGTATGGGGTGAACGGGTTCACGCAGGATCACTGGAACGCACTGAAACGGCATGGTACTGAGCAGGTGTGGATCGCATACGACCGGGACGATGCGGGCAACGCCGCAGCGGAAAAGCTGGGCGTGGAGTTGCATGAGGCCGGTATCGGGACGTGGCGCGTACTGTTCCCGAAGGGCATGGATGCGAACGACTACGCCAGGAAGGTTGAGCCCGCGACCAGCGGAAGTCCCTGTGGGACGGAGAAGAGTCTGGGCCTGCTGTTGCAGCAGGCGGAATGGGCTGGCAAGGGCAAACGCTCCGGTATAACGGCGCAGGCTGAACCGGTGCCGGTTGATGACGTGAAGGACGTTAAACCGCCCTCTTCCTTAGCCGCTATTACTGCGGCTGGGGCTGCGGTGACGCCAGTCACGGCGATGGCGGCTAAAGAGGAGGTGCAGCCCGCGCCAGTAGGCGATCCCGACGTGAAGCAGACGGAAGGCGGCGAACTGCTGTTCACGTTCGTAGAACGGGTGTGGCGCATCCGCGGCTGGCAGAAGAACCTGGGCCCGGAGCAGATGCGGGTGAATGCACAGGTACGGCGTGGCGATGCGTACCACGTCGATACGCTCGACGTGTACAGCGCGAAGGCACGGGGTTTGTACCTGAAGAGCGCGGCGGTTGAGCTCGGTATACAGGAAGACACCCTGAAGCGCGACCTTGGGCGAATCCTGCTGAAGCTGGAGACGCTACAGGACGAGGCGATCCGGGCGACGCTCGCGCCAAAGGAAAACGGCGTGCAGATGGACGCGCTGGAGCACACAGCCGCGCTCGACTGGCTCAGGGCACCGGAGCTGATCGCGCGGCTCGAAGCCGACATGGCGCGCTGCGGCGTGGTGGGCGAAGGCGCGAACCTGCTGGCGGGGTATCTGGCGGCGGTCTCCAGAAAACTCGATGCGCCCCTGGCGGTACTGATCCAGAGTTCGAGCGCGGCGGGCAAGTCCTCCCTGATGGATGCGGTGCTGGACCTGATGCCGCAGGAGGAACGCATCCAGTACAGCGCGATGACGGGACAGAGCCTGTTCTACCTGGGCGAGACGGATTTGCAGCACCGGATCCTGGCGATTGCCGAGGAGGAAGGCGTGAGGCAGGCCGCGTATGCGCTGAAGCTGCTGCAGTCGGATGGCGAGCTGACGATAGCGAGCACGGGCAAGGATGAGGCGACAGGCAACCTCGTGACGAAGCAGTACACGGTGAAGGGTCCGGTGATGCTGATGCTCACGACCACCGCAATTGATGTGGATGAGGAACTGCTGAACCGGTGCCTGGTGCTGACGATTAATGAGAGCCGCGAGCAGACGCGCGAGATTCACGCGCGGCAGCGGGTGAAGCAGACGCTGGAGGGCTTGCTCGCGGAGACGGACCGGCAGCACATTATTGGGCTGCACCGCAATGCGCAAAGGCTGCTGAAGAATGTGCACGTGGTGAATCCGTTCGCGGAGCAGCTGACGTTCATGGATGACAGGACGCGGATGCGGCGCGATCACATGAAGTACCTGACGCTGATCCGCTCGATTGCCCTGCTGCACCAGTACCAGAGGCCGCATCAGACGGTAACGCACCGGGGCGAGGCGTTGACGTACATCGAGGTAACGAAAGACGATATCGCGCTGGCCAACCGGATTGCCCATGAGGTGCTGGGCAGGACGCTCGATGAGCTGCCGCCGCAGACACGGCGGCTGCTGAAGATGGTTCAGGCGTGGGTCAGTGAGCGGTGTTCAGCCACGGCGCAGAAGCAGAACGAATTCCGTTTTACGCGGCGTGAGGTGCGTGAGGTGACCCGCTGGGGCGATACGCAACTGAAGGTGCATCTGTCGCGGCTGGTAGAACTTGAATATGTGCTGGCGCATCGCGGCTTGCGGGGTCTCACGCATGAATACGAATTGCGCTATGACGGCGTGGACGATGACCAGCCGCATCTGATGGGGCTGCTTGACCTGCAAACACCCAGCGCCCCGAAGGAAGTCCCCCTGGGGGACAACGATGCCAACCGGTCGGGGCAAAAGGATGAGCGGTCGGGGTCTGGTCGGGCGGTGGCCGGGGGCTGGCCGGGGGTGACCGGTCAGGCTCAGGGCCATGCGGGGCAAGGCATGGAGGCGAAACCGGTCGGGGTGAACGCAAACACGTATATCAGGGAAAAGCTGGACACCCCTTCCCTGGCCCGCGTTGTTGAGTCCCCGATGAACGGAGAGGCATAGCGATGCACAAGAAGACAACCCCGCGCGCCCCGCTGCCCGTGATTGGCCCGGCCGATGATCCCCAAAGCCTGTACCACCAGATGCGCCCGTTCCTCGAATGGATGCGCGTGCGCAACTACAGCGAAGGCACGGTGGAACACCGCGAGATACACCTGCGCGGGTTCATTGCGTGGTGCGACGAGCGCGGCGTGACGCGGCCGCAGGAAGTGACGCGCCCGATCCTGGAGCGCTACCAGCGCTACCTGTTCCTGTACCGCAAGAAGGATGGTCAGGCACTGTCGGGGCGCAGCCAGCACATGCGGCTGGTGCCGGTGAAGCTGTGGTTCCGGTGGCTGGTGCGGCAGAACCGGATTCTCTCGAACCCGGCAGCGGACATCGACATGCCGAGGATGGAGAAGCGGCTGCCCAAGCACATCCTGAGTGAGGAGGAAGCCGAGCGGATCCTGAATGTGCCGGATGTGACGAGCAGCATCGGTATCCGGGACCGGGCCATTCTCGAGACGTTCTACAGCACGGGGGTCCGGCGTGCGGAGCTGGTGGGCCTGCATGTGCATGACGTGGACATGGATCGCGGCACGGTGATGGTGCGCCAGGGCAAGGGCGCGCGGGACCGGCTGATTCCGATAGGAGACAGGGCGCTGGCGTGGATCAGGAAGTACCTCGATGAGGTCAGGCCGCAACTGTCGCTGGCTGACGATGAGGGGGTGCTGTTCCTGGCGCTGACGGGCGATTCGATCGGCCTGAACAGCATGGGGCAACTGGTGTCGGACTACATCAAATGCTCAGGGGTGAACAAGAGCGGCTCGTGTCACCTGTTCCGGCACACGATGGCCACGCTGATGCTGGAGAACGGGGCCGATGTGAGGTTCGTGCAGGTGATGCTCGGGCATGCGCAGCTGACGAGCACGCAGGTGTATACGCAGGTGGCGATCCGCGCGCTCAAGGAGATTCATACGGCCACGCATCCGGCACGGCTGGAGCGGGTGGAGCAGCGTGCAGAAATAGAAGATGTCAAGCCAGGGCGGCTCCTGCAGCGCGTGTATGGCAAGACAGAAGCCCAATAGAATCCACCGGGGCCTACGCCCCGCTGACCCCTGGAATAGAAAAGTGCCGGGCCGGAACGGCCCGGATCGGGGAGGAAAGGGTTCGTGCGGTGCCTACGCACCGTGAGTGTCCTGGAATTAAAAAGTGTGGGCCGGGGCGGCCCAGTCGGGTAACGAATGGATTCGTGCGGTGCCTACGCACCGTGAGTGTCCTGGAATTAAAAAGTGTGGGCCGGGGCGGCCCAGCCGGGTAACGAATGGATTCGCGCGGGGCATGCGCCCCGACAGTGTCCTGGAATGAGAAAGTGCGGCCTGCGGCCGGAGGCCAACGAGGGGGGCCGGGGGTAAATAGCCTGCCGTGCCCCTTCGGGTCCCGTCAGTCTATTTAACATAACGCGAAAGGCAATTATCAACGTTTGCCGGGCCGCCACGGCACGAATCCAGCCGGGTGTGGCGGCCCGGCAAACGTTGATAATTCGCGTTATGTCACTGGCCCCCGGCCCCCCGGATCGGGCGCTGCGCGCATGAGTAAAGTCAGGGGCCGCGAAGCGGCCATGAGTGGAACTGGGCCCCGCCCGGCCCTGCCCGTCCGCCCCCACGGGGCTCCCTGTCCTGCCGCTGCTGCGCAGCGGAAATCAAACCCAAACATCAAAACCGCCCTGCATGCGATGCAAGCCACACTGACGGCTTGCACCGCATTGCCCAGCGTGGCACACCCTCCTCCGTCAAGGCTTCCCTTCGGCGCGCTTCGCGCGGCCCTGACGGGTTTCAGCGTGGCGGTCTGCAAGCGCCAGGCCAGAACCCGGGCCGGGGCATGTCTCTTCTTTAGCCCGCCATGGGGCGGTGGCCCGCTCCTGGCGTGTGAGGCTGGCGAAGGCCATGTTCCGCCTGGTTTGCCGTCGCCCTGCGGACGCCGCCAAACCACGCGGCTCCAGTGACTTCGACATGCTAATGAGCGCTCCCCAAAAATGACGCCTCTGGCAAACTCGCTTCTTTAGCGCAAAACCGCGTCGGGGCAAAAAAATGCTGGCAACGGACAGCGTCGGGCAAAAACGTACTGCAAGTGACTGTTGCGTCAGGGAAAAAACCATACCGGCAACGGCGGGCGTGTCGGGGTGCCGTGTCCGCTTTAACAGACAACTTCATCCGGAAGAAAAGAAGTGGATCAGCGAGAAAGAAGCGGCGTATGCGAAGAAATATAGTTTGACGGCGGAGCAGGCGCATAACGAACTAACCACGCAGGCTAACCTGCAGGTACAGAACGGTTCGCCCGGGACCTGGAACGAGCGTGCCAGCGCATTCCTGGGCCAGGCACATGGAATGCTTGCGGCCGATGGCAAGAGCGGACCGGGCTACATGTTCTATGCCACGCCGGAACAGAAGGCGAATGTCGACATGTATGCGAAGTACTACGCTGGCGGGACCGGGGCAAACCGGCCCTCACAATCGCAAATCGGCGCGAGTGTGAGCCGGGAGCAGGCGTACCGCGATGCCTTCAGGACCGGCACCCTGGTGGCCGCTGGAGGAGCGGCGACTGTCGCCACTGGCGGTGTCATTGCAGCCTTGCCGGGTGCGCCAATCTTTAGTTCAGGTGGAGCGCTGGGAACTGGAGCCCTGGCATCACCGGTGGGAACCGGGGCAATCAGCGCGGGAATCAATGCGGGTGCGCAGTATTACCAGAACGGGACGGTCAATCCCATTGACGTGGCCATTGCTGCGATATCGGGCGGTGCTGGCGCGTACGGTGGGCTGGGATGGAACGTGTTCGTGAATGGCGTAGGTGGTGCGACTGGCACAGCGATCAATAATGCGGTGTACGGCAGAAATGACAGCATCATAGGTTCAGGTATTACGAGCGGTGCTCTGTCTGCGATCGGTTACACAACCGGTAAGGCCGCTGAATCGTGGATTAACTCCTCCCTCCGGCCAACTATAAACAACGCCAATGGGTGGGCTACAAGTGGTGTTTGGTCAGGAAGCGGATGGAACCTAATTCAGCCAAACGCAATGGGAGTGATCGGCGGTTCCATTGGCGGCGGCATCACACAAGAAGCTGTAACACCGATAGTGCCCACCCCCTCCATTGGGGGAAGCAAGAAATGAGTCGTTGGGTTATTGCGTTTGTAGGTGCATGGGGAATCTGCCTTGCCGGAATGTATGTCGCATGGCTGGCTGGGTTAACCTTGAATTGCCTGTTTGCCACAGGATGCTTCGAGCAATTGAGCATTAATAGCCTGGTTGCAGCAGTGAATCTAAAAAGCGTCTTTGCAAGAGGCACCCTTCTTGCCATTGCCTTTATTGTGATTGCCTGGATTAGTCGTCGAAGACAATAACAAACAGCAAACCCAGCCTTCGCGCTGGGTTTGCTGTTTGTGGAGTATTTCAATCTGGCGTGATGACGAGCCTGCCGTGCTGGACCTGGATTCTCACACGCTGTCCGGGCGGGAAGCCGGCCTGTTCAAGCCACATGCCAGCGATGCGCAGCCACGGAAAAAACCTTGGTGTTCGCCAGGGCCTGCCGGGTTTCGGTGAGGGTCGCCAGCGCATGATCTCCTGGACGGTAGCGTGCCGCTCGGGATGAGCGTGCAATGCTTTAAGATTGGCGTCAGCCATAGTCAACTCCTTCGGTGAGTTGGTGATGGTCAGCGGTCGGTGAATGCTCGTAACACTCACTGGCCGCGCTTCGTTTACATCACTGTGTCTTCCTTCATTAGCTGCCTATCGTCGGCGGCTCATAACCTTCTGGACCTGCGTCTTCCTCACGAAGCTGTCGATCACCAGGATCAACGCCTGTTGCTCGGCATCGGGCAGGCTATCCACCTGTTGATAGAGAGTCAGTAACTCTTGATTGTGAATCTTGGGTTCGGCCGGTGCGGGTGTTCGTCCGGCCAGTTCATCCAGTGTGACCTGCAAAATATCGGCGATCCGTACCACGGTATCGAACTGTGGTGTAGCAAGGCCGCGTTCCCAGCGGTTATACACACGCGGGTTGATTTCCAGCAGTTCAGCCAATCGCGCCTGGGTGATCTGTCTTGCGGAGCGCAGCAGTCTGAGTCGTTCGGCAAAGACGGACATATCAAAGCATCCCAACGAAAAAAGAGATGCATTCATTCTAAGTACCCCCTTCTGCCCGGCTTGCCATTTATACACTATACAGTGTATCGTTAACTCTATCAATTAGAGTATTGACAGGTTTTTAGCCGAAGGACGATTCATGCCCCGTATTCCGCAAGCCGAGCTGGACAGACTGAAGCGCGAAGTGTCGCTGCTGCGGCTGGTCGAGTCGCAGGGCCATAAGCTGAAGAAGAGCGGGAAAGACTGGGTCATGCGCTGCGTGTTCCATGAAGAGGACACGCCGAGCCTGTCGGTGTCGGAGGCGAAGAACGTGTACCACTGCTTCGGCTGTGGCGCCTCGGGCACGGTGCTGGACTGGGTCATGCGTACGCAGGGCGTATCGCTGCCGCATGCGGTGCAGTTACTGCGTAACGATGCGCCGCTGGCTGCGGCCGACAAGGTTGGGGTCAAGCTGAGTTTTACGCGCCCTCTGGCCTCCCTGGCGGCGGACGCCGATGAACAGGTTCTGCTGGGCCAGGTGGCGGATACGTATCACGAGAGCCTGAAGCAGAGTCCGGAGGCACAGGCGTATCTGGCGCAACGCGGCCTGGTGCATGGCGAGGTAGTCGGCACGTTCCGTCTGGGGTATGCCAACAAGAGCCTGACATACCGCCTGCCACCGGGGTATTCGAAGGAAGGCCGTGAGGTGCGCGCGAAGCTGCAACGCGTTGGGGTGTACCGCGAGTCGGGCCATGAACATCTGAATGGCTGCCTGGTGGTGCCGGTGATGGACCTTGAGACCGGTGCTGTCAGGCAGATGTACGGGCGACGGATCGCACCGGGACACAAGATCCCGGCGGGCCAGCCAAAGCATCTGTACCTGTCGCTGCCGCTTGCCGGTGTGTGGAATGAGGCGGCGCTGGTGGCCAGCCGCGAGGTAATCGTATGCGAGGCGCTCATCGATGCGCTGACGTTCTGGTGTGCGGGGTATCGCAATGTGATTGCCGCATATGGAGTGAATGGATTTACGCAGGACCACTGGAACGCACTGAAACGGCACGGTACGGAACAGGTATGGATCGCATACGACCGGGACGATGCGGGCAACGCCGCAGCGGAGAAGCTTGCGACTGAACTGCATGAGGCAGGGATCGGGACATGGCGCGTGCTGTTCCCGAAGGGCATGGACGCGAACGACTACGCAAGGAAAGTAGCTCCTGCGACCAGCGGAAGTCCCTGTGGGATGGAGAAGAGCCTTGGGGTGCTGTTGCAGCAGGCGGAATGGACTGGCAAGGGCAAACGCTCCGGTGTAACGGCGCAGGTTGAACCGGTGCCGGTTGATGACGTGAAGGACGTTAAACCGCCCTCTTCCCTGGCCGCTGTTGCTGCGGCTGAGGCTGCGGTGACGCCAGTCACGGCGATGGCGGCTAAAGAGGAGGTGCAGCCCGCGCCAGCGGACGATCCCGACGTGAAGCAGACGGAAGGCGGCGAACTGCTGTTCACATTGGGGGAACGGGTGTGGCGCATCCGCGGCTGGCAGAAGAACCTCGGGCCGGAACAGATGCGGGTGAATGCGCAGGTACGGCGCGGCGATGCGTACCACGTCGATACGCTCGACATGTACAGCGCGAAGGCCCGCGCGGTGTATCTGAAAACAGCGGCCATCGAACTCGGTACACAGGAAGACACCCTGAAGCGCGACCTTGGGCGAATCCTGCTGAAGCTGGAGACGCTACAGGATGAGGCGATCCGGGCGACGCTCGCGCCAAAGGAAAGCGGCGTGCAGATGGATGCGCTGGAGCATGCAGCCGCGCTCGACTGGCTCAGGGCACCGAAGCTGATCGCGCGGCTCGAAGCCGACATGGCGCGCTGCGGCGTGGTGGGCGAAGGCGCGAACCTGCTGGCGGGGTATCTGGCAGCGGTCTCCAGAAAACTCGATGCGCCCCTGGCGGTGCTGATCCAGAGTTCGAGCGCGGCAGGCAAGAGTTCGCTGATGGATGCGGTGCTGGACCTGATGCCGCAGGAGGAACGCATCCAGTACAGCGCGATGACGGGACAGAGCCTGTTCTACCTGGGCGAGACGGATTTGCAGCACCGGATCCTGGCGATTGCCGAGGAGGAAGGCGTGAGGCAGGCCGCGTATGCACTGAAGCTGCTGCAGTCGGATGGCGAGCTGACGATAGCGAGCACGGGCAAGGACGAGGCGACAGGCAACCTGGTAACCAGGCAGTACACGGTGAAGGGTCCGGTGATGCTGATGCTCACGACCACCGCGATTGATGTGGATGAGGAGCTGCTGAACCGGTGCCTGGTGCTGACGATCAACGAGAGCCGCGAGCAGACGCGCGAGATTCACGCGCGGCAGCGGGTGAAGCAGACGCTGGAGGGCTTGCTCGCGGAGACGGACCGGCAGCACATTATTGGGCTGCACCGCAATGCGCAAAGGCTGCTGAAGAACGTGCACGTGGTGAATCCGTTTGCGGAGCAGCTGACGTTCATGGATGACAGGACGCGGATGCGGCGTGATCACATGAAGTACCTGACGCTGATCCGCTCGATTGCCCTGCTGCACCAGTACCAGAGGCCGCATCAGACGGTGACGCACCGGGGCGAGGCGTTGACGTACATCGAGGTGACGAAGGACGATATCGCGCTGGCCAACCGGATTGCCCATGAGGTGCTGGGACGCACGCTCGATGAGCTGCCGCCGCAGACACGGCGACTGCTGAAGATGGTGTACACGATGGTGGGCGAGCTTGGCGAGCGCGATCATGTGAAGCGGCGTGAGGTGCGCTTTACGCGGCGCGACATCAGGGAGTACACGCGCTGGAGTGACAACCAGTTGAAGGTGCACTGCATGCGGCTGGTAGAGCTGGAATATCTGCTGGTGCGCGGCGGCAGCCGTGGCCACCTGCTGCAATACGAACTGATGTACGACGGCGCGAACGATAACGAGCCGAGGCTGGCGGGGCTGATTGAGGTCGAAGAGCTTGATTTACTCGACAACGATGCACGCAAGTTGGAACAGAAGGCAAGCAAGTTGCCCCCAGGTTGCCCCCATGATGGGCCCATGTTGGACCCGGAGAACTCGCCTCAAAACCATATGGATAAAGGCGTAGAGGGTTCGCAAGTTGGAGTCGGTGAAAACGCACTGTTCCGGGAAAAAACTTCTTCTCCAGCCCGCGTTGTTGATACCCGCATTGTTGAGTCCCCGATGAACGGAGAGGCATAGCGATGCACAAGAAGACAACCCCGCGCGCCCCGCTGCCCGTGATTGGCCCGGCCGATGATCCCCAAAGCCTGTACCACCAGATGCGCCCGTTCCTCGAATGGATGCGCGTGCGCAACTACAGCGAAGGCACGGTGGAACACCGCGAGATACACCTGCGCGGGTTCATTGCGTGGTGCGACGAGCGCGGCGTGACGCGGCCGCAGGAAGTGACGCGCCCGATCCTGGAGCGCTACCAGCGCTACCTGTTCCTGTACCGCAAGAAGGATGGCCAGGCACTCTCGGGGCGCAGCCAGCACATGCGGCTGGTGCCGGTGAAGCTGTGGTTCCGGTGGCTGGTGCGGCAGAACCGGATTCTCTCGAACCCGGCAGCGGACATCGACATGCCCAGGATGGAGAAGCGGCTGCCGAAGCACATCCTGAGTGAGGAGGAAGCCGAGCGGATCCTGAATGTGCCGGATGTGACGAGCAGCATCGGTATCCGGGACCGGGCCATTCTCGAGACGTTCTACAGCACGGGGGTCCGGCGTGCGGAGCTGGTGGGCCTGCATGTGCATGACGTGGACATGGATCGTGGCACGGTGATGGTGCGCCAGGGCAAGGGCGCGCGGGACCGGCTGATTCCGATAGGAGACAGGGCGCTGGCGTGGATCAGGAAGTACCTCGATGAGGTCAGGCCGCAACTGTCGCTGGCTGACGATGAGGGGGTGCTGTTCCTGGCGCTGACGGGCGATTCGATCGGTCTGCGCAGCATGGGGCAACTGGTGTCGGACTACATCAAGTGCTCAGGGGTGAACAAGAGCGGCTCGTGTCACCTGTTCCGGCACACGATGGCCACGCTGATGCTGGAGAACGGGGCCGATGTGAGGTTCGTGCAGGTGATGCTGGGGCATGCGCAACTGACGAGCACGCAGGTGTATACGCAGGTGGCGATCCGGGCGCTCAAGGAGATTCATACGGCCACGCATCCGGCGCGGCTGGAGCGGGTGGAGCAGCGTGCAGAAATAGAAGAGCTGAAGCCAGGGCGGCTCCTGCAGCGCGTGTATGGCAAGACAGAAGCCCAATAGAATCCACCGGGGCCTACGCCCCGCTTACCCCTGGAATAGAAAAGTGCCGGGCCGGAACGGCCCGGATCGGGGAGGAAGGGGTTCGTGCGGTGCCTACGCACCGTGAGTGTCCTGGAATTAAAAAGTGTGGGCCGGGACGGCCCAGCTGGGTAACGAATGGATTCGCGCGGGGCATGCGCCCCGACAGTGTCCTGGAATGAGAAAGTGCGGCCTGCGGCCGGAGGCCAACGAGGGGGGGCCG
Source organism: Paraburkholderia hayleyella (assembly GCF_009455685.1). Classification (NCBI taxonomy): domain Bacteria; kingdom Pseudomonadati; phylum Pseudomonadota; class Betaproteobacteria; order Burkholderiales; family Burkholderiaceae; genus Paraburkholderia; species Paraburkholderia hayleyella. Next base: position 1,833,046 of record NZ_QPES01000001.1, on the reverse strand, counting down.
GGGGTAAATAGCCTGCCGTGCCCCTTCGGGTCCCGTCAGTCTATTTAACATAACGCGAAAGGCAATTATCAACGTTTGCCGGGCCGCCACGGCACGAATCCATCCGGGTGTGGCGGCCCGGCAAACGTTGATAATTCGCGTTATGTCACTGGCCCCCGGCCCCCCGGATCGGGCGCTGCGCGCATGAGTGAAATCAGGGGCCGCGAAGCGGCCATGAGTGGAACTGGGCCCCGCCCGGCCCTGCCCGTCCGCCCCCACGGGGCTCCCTGTCCTGCCGCTGCTGCGCAGCGGAAATCAAAACCCAACGTCAAAAACCAGAAACGCACTGCATGCGCTGCAAGCCACACTGACGGCTTGCACCGCATTGCCCAGCGTGGCACACCCTCCTCCGTCAAGGCTTCCCTTCGGCGCGCTGCGCGCGGCCCTGACGGGTTTCAGCGTGGTGGTGTGCAGGCGCCAGACCAGAACCCAGGGCCAGGGCATGGCTCTTCGCATGTCTCTTCTTTAGCCCGCCATGGGGCGGTGGCTCGCTCCTGGCGTGTGAGGCTGGCGACGGCCCGGTTCCGCCTGGTTTGCCGTCGCCCTGCGGACGCCGCCAAACCACGCGGCTCCAGTGACTTCGACATGCTAACGAGCGCTCCCCAAAAATGACGCCTCTGGCAAACTCGCTTCTTTAGCGCAAAACCGCGTCGGGGCAAAAAAATGCTGGCAACGGACAGCGTCGGGCAAAAACGTACTGCAAGTGACTGTTGCGTCAGGGAAAAAACCCTACCGGCAACCGCAGGCGTGTCGGGGTGCCGTGTTCGCTTTAACAGACAACTTCATCCGGAAGAAAAGAAGTGGATCAGCGAGAAAGAAGCGGCGTATGCGAAGAAATATAGTTTGACGGCGGAGCAGGCGCATAACGAACTAACCACGCAGGCTAACCTGCAGGTACAGAACGGTTCGCCCGGGACCTGGAACGAGCGTGCCAGCGCATTCCTGGGCCAGGCACATGGAATGCTTGCGGCCGATGGCAAGAGCGGACCGGGCTACATGTTCTATGCCACGCCGGAACAGAAGGCGAATGTCGACATGTATGCGAAGTACTACGCTGGCGGGACCGGGGCAAACCGGCCCTCACAATCGCAAATCGGCGCGAGTGTGAGCCGGGAGCAGGCGTACCGCGATGCCTTCAGGACCGGCACCCTGGTGGCCGCTGGAGGAGCGGCGACTGTCGCCACTGGCGGTGTCATTGCAGCCTTGCCGGGTGCGCCAATCTTTAGTTCAGGTGGAGCGCTGGGAACTGGAGCCCTGGCATCACCGGTGGGAACCGGGGCAATCAGCGCGGGAATCAATGCGGGTGCGCAGTATTACCAGAACGGGACGGTCAATCCCATTGACGTGGCCATTGCTGCGATATCGGGCGGTGCTGGCGCGTACGGTGGGCTGGGATGGAACGTGTTCGTGAATGGCGTAGGTGGTGCGACTGGCACAGCGATCAATAATGCGGTGTACGGCAGAAATGACAGCATCATAGGTTCAGGTATTACGAGCGGTGCTCTGTCTGCGATCGGTTACACAACCGGTAAGGCCGCTGAATCGTGGATTAACTCCTCCCTCCGGCCAACTATAAACAACGCCAATGGGTGGGCTACAAGTGGTGTTTGGTCAGGAAGCGGATGGAACCTAATTCAGCCAAACGCAATGGGAGTGATCGGCGGTTCCATTGGCGGCGGCATCACACAAGAAGCTGTAACACCGATAGTGCCCACCCCCTCCATTGGGGGAAGCAAGAAATGAGTCGTTGGGTTATTGCGTTTGTAGGTGCATGGGGAATCTGCCTTGCCGGAATGTATGTCGCATGGCTGGCTGGGTTAACCTTGAATTGCCTGTTTGCCACAGGATGCTTCGAGCAATTGAGCATTAATAGCCTGGTTGCAGCAGTGAATCTAAAAAGCGTCTTTGCAAGAGGCACCCTTCTTGCCATTGCCTTTATTGTGATTGCCTGGATTAGTCGTCGAAGACAATAACAAACAGCAAACCCAGCCTTCGCGCTGGGTTTGCTGTTTGTGGAGTATTTCAATCTGGCGTGATGACGAGCCTGCCGTGCTGGACCTGGATTCTCACACGCTGTCCGGGCGGGAAGCCGGCCTGTTCAAGCCACATGCCAGCGATGCGCAGCCACGGAAAAAACCTTGGTGTTCGCCAGGGCCTGCCGGGTTTCGGTGAGGGTCGCCAGCGCATGATCTCCTGGACGGTAGCGTGCCGCTCGGGATGAGCGTGCAATGCTTTAAGATTGGCGTCAGCCATAGTCAACTCCTTCGGTGAGTTGGTGATGGTCAGCGGTCGGTGAATGCTCGTAACACTCACTGGCCGCGCTTCGTTTACATCACTGTGTCTTCCTTCATTAGCTGCCTATCGTCGGCGGCTCATAACCTTCTGGACCTGCGTCTTCCTCACGAAGCTGTCGATCACCAGGATCAACGCCTGTTGCTCGGCATCGGGCAGGCTATCCACCTGTTGATAGAGAGTCAGTAACTCTTGATTGTGAATCTTGGGTTCGGCCGGTGCGGGTGTTCGTCCGGCCAGTTCATCCAGTGTGACCTGCAAAATATCGGCGATCCGTACCACGGTATCGAACTGTGGTGTAGCAAGGCCGCGTTCCCAGCGGTTATACACACGCGGGTTGATTTCCAGCAGTTCAGCCAATCGCGCCTGGGTGATCTGTCTTGCGGAGCGCAGCAGTCTGAGTCGTTCGGCAAAGACGGACATATCAAAGCATCCCAACGAAAAAAGAGATGCATTCATTCTAAGTACCCCCTTCTGCCCGGCTTGCCATTTATACACTATACAGTGTATCGTTAACTCTATCAATTAGAGTATTGACAGGTTTTTAGCCGAAGGACGATTCATGCCCCGTATTCCGCAAGCCGAGCTGGACAGACTGAAGCGCGAAGTGTCGCTGCTGCGGCTGGTCGAGTCGCAGGGCCATAAGCTGAAGAAGAGCGGGAAAGACTGGGTCATGCGCTGCGTGTTCCATGAAGAGGACACGCCGAGCCTGTCGGTGTCGGAGGCGAAGAACGTGTACCACTGCTTCGGCTGTGGCGCCTCGGGCACGGTGCTGGACTGGGTCATGCGTACGCAGGGCGTATCGCTGCCGCATGCGGTGCAGTTACTGCGTAACGATGCGCCGCTGGCTGCGGCCGACAAGGTTGGGGTCAAGCTGAGTTTTACGCGCCCTCTGGCCTCCCTGGCGGCGGACGCCGATGAACAGGTTCTGCTGGGCCAGGTGGCGGATACGTATCACGAGAGCCTGAAGCAGAGTCCGGAGGCACAGGCGTATCTGGCGCAACGCGGCCTGGTGCATGGCGAGGTAGTCGGCACGTTCCGTCTGGGGTATGCCAACAAGAGCCTGACATACCGCCTGCCACCGGGGTATTCGAAGGAAGGCCGTGAGGTGCGCGCGAAGCTGCAACGCGTTGGGGTGTACCGCGAGTCGGGCCATGAACATCTGAATGGCTGCCTGGTGGTGCCGGTGATGGACCTTGAGACCGGTGCTGTCAGGCAGATGTACGGGCGACGGATCGCACCGGGACACAAGATCCCGGCGGGCCAGCCAAAGCATCTGTACCTGTCGCTGCCGCTTGCCGGTGTGTGGAATGAGGCGGCGCTGGTGGCCAGCCGCGAGGTAATCGTATGCGAGGCGCTCATCGATGCGCTGACGTTCTGGTGTGCGGGGTATCGCAATGTGATTGCCGCATATGGAGTGAATGGATTTACGCAGGACCACTGGAACGCACTGAAACGGCACGGTACGGAACAGGTATGGATCGCATACGACCGGGACGATGCGGGCAACGCCGCAGCGGAGAAGCTTGCGACTGAACTGCATGAGGCAGGGATCGGGACATGGCGCGTGCTGTTCCCGAAGGGCATGGACGCGAACGACTACGCAAGGAAAGTAGCTCCTGCGACCAGCGGAAGTCCCTGTGGGATGGAGAAGAGCCTTGGGGTGCTGTTGCAGCAGGCGGAATGGACTGGCAAGGGCAAACGCTCCGGTGTAACGGCGCAGGTTGAACCGGTGCCGGTTGATGACGTGAAGGACGTTAAACCGCCCTCTTCCCTGGCCGCTGTTGCTGCGGCTGAGGCTGCGGTGACGCCAGTCACGGCGATGGCGGCTAAAGAGGAGGTGCAGCCCGCGCCAGCGGACGATCCCGACGTGAAGCAGACGGAAGGCGGCGAACTGCTGTTCACATTGGGGGAACGGGTGTGGCGCATCCGCGGCTGGCAGAAGAACCTCGGGCCGGAACAGATGCGGGTGAATGCGCAGGTACGGCGCGGCGATGCGTACCACGTCGATACGCTCGACATGTACAGCGCGAAGGCCCGCGCGGTGTATCTGAAAACAGCGGCCATCGAACTCGGTACACAGGAAGACACCCTGAAGCGCGACCTTGGGCGAATCCTGCTGAAGCTGGAGACGCTACAGGATGAGGCGATCCGGGCGACGCTCGCGCCAAAGGAAAGCGGCGTGCAGATGGATGCGCTGGAGCATGCAGCCGCGCTCGACTGGCTCAGGGCACCGAAGCTGATCGCGCGGCTCGAAGCCGACATGGCGCGCTGCGGCGTGGTGGGCGAAGGCGCGAACCTGCTGGCGGGGTATCTGGCAGCGGTCTCCAGAAAACTCGATGCGCCCCTGGCGGTGCTGATCCAGAGTTCGAGCGCGGCAGGCAAGAGTTCGCTGATGGATGCGGTGCTGGACCTGATGCCGCAGGAGGAACGCATCCAGTACAGCGCGATGACGGGACAGAGCCTGTTCTACCTGGGCGAGACGGATTTGCAGCACCGGATCCTGGCGATTGCCGAAGAGGAAGGCGTAAGACAGGCCGCGTATGCACTGAAGCTGCTGCAGTCGGATGGCGAGCTGACGATAGCGAGCACGGGCAAGGACGAGGCGACGGGCAACCTCGTGACGAAGCAGTACACGGTGAAGGGTCCGGTGATGCTGATGCTCACGACCACCGCAATTGATGTGGATGAGGAACTGCTGAACCGGTGCCTGGTGCTGACGATTAATGAGAGCCGCGAGCAGACGCGCGAGATTCACGCGCGGCAGCGGGTGAAACAAACGCTGGAGGGGTTGCTGGCGGAGACGGACCGGCAGCACATTATTGGGCTGCACCGCAATGCGCAAAGGCTGCTGAAGAATGTGCACGTGGTGAATCCGTTCGCGGAGCAGCTGACGTTCATGGATGACAGGACGCGGATGCGGCGCGATCACATGAAGTACCTGACGCTGATCCGCTCGATTGCCCTGCTGCACCAGTACCAGAGGCCGCATCAGACGGTAACGCACCGGGGCGAGGCGCTGACGTACATCGAGGTGACGAAGGACGATATTGCGCTGGCCAACCGGATTGCCCATGAGGTGCTGGGCAGGACGCTCGATGAGCTGCCACCGCAGACAAGGCGGCTGCTGAAGATGGTGTACACGATGGTGGGCGAGCTTGGCGAGCGCGATCATGTGAAGCGGCGTGAGGTGCGCTTTACGCGGCGCGACATCAGGGAGTACACGCGCTGGAGTGATGGGCAACTGAAAATCCACTGCACGCGGCTGGCCGACCTTGAATACCTGCTGGTCCGGGGCGGCAGCCGTGGGCACCTGCTGCAATACGAGCTGATGTATGACGGCGCGAACGATGACGAGCCGAGGCTGGCGGGACTGGTTGAGGTTGAAGAACTCGACAGTGATGAACGCAAGTCAGGGTTCGGAGAACGCAAGTTACCCTCAAGTCAGGGTCAAGCCAGCCCCAAGTCAGGGCCAGGTCAGGGTTGCTCAACCGGGCCCAAAACCATGCCTGTCAAGGAAGAGCGGGAATCTGGCGCGGCAAGTGGCGAAAACGCACTGTTCCGGGAAAAAACTTCTTCTCCAGCCTGCGTTGTTGATACCCGCGTTATTGAGGGGCCGTGATGCACAAGAAGACAACCCCGCGCGCCCCGCTGCCCGTGATTGGCCCGGCCGATGATCCCCAAAGCCTGTACCACCAGATACGCCCGTTCCTCGAATGGATGCGCGTGCGCAACTACAGCGAAGGCACGGTGGAACACCGCGAGATACACCTGCGTGGATTTATAGCGTGGTGCGACGAGCGCGGCGTCACACGTCCGCAGGAAGTGACGCGCCCGATCCTTGAGCGCTACCAGCGCTACCTGTTCCTGTACCGCAAGAAGGATGGCCAGGCGCTCTCGGGACGCAGCCAGCACATGCGGCTGGTGCCGGTGAAGCTGTGGTTCCGGTGGCTGGTGCGGCAGAACCGGATCCTCTCCAATCCGGCAGCGGACATCGACATGCCGAGGATGGAGAAGCGGCTGCCCAGGCACATCCTGAGTGAGGAGGAAGCCGAGCGGATCCTGAATGTGCCGGATGTGACGAGCAGCATCGGTATCCGGGACCGGGCCATTCTCGAGACGTTCTACAGCACGGGGGTCCGGCGTGCGGAGCTGGTGGGCCTGCATGTGCATGACGTGGACATGGATCGCGGCACGGTGATGGTGCGCCAGGGCAAGGGCGCGCGGGACCGGCTGATTCCGATAGGAGACAGGGCGCTGGCGTGGATCAGGAAGTACCTCGATGAGGTCAGGCCGCAACTGTCGCTGGCTGACGATGAGGGGGTGCTGTTCCTGGCGCTGACGGGCGATTCGATCGGCCTGCGCAGCATGGGGCAACTGGTGTCGGACTACATCAAGTGCTCAGGGGTGAACAAGAGCGGCTCGTGTCACCTGTTCCGGCACACGATGGCCACGCTGATGCTGGAGAACGGGGCCGATGTGAGGTTCGTGCAGGTGATGCTGGGGCATGCGCAACTGACGAGCACGCAGGTGTATACGCAGGTGGCGATCCGGGCGCTCAAGGAGATTCATACGGCCACGCATCCGGCACGGCTGGAGCGGGTGGAGCAGCGTGCAGAAATAGAAGGGCTGAAGCCGGGGCGGCTCCTGCAGCGCGTGTATGGCAAGACAGAAGCCCAATAGAATCCACCGGGGCCTACGCCCCGCTGACCCCTGGAATAGAAAAGTGCCGGGCCGGAACGGCCCGGATCGGAGAGGAAAGGGTTCGTGCGGTGCCTACGCACCGTGAATGTCCTGGAATTAAAAAGTGTGGGCCGGGGCGGCCCAGCCGGGTAACGAATGGATTCGTGCGGGGCATGCGCCCCGACAGTGTCCTGGAATGAGAAAGTGCGGCCTGCGGCCGGAGGCCAACGAGGGGGGCCGGGGGTAAATAGCCTGCCGTGCCCCTTCGGGTCCCGTCAGTCTATTTAACATAACGCGAAAGGCAATTATCAACGTTTGCCGGGCCGCCACGGCACGAATCCATCCGGGTGTGGCGGCCCGGCAAACGTTGATAATTCGCGTTATGTCACTGGCCCCCGGCCCCCCGGATCGGGCGCTGCGCGCATGAGTAAAGTCAGGGGCCGCGAAGCGGCCATGAGTGGAACTGGGCCCCGCCCGGCCCTGCCCGTCCGCCCCCACGGGGCTCCCTGTCCTGCCGCTGCTGCGCAGCGGAAATCAAATTCCAACGTCAAAACCAGAAACGCACTGCATGCGCTGCAAGCCACACTGACGGCTTGCACCGCATTGCCCAGCGTGGCACACCCTCCTCCGTCAAGGCTTCCCTTCGGCGCGCTTCGCGCGGCCCTGACGGGTTCTAGCGTGGCGGTGTGCAGGCGCCAGGCCAGAACCCTGGGCCAGGGCATGGCTCTTCGCATGTCTCTTCTTTAGCCCGCCATGGGGCGGTGGCCAGCTCCTGGCGTGTGAGGCTGGCGACGGCCATGTTCCGCCTGGTTTGCCGTCGCCCTGCGGACGCCGCCAAACCAGGCGGCTCCAGTGACTTCGACATGCTAACCAGCGCTCCCCAAAAATGACGCCTCTGGCAAACTCGCTTCTTTAGCGCAAAACCGCGTCGGGGCAAAAAAATGCTGGCAACGGACAGCGTCGGGCAAAAACGTGTTGCAAGTGACTGTTGCGTCAGGGAAAAAACCTTACCGGCAACGGCGGGCGTGTCGGGGTGCCGTGTCCGCTTTAACCGGCAAATTCATCCCGAGGAGAGAAGCGCAATAGAAAAGAAGGCAGGCAAGGACAAGGCCGAAGAGGAACGGCTGACAAAAGCGGCATGTCTTGCGGTGAAATGCTGGGCGGAATTCAAGCCGGGCAGCGACGAATACAACAGGAACTATGTCAGCCAGGTTGAGGCATCACAGTTGCAGCCGGAAATCGACTGGGTGAACCGGCAGAAGGAAGCGGGACTGTTCAATTACACGCCGGGGCAGAAAATCGGCGATGCGGTGAAGAGTGATCCGGTGGGAGTGGCAAAGGACACGGCCAAAGTAGTGGTTGGTGGAATAACGGCAAAAACTGGGCTGGGACTTTGTACGACTGGGCTGGGATGTGCTGCTGGTATTCCGGCGGCAGCCTTTGGCGTGAGCGATATGACTGAAGGTGCGGATGGTTTGTATAACCGTTATAACGGGATTAATTCATCTGGAGTAAACCCATTGCGCAAGGGATTTAATGAAGCTTTGCCAGCAGGCTGGGGAAATGTTGCATATGATGGATTGAATTTTATAACTTCGATTGGAGCGCTTTATGCGCCGGTTCCGCTCAAGATAGGCACTGCCGATGGTTTGAACCGGCCGAATTCTATATTCGATGTAACGGTTCCGCAGTTTAATAACAACAAGCTAATTCCATTTGTAAACAAGGCACTTCCATACGGGACGAATCAGGGGATATTACTGTTCGGGGTAGGGGCTAAGGGGGTAACGGTCATCAATGATATTCGCCACACTGGAGATCAGAAATGAAAGTGAACTGGCGACGTCTGTATGCAGTTACCCAGATAATTGGTGTTGTTGGCGGAATATCAATTGGAGGCGCTGGATTTTATTCCGTTATTATTATTGGATTATGCAGAAAGGTAATTGGCTTGGGTGATAGCATTTCTGTATTTGCTATCGGCCTTCCATTTTTTATTATTCTGCTGCTGATATTTATAAAACATTTACCGAAGCCATTACGCAAGGCGGGAATGCTAAGCGACGAACCCGAGAAATTCGGTCCCTGGTTCAAACAGGACCCGAAACCCTGAAACAATGAACCCGGCCTGTGCCGGGTTCCTTGTTTGTAGCGGAGGTCAAATTGGCGTGATGACAAGCCTGCCATCCTGCACTTCGATTCTGACGCGCTGATGGGGCGAGAATCCTGCGAGTTCGAGCCAGCGCCCGGCGATCCTGATCCATGGGTAGGAGGCAGGCTCACTGTAGCGTGAGGGAGAGTAGAGCAATGTGGAAAGGGAGCGATAGCGGCGAGACTGCTGAACGGTCGCGCTGCGTTCTGGGTGGTGAAGAGATGGTTTAAGATCGGCATCAGCCATGGCGAGCTCCTGTAGTGAGCTGGTTGTGGTTAGCGGGTGGTGAGTGTTTCAGCACTCACCACCCGCGCTTCGTTTACGGCGTCATTTTTATCTGCCTGTCCTAGCGGCCTCGCCGCTTCACATCGGGTTCAGATGCTGGTGTGAGTGGAGCCAGTTGAGTCCAGCGTTTGGCGTCATGCATGTGGAGAACACTGGCGATCACGGTTTCGATGGCTTCACGCTCCTTGGGATCGAGTTTGGAGACGGCCTCGAACTGAAGCTTGAGCCGCTCATCCGGACCACGCTCATTCTCTTCAAAAAGTAGCGTATCGGCGCTAACGCTGAGAGCAAGGGCGATGCGCCGGAAGACTTCGATGGTTGGCTGGGAAGTACCTGCTTCATAACGCTTGAACTGTGAAACGTGCATGCCGATCTTGTCTGCCATTTGCTGCTGGGTCAGGCCAGATTCCTTGCGGAAAGAAGCGAGGCGTTGGGGAAAGCTCATGGATAAGCCGAAGAATTGGATGTAGACCATGAGTGTAAGAACCCCCTTCAGTAAGACCTGCATCAATGTAGCATAGTAAAAACAATAAATGTACATTACTATGCTACTTGACAGGTTTTTAGCCGAAGGACGATTCATGCCCCGTATTCCCGATGCTGAACTGGACAGACTGAAGCGCGAGGTCTCGCTGCTGCGCCTGATCGAGTCACAGGGCCATAAGCTCAAAAAGCGCGGCCGCGACTGGGTCATGCGCTGCGTGTTCCATGAGGAGGACACGCCGAGCCTGTCGGTGTCGGAGGCGAAGAACGTGTACCACTGCTTCGGCTGTGGCGCCTCGGGCACGGTGCTGGACTGGGTCATGCGCACGCAGGGCGTATCGCTGCCGCACGCGGTGCAGTTACTGCGTAACGATGCGCCGCTGGCTGCGGCGGACAAGGTGGGCGTGAAGCTGAGTTTTACGCGCCCCCTGGCTTCCCTGGCGGCGGACGCCGATGAACAGGTACTGCTGGGCCAGGTGGCGGATACGTATCACGAGAGCCTGAAGCAGAGTCCGGAGGCGCAGGCGTATCTGGCGCAGCGCGGCCTGGTGCATGGCGAGGTAGTCGGCACGTTCCGCCTGGGGTATGCCAACAAGAGCCTGACATACCGCCTGCCGCCGGGGTATTCGAAGGAAGGCCGTGAGGTGCGCGCGAAGCTGCAACGCGTTGGGGTGTACCGCGAGTCGGGCCATGAACACCTGAACGGCTGCCTGGTGGTGCCGGTGATGGACCTTGAGACCGGTGCTGTCAGGCAGATGTACGGGCGACGGATCGCGCCGGGACACAAGATCCCGGCGGGCCAGCCGAAGCATCTGTACCTGTCGCTACCGCTTGCCGGTGTGTGGAATGAGGCGGCGCTGGTGGCCAGCCGCGAGGTGATCGTGTGCGAGGCGCTCATTGATGCGCTGACGTTCTGGTGTGCCGGGTACCGCAATGTGATCGCCGCATATGGAGTGAACGGGTTCACGCAGGACCACTGGAACGCGCTGAAACGGCACGGCACTGGGCAGGTGTGGATCGCATACGACCGGGACGATGCAGGCAACGCTGCGGCGGAGAAGCTGGCGACTGAACTGCATGAGGCAGGGATCGGGACATGGCGCGTGCTGTTCCCGAAGGGCATGGATGCGAACGACTACGCCAGGAAGGTTGAGCCAGCGACCAGCGGAAGTCCCTGTGGGACGGAGAAGAGCCTTGGGGTGCTGTTGCAGCAGGCGGAATGGACTGGCAAGGGCCGGAGGCCAACTGCTGAAGTGGCTGAAGCGGTACGGGCTGGCGAACCGCCCTCCTCTTCGCTGCGCGGCGAATCCCGCGGGATAGCGGCCATCACCGGACTGGACGCACCACCCGCACACACCGCAGTGGAAGCGGCTAAAGGAGAAGCGGAAAAATCGCAAGGCGCACCTGCGCCGCAGCCAGCAGACACGCTGGATGTGAAGGAAAGCGCGAGCGGCGAACTGCTGTTCACATTGGGGGAACGGGTCTGGCGCATCCGCGGCTGGCAGAAGAACCTGGGCCCGGAGCAGATGCGGGTGAACGCGCAGGTACGGCGCGGCGATGCGTACCACGTCGATACGCTCGACGTGTACAGCGCGAAGGCACGGGGTTTGTACCTGAAGAGCGCAGCGGTTGAGCTCGGTACACAGGAAGACACGCTCAAGCGCGATCTTGGGCGAATCCTGCTGAAGCTGGAGACGCTACAGGACGAGGCGATCCGGGCGACGCTCGCGCCAAAGGAAAGCGGCGTGCAGATGGACGCGCTGGAGCATGCAGCCGCGCTCGACTGGCTCAGGGCACCGGAGCTGATCGCGCGACTCGAAGCCGACATGGCGCGCTGCGGCGTGGTGGGCGAAGGCGCGAACCTGCTGGCGGGATATCTGGCGGCGGTCTCCAGAAAACTCGATGCGCCCCTGGCGGTACTGATCCAGAGTTCGAGCGCGGCGGGCAAGTCCTCCCTGATGGATGCGGTGCTGGACCTGATGCCGCAGGAGGAACGCATCCAGTACAGCGCGATGACGGGACAGAGCCTGTTCTACCTGGGCGAGACGGATTTACAGCACCGGATTCTGGCGATTGCCGAGGAGGAAGGCGTGAGGCAGGCCGCGTATGCACTGAAGCTGCTGCAGTCGGATGGCGAGCTGACGATAGCGAGCACGGGCAAGGACGAGGCGACAGGCAACCTGGTAACCAGGCAGTACACGGTGAAGGGTCCGGTGATGCTGATGCTCACGACCACCGCGATTGATGTGGATGAGGAGCTGCTGAACCGGTGCCTGGTGCTGACGATCAACGAGAGCCGCGAGCAGACGCGCGAGATTCACGCGCGGCAGCGGGTGAAGCAGACGCTGGAGGGCTTGCTCGCGGAGACGGACCGGCAGCACATTATTGGGCTGCACCGCAATGCGCAAAGGCTGCTGAAGAACGTGCACGTGGTGAATCCGTTTGCGGAGCAGCTGACGTTCATGGATGACAGGACGCGGATGCGGCGTGATCACATGAAGTACCTGACGCTGATCCGCTCGATTGCCCTGCTGCACCAGTACCAGAGGCCGCATCAGACGGTGACGCACCGGGGCGAGGCGTTGACGTACATCGAGGTGACGAAGGACGATATCGCGCTGGCCAACCGGATTGCCCATGAGGTGCTGGGACGCACGCTCGATGAGCTGCCGCCGCAGACACGGCGACTGCTGAAGATGGTGTACACGATGGTGGGCGAGCTTGGCGAGCGCGATCATGTGAAGCGGCGTGAGGTGCGCTTTACGCGGCGCGACATCAGGGAGTACACGCGCTGGAGTGACAACCAGTTGAAGGTGCACTGCATGCGGCTGGTAGAGCTGGAGTATCTGCTGGTGCGCGGCGGCAGCCGTGGCCACCTGCTGCAATACGAACTGATGTACGACGGCGCGAACGATAACGAGCCGAGGCTGGCGGGGCTGATTGAGGTCGAAGAGCTTGATTTACTCGACAACGATGCACGCAAGTTGGAACAGAAGGCAAGCAAGTTGCCCCCAGGTTGCCCCCATGATGGGCCCATGTTGGACCCGGAGAACTCGCCTCAAAACCATATGGATAAAGGCGTAGAGGGTTCGCAAGTTGGAGTCGGTGAAAACGCACTGTTCCGGGAAAAAACTTCTTCTCCAGCCCGCGTTGTTGATACCCGCATTGTTGAGTCCCCGATGAACGGAGAGGCATAGCGATGCACAAGAAGACAACCCCGCGCGCCCCGCTGCCCGTGATTGGCCCGGTAGATGATCCCCAAAGCCTGTACCACCAGATGCGCCCGTTCCTCGAATGGATGCGCGTGCGCAACTACAGCGAAGGCACGGTGGAACACCGCGAGATACACCTGCGCGGGTTCATTGCGTGGTGCGACGAGCGCGGCGTCACACGCCCGCAGGAAGTGACCCGCCCGATCCTGGAGCGCTACCAGCGCTACCTGTTCCTGTACCGCAAGAAGGATGGCCAGGCACTCTCGGGGCGCAGCCAGCACATGCGGCTGGTGCCGGTGAAGCTGTGGTTCCGGTGGCTGGTGCGGCAGAACCGGATTCTCTCGAACCCGGCAGCGGACATCGACATGCCGAGGATGGAGAAGCGGCTGCCGAAGCACATCCTGAGTGAGGAGGAAGCCGAGCGGATCCTGAATGTGCCGGATGTGACGAGCAGCATCGGTATCCGGGACCGGGCCATTCTCGAGACGTTCTACAGCACGGGGGTCCGGCGTGCCGAGCTGGTGGGCCTGCATGTGCATGACGTGGACATGGATCGTGGCACGGTGATGGTGCGCCAGGGCAAGGGCGCGCGGGACCGGCTGATTCCGATAGGAGACAGGGCGCTGGCGTGGATCAGGAAGTACCTCGATGAGGTCAGGCCGCAACTGTCGCTGGCTGACGATGAGGGGGTGCTGTTCCTGGCGCTGACGGGCGATTCGATCGGCCTGCGCAGCATGGGGCAACTGGTGTCGGACTACATCAAGTGTTCAGGGGTGAACAAGAGTGGCTCGTGTCACCTGTTCCGGCACACGATGGCCACGCTGATGCTGGAGAACGGGGCCGATGTGAGGTTCGTGCAGGTGATGCTGGGGCATGCGCAGTTGACGAGCACGCAGGTGTATACGCAGGTGGCGATCCGGGCGCTCAAAGAGATTCATACGGCCACGCATCCGGCGCGGCTGGAGCGGGTGGAGCAGCGTGCAGAAATAGAAGAGCTGAAGCCGGGGCGGCTCCTGCAGCGCGTGTATGGCAAGACAGGGGGCCAATAGAAGACAAAAGCCCAATAGAATCCACCGGGGCCTACGCCCCGCTTACCCCTGGAATAGAAAAGTGCCGGGCCGGAACGGCCCGGATCGGGGAGGAAGGGATTCGTGCGGTGCCTACGCACCGTGAGTGTCCTGGAATTAAAAAGTGTGGGCCGGGGCGGCCCAGCCGGGTAACGAATGGATTCGCGCGGGGCATGCGCCCCGACAGTGTCCTGGAATGAGAAAGTGCGGCCTGCGGCCGGAGGCCAACGAGGGGGGGCCGGGGGTAAATAGCCTGCCGTGCCCCTTCGGGTCCCGTCAGTCTATTTAACATAACGCGAAAGGCAATTATCAACGTTTGCCGGGCCGCCACGGCACGAATCCATCCGGGTGTGGCGGCCCGGCAAACGTTGATAATTCGCGTTATGTCACTGGCCCCCGGCCCCCCGGATCGGGCGCTGCGCGCATGAGTAAAGTCAGGGGCCGCGAAGCGGCCATGAGTGGAACTGGGCCCCGCCCGGCCCTGCCCGTCCGCCCCCACGGGGCTCCCTGTCCTGCCGCTGCTGCGCAGCGGAAATCAAATTCCAACGTCAAAACCAGAAACGCACTGCATGCGCTGCAAGCCACACTGACGGCTTGCACCGCATTGCCCAGCGTGGCACACCCTCCTCCGTCAAGGCTTCCCTTCGGCGCGCTTCGCGCGGCCCTGACGGGTTCTAGCGTGGCGGTGTGCAGGCGCCAGGCCAGAACCCTGGGCCAGGGCATGGCTCTTCGCATGTCTCTTCTTTAGCCCGCCATGGGGCGGTGGCCAGCTCCTGGCGTGTGAGGCTGGCGACGGCCATGTTCCGCCTGGTTTGCCGTCGCCCTGCGGACGCCGCCAAACCAGGCGGCTCCAGTGACTTCGACATGCTAACCAGCGCTCCCCAAAAATGACGCCTCTGGCAAACTCGCTTCTTTAGCGCAAAACCGCGTCGGGGCAAAAAAATGCTGGCAACGGACAGCGTCGGGCAAAAACGTGTTGCAAGTGACTGTTGCGTCAGGGAAAAAACCTTACCGGCAACGGCGGGCGTGTCGGGGTGCCGTGTCCGCTTTAACCGGCAAATTCATCCCGAGGAGAGAAGCGCAATAGAAAAGAAGGCAGGCAAGGACAAGGCCGAAGAGGAACGGCTGACAAAAGCGGCATGTCTTGCGGTGAAATGCTGGGCGGAATTCAAGCCGGGCAGCGACGAATACAACAGGAACTATGTCAGCCAGGTTGAGGCATCACAGTTGCAGCCGGAAATCGACTGGGTGAACCGGCAGAAGGAAGCGGGACTGTTCAATTACACGCCGGGGCAGAAAATCGGCGATGCGGTGAAGAGTGATCCGGTGGGAGTGGCAAAGGACACGGCCAAAGTAGTGGTTGGTGGAATAACGGCAAAAACTGGGCTGGGACTTTGTACGACTGGGCTGGGATGTGCTGCTGGTATTCCGGCGGCAGCCTTTGGCGTGAGCGATATGACTGAAGGTGCGGATGGTTTGTATAACCGTTATAACGGGATTAATTCATCTGGAGTAAACCCATTGCGCAAGGGATTTAATGAAGCTTTGCCAGCAGGCTGGGGAAATGTTGCATATGATGGATTGAATTTTATAACTTCGATTGGAGCGCTTTATGCGCCGGTTCCGCTCAAGATAGGCACTGCCGATGGTTTGAACCGGCCGAATTCTATATTCGATGTAACGGTTCCGCAGTTTAATAACAACAAGCTAATTCCATTTGTAAACAAGGCACTTCCATACGGGACGAATCAGGGGATATTACTGTTCGGGGTAGGGGCTAAGGGGGTAACGGTCATCAATGATATTCGCCACACTGGAGATCAGAAATGAAAGTGAACTGGCGACGTCTGTATGCAGTTACCCAGATAATTGGTGTTGTTGGCGGAATATCAATTGGAGGCGCTGGATTTTATTCCGTTATTATTATTGGATTATGCAGAAAGGTAATTGGCTTGGGTGATAGCATTTCTGTATTTGCTATCGGCCTTCCATTTTTTATTATTCTGCTGCTGATATTTATAAAACATTTACCGAAGCCATTACGCAAGGCGGGAATGCTAAGCGACGAACCCGAGAAATTCGGTCCCTGGTTCAAACAGGACCCGAAACCCTGAAACAATGAACCCGGCCTGTGCCGGGTTCCTTGTTTGTAGCGGAGGTCAAATTGGCGTGATGACAAGCCTGCCATCCTGCACTTCGATTCTGACGCGCTGATGGGGCGAGAATCCTGCGAGTTCGAGCCAGCGCCCGGCGATCCTGATCCATGGGTAGGAGGCAGGCTCACTGTAGCGTGAGGGAGAGTAGAGCAATGTGGAAAGGGAGCGATAGCGGCGAGACTGCTGAACGGTCGCGCTGCGTTCTGGGTGGTGAAGAGATGGTTTAAGATCGGCATCAGCCATGGCGAGCTCCTGTAGTGAGCTGGTTGTGGTTAGCGGGTGGTGAGTGTTTCAGCACTCACCACCCGCGCTTCGTTTACGGCGTCATTTTTATCTGCCTGTCCTAGCGGCCTCGCCGCTTCACATCGGGTTCAGATGCTGGTGTGAGTGGAGCCAGTTGAGTCCAGCGTTTGGCGTCATGCATGTGGAGAACACTGGCGATCACGGTTTCGATGGCTTCACGCTCCTTGGGATCGAGTTTGGAGACGGCCTCGAACTGAAGCTTGAGCCGCTCATCCGGACCACGCTCATTCTCTTCAAAAAGTAGCGTATCGGCGCTAACGCTGAGAGCAAGGGCGATGCGCCGGAAGACTTCGATGGTTGGCTGGGAAGTACCTGCTTCATAACGCTTGAACTGTGAAACGTGCATGCCGATCTTGTCTGCCATTTGCTGCTGGGTCAGGCCAGATTCCTTGCGGAAAGAAGCGAGGCGTTGGGGAAAGCTCATGGATAAGCCGAAGAATTGGATGTAGACCATGAGTGTAAGAACCCCCTTCAGTAAGACCTGCATCAATGTAGCATAGTAAAAACAATAAATGTACATTACTATGCTACTTGACAGGTTTTTAGCCGAAGGACGATTCATGCCCCGTATTCCCGATGCTGAACTGGACAGACTGAAGCGCGAGGTCTCGCTGCTGCGCCTGATCGAGTCACAGGGCCATAAGCTCAAAAAGCGCGGCCGCGACTGGGTCATGCGCTGCGTGTTCCATGAGGAGGACACGCCGAGCCTGTCGGTGTCGGAGGCGAAGAACGTGTACCACTGCTTCGGCTGTGGCGCCTCGGGCACGGTGCTGGACTGGGTCATGCGCACGCAGGGCGTATCGCTGCCGCACGCGGTGCAGTTACTGCGTAACGATGCGCCGCTGGCTGCGGCGGACAAGGTGGGCGTGAAGCTGAGTTTTACGCGCCCCCTGGCTTCCCTGGCGGCGGACGCCGATGAACAGGTACTGCTGGGCCAGGTGGCGGATACGTATCACGAGAGCCTGAAGCAGAGTCCGGAGGCGCAGGCGTATCTGGCGCAGCGCGGCCTGGTGCATGGCGAGGTAGTCGGCACGTTCCGCCTGGGGTATGCCAACAAGAGCCTGACATACCGCCTGCCGCCGGGGTATTCGAAGGAAGGCCGTGAGGTGCGCGCGAAGCTGCAACGCGTTGGGGTGTACCGCGAGTCGGGCCATGAACACCTGAACGGCTGCCTGGTGGTGCCGGTGATGGACCTTGAGACCGGTGCTGTCAGGCAGATGTACGGGCGACGGATCGCGCCGGGACACAAGATCCCGGCGGGCCAGCCGAAGCATCTGTACCTGTCGCTACCGCTTGCCGGTGTGTGGAATGAGGCGGCGCTGGTGGCCAGCCGCGAGGTGATCGTGTGCGAGGCGCTCATTGATGCGCTGACGTTCTGGTGTGCCGGGTACCGCAATGTGATCGCCGCATATGGAGTGAACGGGTTCACGCAGGACCACTGGAACGCGCTGAAACGGCACGGCACTGGGCAGGTGTGGATCGCATACGACCGGGACGATGCAGGCAACGCTGCGGCGGAGAAGCTGGCGACTGAACTGCATGAGGCAGGGATCGGGACATGGCGCGTGCTGTTCCCGAAGGGCATGGATGCGAACGACTACGCCAGGAAGGTTGAGCCAGCGACCAGCGGAAGTCCCTGTGGGACGGAGAAGAGCCTTGGGGTGCTGTTGCAGCAGGCGGAATGGACTGGCAAGGGCCGGAGGCCAACTGCTGAAGTGGCTGAAGCGGTACGGGCTGGCGAACCGCCCTCCTCTTCGCTGCGCGGCGAATCCCGCGGGATAGCGGCCATCACCGGACTGGACGCACCACCCGCACACACCGCAGTGGAAGCGGCTAAAGGAGAAGCGGAAAAATCGCAAGGCGCACCTGCGCCGCAGCCAGCAGACACGCTGGATGTGAAGGAAAGCGCGAGCGGCGAACTGCTGTTCACATTGGGGGAACGGGTCTGGCGCATCCGCGGCTGGCAGAAGAACCTGGGCCCGGAGCAGATGCGGGTGAACGCGCAGGTACGGCGCGGCGATGCGTACCACGTCGATACGCTCGACGTGTACAGCGCGAAGGCACGGGGTTTGTACCTGAAGAGCGCAGCGGTTGAGCTCGGTACACAGGAAGACACGCTCAAGCGCGATCTTGGGCGAATCCTGCTGAAGCTGGAGACGCTACAGGACGAGGCGATCCGGGCGACGCTCGCGCCAAAGGAAAGCGGCGTGCAGATGGACGCGCTGGAGCATGCAGCCGCGCTCGACTGGCTCAGGGCACCGGAGCTGATCGCGCGACTCGAAGCCGACATGGCGCGCTGCGGCGTGGTGGGCGAAGGCGCGAACCTGCTGGCGGGATATCTGGCGGCGGTCTCCAGAAAACTCGATGCGCCCCTGGCGGTACTGATCCAGAGTTCGAGCGCGGCGGGCAAGTCCTCCCTGATGGATGCGGTGCTGGACCTGATGCCGC
This sequence comes from Paraburkholderia hayleyella, assembly GCF_009455685.1. NCBI lineage: Bacteria > Pseudomonadati > Pseudomonadota > Betaproteobacteria > Burkholderiales > Burkholderiaceae > Paraburkholderia > Paraburkholderia hayleyella. The sequence goes on along the minus strand of NZ_QPES01000001.1, from coordinate 1,813,926 downwards.
AGGAGGAACGCATCCAGTACAGCGCGATGACGGGACAGAGCCTGTTCTACCTGGGCGAGACGGATTTACAGCACCGGATTCTGGCGATTGCCGAGGAGGAAGGCGTGAGGCAGGCCGCGTATGCACTGAAGCTGCTGCAGTCGGATGGCGAGCTGACGATAGCGAGCACGGGCAAGGACGAGGCGACGGGCAACCTGGTAACCAGGCAGTACACGGTGAAGGGTCCGGTGATGCTGATGCTCACGACCACCGCAATTGATGTGGATGAGGAACTGCTGAACCGGTGCCTGGTGCTGACGATTAATGAGAGCCGCGAGCAGACGCGCGAGATTCACGCGCGGCAGCGGGTGAAACAAACGCTGGAGGGGTTGCTGGCGGAGACGGACCGGCAGCACATTATTGGGCTGCACCGCAATGCGCAAAGGCTGCTGAAGAATGTGCACGTGGTGAATCCGTTCGCGGAGCAGCTGACGTTCATGGATGACAGGACGCGGATGCGGCGCGATCACATGAAGTACCTGACGCTGATCCGCTCGATTGCCCTGCTGCACCAGTACCAGAGGCCGCATCAGACGGTAACGCACCGGGGCGAGGCGCTGACGTACATCGAGGTGACGAAGGACGATATCGCGCTGGCCAACCGGATTGCCCATGAGGTGCTGGGCAGGACGCTCGATGAACTGCCGCCGCAGACACGGCGGCTGCTGAAGATGGTGTACACGATGGTGGGCGAGCTTGGCGAGCGCGATCATGTGAAGCGGCGTGAGGTGCGCTTTACGCGGCGCGACATCAGGGAGTACACGCGCTGGAGTGACAACCAGTTGAAGGTGCACTGCATGCGGCTGGTGGAGCTGGAATATCTGCTGGTGCGCGGTGGCAGCCGTGGCCACCTGCTGCAATACGAACTGATGTACGACGGCGCGAACGATGACGAGCCGAGGCTGGCGGGGCTGATTGAGGTCGAAGAGCTTGATTTACTCGACAACGATGCACGCAAGTTGGAACAGAAGGCAAGCAAGTTGCCCCCAGGTTGCCCCCATGATGGGCCCATGTTGGACCCGGAGAACTCGCCTCAAAACCATATGGATAAAGGCGTAGAGGGTTCGCAAGTTGGAGTCGGTGAAAACGCACTGTTCCGGGAAAAAACTTCTTCTCCAGCCCGCGTTGTTGATACCCGCATTGTTGAGTCCCCGATGAACGGAGAGGCATAGCGATGCACAAGAAGACAACCCCGCGCGCCCCGCTGCCCGTGATTGGCCCGGCCGATGATCCCCAAAGCCTGTACCACCAGATGCGCCCGTTCCTCGAATGGATGCGCGTGCGCAACTACAGCGAAGGCACGGTGGAACACCGCGAGATACACCTGCGCGGGTTCATTGCGTGGTGCGACGAGCGCGGCGTGACGCGGCCGCAGGAAGTGACGCGCCCGATCCTGGAGCGCTACCAGCGCTACCTGTTCCTGTACCGCAAGAAGGATGGCCAGGCACTCTCGGGGCGCAGCCAGCACATGCGGCTGGTGCCGGTGAAGCTGTGGTTCCGGTGGCTGGTGCGGCAGAACCGGATTCTCTCGAACCCGGCAGCGGACATCGACATGCCCAGGATGGAGAAGCGGCTGCCGAAGCACATCCTGAGTGAGGAGGAAGCCGAGCGGATCCTGAATGTGCCGGATGTGACGAGCAGCATCGGTATCCGGGACCGGGCCATTCTCGAGACGTTCTACAGCACGGGGGTCCGGCGTGCGGAGCTGGTGGGCCTGCATGTGCATGACGTGGACATGGATCGTGGCACGGTGATGGTGCGCCAGGGCAAGGGCGCGCGGGACCGGCTGATTCCGATAGGAGACAGGGCGCTGGCGTGGATCAGGAAGTACCTCGATGAGGTCAGGCCGCAACTGTCGCTGGCTGACGATGAGGGGGTGCTGTTCCTGGCGCTGACGGGCGATTCGATCGGTCTGCGCAGCATGGGGCAACTGGTGTCGGACTACATCAAGTGCTCAGGGGTGAACAAGAGCGGCTCGTGTCACCTGTTCCGGCACACGATGGCCACGCTGATGCTGGAGAACGGGGCCGATGTGAGGTTCGTGCAGGTGATGCTCGGGCATGCGCAGTTGACGAGCACGCAGGTGTATACGCAGGTGGCGATCCGGGCGCTCAAGGAGATTCATACGGCCACGCATCCGGCGCGGCTTGAGCGGCGTGCAGAAATAGAAGATGTCAAGCCGGGGCGGCTCCTGCAGCGCGTGTATGGCAAGACAGGGGGCCAATAGAAGACAGAAGCCCAATAGAATCCACCGGGGCCTACGCCCCGCTGACCCCTGGAATAGAAAAGTGCCGGGCCGGAACGGCCCGGATCGGGGAGGAAAGGGTTCGTGCGGTGCCTACGCACCGTGAATGTCCTGGAATTAAAAAGTGTGGGCCGGGGCGGCCCAGCCGGGTAACGAATGGATTCGTGCGGGGCATGCGCCCCGACAGTGTCCTGGAATGAGAAAGTGCGGCCTGCGGCCGGAGGCCAACGAGGGGGGCCGGGGGTAAATAGCCTGCCGTGCCCCTGCGGGTCCCGTCAGTCTATTTAACATAACGCGAAAGGCAATTATCAACGTTTGCCGGGCCGCCACGGCACGAATCCATCCGGGTGTGGCGGCCCGGCAAACGTTGATAATTCGCGTTATGTCACTGGCCCCCGGCCCCCCGGATCGGGCGCTGCGCGCATGAGTAAAGTCAGGGGCCGCGAAGCGGCCATGAGTGGAACTGGGCCCCGCCCGGCCCTGCCCGTCCGCCCCCACGGGGCTCCCTGTCCTGCCGCTGCTGCGCAGCGGAAATCAAATTCCAACGTCAAAACCAGAAACGCACTGCATGCGCTGCAAGCCACACTGACGGCTTGCACCGCATTGCCCAGCGTGGCACACCCTCCTCCGTCAAGGCTTCCCTTCGGCGCGCTTCGCGCGGCCCTGACGGGTTCTAGCGTGGCGGTGTGCAGGCGCCAGGCCAGAACCCTGGGCCAGGGCATGGCTCTTCGCATGTCTCTTCTTTAGCCCGCCATGGGGCGGTGGCCAGCTCCTGGCGTGTGAGGCTGGCGACGGCCATGTTCCGCCTGGTTTGCCGTCGCCCTGCGGACGCCGCCAAACCAGGCGGCTCCAGTGACTTCGACATGCTAACCAGCGCTCCCCAAAAATGACGCCTCTGGCAAACTCGCTTCTTTAGCGCAAAACCGCGTCGGGGCAAAAAAATGCTGGCAACGGACAGCGTCGGGCAAAAACGTGTTGCAAGTGACTGTTGCGTCAGGGAAAAAACCTTACCGGCAACGGCGGGCGTGTCGGGGTGCCGTGTCCGCTTTAACCGGCAAATTCATGAGGATCGCAAGGCGAAAGAACAGACGCTGGCAAAAAAACTGGCCAACGAAAGCGGTGGCAGGTACACCGAGCAGGACATCGAAAACCAGATGGCGCGGATGGACCTGACGGTGAATGGCCAGACTGAGCCGGGAGGTGTTCGGGTGGCCACCGGCGCCCAGCCGCAGGATGGAACCGGGTGGCAGTCCTATGGCGTGAACAAGGCTGGGCAGCAGGTCTGGGCCCAGAGCCTGGGGCCGGGCGATCCTGATGTGCAGGCGTATATCGCTAAAGGCGCACAGGGTAGCGGGCTGTCATACCAGCCAACTACCACTGGCTCGAATCCGGGCTTGATCCGCGCCCCGGACTTTGTGAACTTCCAGGTCGATTACTTTGTGGGCAGTGCGTGGGGGACGTTTACGCGGGATGGGAATGCGTTCTTTGGTTATGGCGTGAATATGGCATTACCAAATACGGTGAATGCTGCTGTAAGTGCTCAATTGGGGTGGTTAAACCAAAGAACCGTTAGACCTGGGCAGACGAATGACTTTCTATCGGGGTATGCCGGAAGCGGAACTGCCGCATTCGGTGCTGTGGGCGGAGGACTTGTGTATTCCCCAGGGAATGGAAGTGCGATTACTGTTGGTGTGGGCGCTGGTACGAATTTAGGGAAGGCAACCAATCCGGCGACAACTGGAATGGGATATACAGTGGATCAAGGTAAAACAGGAATCAAATGGTAAGCATGATGAGTTTCCCCGGACAAGTACCCCAAACACGTATACAGAAGATCCTCTGGTGGAGTGTTTTCACAGCCATCATGGGTTTCATCGTGTACGTGCTTATTAAAAACATCTTCTTTAGCTAATGCAGGCCACGGTACCCCCAGCACAAAGGCTGGGGGGTACCGTTCATTTGCCTTTGCGCCTGGCGCGCCGTTGCAGCATGTCCGCAGCTTCAGCCGGGTTCATGTAGTGGCCCGCGATGCGGTAGTCATGATCAGGCGAGATAGAAATGCAGCCGCCACGGTGATCGGCGCAGAACAAAACCTGCTGCCCAGGCATAAAGCCCAGCCGTTCGAGCAGATCATCGGCGATCTGCATCCATGGAAAGGCGGCCCGTTTGCCGTGTTCTTCCGTGTGGCGCGTAGCAGGTACCTGCTCAAGCGCAACAGAAAGACAGGTGACGTGTTCCTTGCGTGTACGACGTGGTTTAAGATCGGCATCAGCCATGGCGAGCTCCTGTGTTGAGCTGGTTGTGGTCAGCGGGCGGTGAGTGTTAGCGCACTCATCGCCCGCGCTTCGTTTACGTCAGGAAAACTGCCCTACTGCCGGGTCTGGGCCAGCACGGTATCGAGCATTTGTGAGACGAACTGCTGCCGGGCCTTGGGCAAATGCTCAATCGCCTCGATCTGCTGGCGCAGGCGTGAGGTCGGCCCGCGCCTGCCTGCCCGCCGTGCCACCTGGGTGCCCATCAGTTCATCCATTGAAAGGGTGAGCAACTGCGCCAGGGCTGGCAGCATGGAAGCAGGCAGGCGGGCACGGGCGACCTCGTAATGGGCCAGCGTCTGCTGCGGGATGCCCAGCTGTTCAGCCAGTTGCTGCTGCGTCAGGCCATGCTCTTTCCTGGCCTGTGCGATGCGGGAGCCCAGCGCCCTAAAAAATTCTTCGTCTCTGGCATTCATGGCATGGGTGAGTAGTGGAAACCGAGCCATGAAGATACCCCTGAGTTGATGTAACGCACTTGACTCTACTCATTTTATGAGTAGTATGCAACTGAGTTATTTTTACTCAAAACCTCTTGACAGGTTTTTAGCCGAAGGATGATTTATGCCGCGAATCCCGGAAGCGGAGCTGGAGCGCCTAAAGCGCGAGGTCTCGCTGCTGCGCCTTGTTGAGTCGCAGGGTCACACGCTGAAGAAGCGCGGCCGCGACTGGGTCATGCGCTGCGTGTTCCATGAAGAGGACACGCCGAGCCTGTCGGTGTCGGAGGCGAAGAACGTGTACCACTGCTTCGGCTGTGGCGCGTCGGGCACGGTGCTGGACTGGGTCATGCGTACGCAGGGGGTATCGCTGCCGCATGCGGTGCAGTTACTGCGTAACGATGCGCCGCTGGCTGCGGCCGACAAGGTTGGGGTCAAGCTGAGTTTTACGCGCCCCCTGGCTTCCCTGGCGGCGGATGCCGATGAACAGGTTCTGCTGGGCCAGGTGGCGGATACGTATCACGAGAGTCTGAAGCAGAGTCCGGAGGCGCAGGCGTATCTGGCGCAGCGCGGCCTGGTGCATGGCGAGGTAGTCGGCACGTTCCGCCTGGGGTATGCCAACAAGAGCCTGACATACCGCCTGCCACCGGGGTATTCGAAGGAAGGCCGTGAGGTACGCGCGAAGCTGCAGCGCGTCGGGGTGTACCGCGAGTCAGGCCATGAACACCTGAACGGGTGTCTGGTGGTGCCGGTGATGGATCTTGAGACCGGTGCCGTCAGGCAGATGTACGGCAGGCGGATCGCGCCGGGACACAAGATCCCGGCGGGCCAGCCAAAGCATTTGTACCTGTCGCTGCCGCTGGGTGGGGTGTGGAATGAGGCGGCGCTGGTGGCCAGCCGCGAGGTAATCGTATGCGAGGCGCTCATCGATGCGCTGACGTTCTGGTGTGCGGGGTATCGCAATGTGATTGCCGCATATGGAGTGAATGGATTTACGCAGGACCACTGGAACGCACTGAAACGGCACGGTACTGGGCAGGTGTGGATCGCATACGACCGGGACGATGCGGGCAACGCTGCGGCGGAGAAGCTTGCGACTGAACTGCATGAGGCTGGGATCGGAACGTGGCGCGTGCTGTTCCCGAAGGGGATGGACGCGAACGACTACGCAAGGAAAGTAGCTCCTGCGACCAGCGGAAGTCCCTGTGGGACGGAGAAGAGCCTTGGGGTGCTGTTGCAGCAGGCGGAATGGACTGGCAAGGGCAAACGCTCCGGTGTAACGGCGCAGGTTGAACCGGTGCCGGTTGATGACGTGAAGGACGTTAAACCGCCCTCTTCCCTAGCCGCTGTTGCTACGGCTGAGGCTGCGGTGACGCCAGTCACGGCGATGGCGGCTAAAGAGGAGGTGCAGCCCGCGCCAGCGGACGATCCCGACGTAAAGCAGACGGAAGGCGGCGAACTGCTGTTCACATTGGGGGAACGGGTGTGGCGCATCCGCGGCTGGCAGAAGAACCTCGGGCCGGAACAGATGCGGGTGAATGCGCAGGTACGGCGCGGCGATGCGTACCACGTCGATACGCTCGACATGTACAGCGCGAAGGCCCGCGCGGTGTATCTGAAAACAGCGGCCATCGAACTCGGTACACAGGAAGACACCCTGAAGCGCGACCTTGGGCGAATCCTGCTGAAGCTGGAGACGCTACAGGATGAGGCGATCCGGGCGACGCTCGCGCCAAAGGAAAACGGCGTGCAGATGGACGCGCTGGAACACGCGGCGGCACTGGACTGGCTCAGGGCACCGGAGCTGATCGCGCGACTCGAAGCCGACATGGCGCGCTGCGGCGTGGTGGGCGAAGGCGCGAACCTGCTGGCGGGGTATCTGGCGGCGGTCTCCAGAAAACTCGATGCGCCCCTGGCGGTACTGATCCAGAGTTCGAGCGCGGCGGGCAAGTCCTCCCTGATGGATGCGGTGCTGGACCTGATGCCGCAGGAGGAACGCATCCAGTACAGCGCGATGACGGGACAGAGCCTGTTCTACCTGGGCGAGACGGATTTGCAGCACCGGATCCTGGCGATTGCCGAGGAGGAAGGCGTAAGACAGGCCGCGTATGCACTGAAGCTGCTGCAGTCGGATGGCGAGCTGACGATAGCGAGCACGGGCAAGGATGAGGCGACAGGCAACCTCGTGACGAAGCAGTACACGGTGAAGGGTCCGGTGATGCTGATGCTCACGACCACGGCGATTGATGTGGATGAGGAGCTGCTGAACCGGTGCCTGGTGCTGACGATCAACGAGAGCCGCGAGCAGACGCGCGAGATTCACGCGCGGCAGCGGGTGAAGCAGACGCTGGAGGGGTTGCTCGCGGAGACGGACCGGCAGCACATTGTTGGGCTGCACCGCAATGCGCAAAGGCTGCTGAAGAACGTGCACGTGGTGAATCCGTTCGCGGAGCAGCTGACGTTCATGGATGACAGGACGCGGATGCGGCGTGATCACATGAAGTACCTGACGCTGATCCGCTCGATTGCCCTGCTGCACCAGTACCAGAGGCCGCATCAGACGGTAACGCACCGGGGCGAGGCGCTGACGTACATCGAGGTGACGAAGGACGATATTGCGCTGGCCAACCGGATTGCCCATGAGGTGCTGGGCAGGACGCTCGATGAGCTGCCACCGCAGACAAGGCGGCTGCTGAAGATGGTGTACACGATGGTGGGCGAGCTTGGCGAGCGCGATCATGTGAAGCGGCGTGAGGTGCGCTTTACGCGGCGCGACATCAGGGAGTACACGCGCTGGAGTGATGGGCAACTGAAAATCCACTGCACGCGGCTGGCCGACCTTGAATACCTGCTGGTCCGGGGCGGCAGCCGTGGGCACCTGCTGCAATACGAGCTGATGTATGACGGCGCGAACGATGACGAGCCGAGGCTGGCGGGACTGGTTGAGGTTGAAGAACTCGACAGTGATGAACGCAAGTCAGGGTTCGGAGAACGCAAGTTACCCTCAAGTCAGGGTCAAGCCAGCCCCAAGTCAGGGCCAGGTCAGGGTTGCTCAACCGGGCCCAAAACCATGCCTGTCAAGGAAGAGCGGGAATCTGGCGCGGCAAGTGGCGAAAACGCACTGTTCCGGGAAAAAACTTCTTCTCCAGCCTGCGTTGTTGATACCCGCGTTATTGAGGGGCCGTGATGCACAAGAAGACAACCCCGCGCGCCCCGCTGCCCGTGATTGGCCCGGCCGATGATCCCCAAAGCCTGTACCACCAGATGCGCCCGTTCCTCGAATGGATGCGCGTGCGCAACTACAGCGAAGGCACGGTGGAACACCGCGAGATACACCTGCGTGGATTTATAGCGTGGTGCGACGAGCGCGGCGTCACACGTCCGCAGGAAGTGACGCGCCCGATCCTTGAGCGCTACCAGCGCTACCTGTTCCTGTACCGCAAGAAGGATGGCCAGGCGCTCTCGGGACGCAGCCAGCACATGCGGCTGGTGCCGGTGAAGCTGTGGTTCCGGTGGCTGGTGCGGCAGAACCGGATCCTCTCCAATCCGGCAGCGGACATCGACATGCCGAGGATGGAGAAGCGGCTGCCCAGGCACATCCTGAGTGAGGAGGAAGCCGAGCGGATCCTGAATGTGCCGGATGTGACGAGCAGCATCGGTATCCGGGACCGGGCCATTCTCGAGACGTTCTACAGCACGGGGGTCCGGCGTGCCGAGCTGGTGGGCCTGCATGTGCATGACGTGGACATGGATCGTGGCACGGTGATGGTGCGCCAGGGCAAGGGCGCGCGGGACCGGCTGATTCCGATAGGAGACAGGGCGCTGGCGTGGATCAGGAAGTACCTCGATGAGGTCAGGCCGCAACTGTCGCTGGCTGACGATGAGGGGGTGCTGTTCCTGGCGCTGACGGGCGATTCGATCGGTCTGCGCAGCATGGGGCAACTGGTGTCGGACTACATCAAGTGCTCAGGGGTGAACAAGAGCGGCTCGTGTCACCTGTTCCGGCACACGATGGCCACGCTGATGCTGGAGAACGGGGCCGATGTGAGGTTCGTGCAGGTGATGCTGGGGCATGCGCAACTGACGAGCACGCAGGTGTATACGCAGGTGGCGATCCGGGCGCTCAAGGAGATTCATACGGCCACGCATCCGGCACGGCTGGAGCGGGTGGAGCAGCGTGCAGAAATAGAAGGGCTGAAGCCGGGGCGGCTCCTGCAGCGCGTGTATGGCAAGACAGAAGCCCAATAGAATCCACCGGGGCCTACGCCCCGCTGACCCCTGGAATAGAAAAGTGCCGGGCCGGAACGGCCCGGATCGGAGAGGAAAGGGTTCGTGCGGTGCCTACGCACCGTGAATGTCCTGGAATTAAAAAGTGTGGGCCGGGGCGGCCCAGCCGGGTAACGAATGGATTCGTGCGGGGCATGCGCCCCGACAGTGTCCTGGAATGAGAAAGTGCGGCCTGCGGCCGGAGGCCAACGAGGGGGGCCGGGGGTAAATAGCCTGCCGTGCCCCTTCGGGTCCCGTCAGTCTATTTAACATAACGCGAAAGGCAATTATCAACGTTTGCCGGGCCGCCACGGCACGAATCCATCCGGGTGTGGCGGCCCGGCAAACGTTGATAATTCGCGTTATGTCACTGGCCCCCGGCCCCCCGGATCGGGCGCTGCGCGCATGAGTAAAGTCAGGGGCCGCGAAGCGGCCATGAGTGGAACTGGGCCCCGCCCGGCCCTGCCCGTCCGCCCCCACGGGGCTCCCTGTCCTGCCGCTGCTGCGCAGCGGAAATCAAATTCCAACGTCAAAACCAGAAACGCACTGCATGCGCTGCAAGCCACACTGACGGCTTGCACCGCATTGCCCAGCGTGGCACACCCTCCTCCGTCAAGGCTTCCCTTCGGCGCGCTTCGCGCGGCCCTGACGGGTTCTAGCGTGGCGGTGTGCAGGCGCCAGGCCAGAACCCTGGGCCAGGGCATGGCTCTTCGCATGTCTCTTCTTTAGCCCGCCATGGGGCGGTGGCCAGCTCCTGGCGTGTGAGGCTGGCGACGGCCATGTTCCGCCTGGTTTGCCGTCGCCCTGCGGACGCCGCCAAACCAGGCGGCTCCAGTGACTTCGACATGCTAACGAGCGCTCCCCAAAAATGACGCCTCTGGCAAACTCGCTTCTTTAGCGCAAAACCGCGTCGGGGCAAAAAAATGCTGGCAACGGACAGCGTCGGGCAAAAACGTGTTGCAAGTGACTGTTGCGTCAGGGAAAAAACCTTACCGGCAACGGCGGGCGTGTCGGGGTGCCGTGTCCGCTTTAACCGGCAAATTCATGAGGATCGCAAGGCGAAAGAACAGACGCTGGCAAAAAAACTGGCCAACGAAAGCGGCGGCAAGTACACCGAGCAGGACATCGAAAACCAGATGGCGCGGATGGACCTGACGGTGAATGGCCAGACTGAGCCGGGAGGTGTTCGGGTGGCCACCGGCGCCCAGCCGCAGGATGGAACCGGGTGGCAGTCCTATGGCGTGAACAAGGCTGGGCAGCAGGTCTGGGCCCAGAGCCTGGGGCCGGGCGATCCTGATGTGCAGGCGTATATCGCTAAAGGCGCACAGGGTAGCGGGCTGTCATACCAGCCAACTACCACCGGCTCGAATCCGGGCTTGATCCGCGCCCCGGACTTTGTGAACTTCCAGGTCGATTACTTTGTGGGCAGTGCGTGGGGGACGTTTACACGGGATGGGAATGCATTCTTTGGTTATGGCGTGAATATGGGTGTTCCCAATGCTGTTGGTGCTGGGGTCGGAATTTCTGCTGGCTATCTTAATACTGGCCATGTGAAGCCGGGTCAGACAAACGACTTTGCGGGGGGATATGCCGGAGGCGGATCAGCGTTATACAGCGGCTTTGGCGGTGGCGTCATGGTGTCACCGGGCAATGGCACTGCAACAGTTATTGGTATTGGTAGTGGTGTGAATGTTGGAAAAACAAACAACCCTGCATCTGTTGGTTGGGGTTTCTCGAAAGATCAGGGAAAAACAGGAGTCAGGTGGTAACTATGGGACCTTCGATAACGACAGTACCCAAGACACGTATACAGAAGATCCTCTGGTGGAGTGTTTTCACAGCCATCATGGGTTTCATCGTGTACGTGCTTATTAAAAACATCTTCTTTAGCTAATGCAGGCCACGGTACCCCCAGCGCAAAGGCTGGGGGTACCGTTCATTTGCCTTTGCGCCTGGCACGCCGTTGCAGCATGTCCACAGCTTCAGCCGGGTTCATGTAGTGGCCCGCGATGCGGTAGTCATGATCAGGCGAGATAGAGATGCATCCGCCGCGATGATCGGCGCAGAACAAAACCTGCTGCCCAGGCATAAAGCCCAGCCGTTCGAGCAGATCATCGGCGATCTGCATCCATGGAAAGGCGGCCCGTTTGCCGTGTTCTCCCGTGTGGCGCGCAGCAGGTGCCTGCTCAAGCGCAACAGAAAGACAGGTGACCTGTTCCTTGCGTGTACGACGTGGTTTAAGATCGGCATCAGCCATGGCGAGCTCCTGTGTTGAGCTGGTTGTGGTCAGCGGGCGGTGAGTGTTAGCGCACTCATCGCCCGCGCTTCGTTTACGTCAGGAAAACTGCCCTACTGCCGGGTCTGGGCCAGCACGGTATCGAGCATTTGTGAGACGAACTGCTGCCGGGCCTTGGGCAAATGCTCAATCGCCTCGATCTGCTGGCGCAGGCGTGAGGTCGGCCCGCGCCTGCCTGCCCGCCGTGCCACCTGGGTGCCCATCAGTTCATCCATTGAAAGGGTGAGCAACTGCGCCAGGGCTGGCAGCATGGAAGCAGGCAGGCGGGCACGGGCGACCTCGTAATGGGCCAGCGTCTGCTGCGGGATGCCCAACTGTTCAGCCAGTTGCTGCTGCGTCAGGCCATGCTCTTTCCTGGCCTGTGCGATGCGGGAGCCCAGCGCCCTAAAAAATTCTTCGTCTCTGGCATTCATGGCATGGGTGAGTAGTGGAAACCGAGCCATGAAGATACCCCTGAGTTGATGTAACGCACTTGACTCTACTCATTTTATGAGTAGTATGCAACTGAGTTATTTTTACTCAAAACCTCTTGACAGGTTTCTAGCCGAAGGATGATTTATGCCGCGAATCCCGGAAGCGGAGCTGGAGCGCCTAAAGCGCGAGGTCTCGCTGCTGCGCCTTGTTGAGTCGCAGGGTCACACGCTGAAGAAGCGCGGCCGCGACTGGGTCATGCGCTGCGTGTTCCATGAAGAGGACACGCCGAGCCTGTCGGTGTCGGAGGCGAAGAACGTGTACCACTGCTTCGGCTGTGGCGCGTCGGGCACGGTGCTGGACTGGGTCATGCGTACGCAGGGGGTATCGCTGCCGCATGCGGTGCAGTTACTGCGTAACGATGCGCCGCTGGCTGCGGCCGACAAGGTTGGGGTCAAGCTGAGTTTTACGCGCCCCCTGGCTTCCCTGGCGGCGGACGCCGATGAACAGGTTCTGCTGGGCCAGGTGGCGGATACGTATCACGAGAGCCTGAAGCAGAGTCCGGAGGCGCAGGCGTATCTGGCGCAGCGCGGCCTGGTGCATGGCGAGGTAGTCGGCACGTTCCGCCTGGGGTATGCCAACAAGAGCCTGACATACCGCCTGCCGCCGGGGTATTCGAAGGAAGGCCGCGAGGTGCGCGCGAAGCTGCAACGCGTCGGGGTGTACCGCGAGTCAGGCCATGAGCATCTGAACGGGTGTCTGGTGGTGCCGGTGATGGATCTGGAATCGGGCGCAGTCAGGCAGATGTACGGCAGGCGGATCGCACCGGGCCACAAGATCCCGGCGGGCCAGCCGAAGCATCTGTACCTGTCGCTGCCGCTTGCCGGTGTGTGGAATGAAGCGGCGCTGGTGGCCAGCCGTGAAGTGATCGTGTGCGAGGCGCTCATCGATGCGCTGACGTTCTGGTGTGCGGGGTATCGCAATGTGATCGCCGCATATGGAGTGAATGGATTTACGCAGGACCACTGGAACGCACTGAAACGGCACGGCACTGGGCAGGTGTGGATCGCATACGACCGGGACGATGCGGGCAACGCTGCGGCGGAGAAGCTTGCGACTGAACTGCATGAGGCAGGGATCGGGACATGGCGCGTGCTGTTCCCGAAGGGGATGGACGCGAACGACTACGCAAGGAAAGTAGCTCCTGCGACCAGCGGAAGTCCCTGTGGGACGGAGAAGAGCCTTGGGGTGCTGTTGCAGCAGGCGGAATGGACTGGCAAGGGCAAACGCTCCGGTATAACGGCGCAGGCTGAACCGGTGCCGGTTGATGACGTGAAGGACGTTAAACCGCCCTCTTCCCTAGCCGCTGTTGCTACGGCTGAGGCTGCGGTGACGCCAGTCACGGCGATGGCGGTGCAGCCCGCGCCAGCGGACGATCTAGACGTGAAGCAGACGGAAGGCGGCGAACTGCTGTTCACATTGGGGGAACGGGTGTGGCGCATCCGCGGCTGGCAGAAGAACCTCGGGCCGGAACAGATGCGGGTGAATGCGCAGGTACGGCGCGGCGATGCGTACCACGTCGATACGCTCGACATGTACAGCGCGAAGGCCCGCGCGGTGTATCTGAAAACAGCGGCTATCGAACTCGGTACACAGGAAGACACCCTGAAGCGCGACCTTGGGCGAATCCTGCTGAAGCTGGAGACGCTACAGGACGAGGCGATCCGGGCGACGCTCGCGCCAAAGGAAAACGGCGTGCAGATGGACGCGCTGGAACACGCGGCGGCACTGGACTGGCTCAGGGCACCGGAGCTGATCGCACGACTCGAAGCCGACATGGCGCGCTGCGGCGTGGTGGGCGAAGGCGCGAACCTGCTGGCGGGATATCTGGCGGCGGTCTCCAGAAAACTCGATGCGCCCCTGGCGGTACTGATCCAGAGTTCGAGCGCGGCGGGCAAGTCCTCCCTGATGGATGCGGTGCTGGACCTGATGCCGCAGGAGGAACGCATCCAGTACAGCGCGATGACGGGACAGAGCCTGTTCTACCTGGGCGAGACGGATTTACAGCACCGGATTCTGGCGATTGCCGAGGAGGAAGGCGTGAGGCAGGCCGCGTATGCACTGAAGCTGCTGCAGTCGGATGGCGAGCTGACGATAGCGAGCACGGGCAAGGACGAGGCGACGGGCAACCTGGTAACCAGGCAGTACACGGTGAAGGGTCCGGTGATGCTGATGCTCACGACGACGGCGATTGATGTGGATGAGGAGCTGCTGAACCGGTGCCTGGTGCTGACGATCAACGAGAGCCGCGAGCAGACGCGCGAGATTCACGCACGGCAGCGGGTGAAGCAGACGCTGGAGGGCTTGCTCGCGGAGACGGACCGGCAGCACATTGTTGGGCTGCACCGCAATGCGCAAAGGCTGCTGAAGAATGTGCACGTGGTGAATCCGTTTGCGGAGCAGCTGACGTTCATGGATGACAGGACGCGGATGCGGCGTGATCACATGAAATACCTGACGCTGATCCGCTCGATTGCCCTGCTGCACCAGTACCAGCGGCCGCATCAGACGGTGACGCACCGGGGCGAGGCGTTGACGTACATCGAGGTGACGAAGGACGATATCGCGCTGGCCAACCGGATTGCCCATGAGGTGCTGGGCAGGACGCTCGATGAGCTGCCGCCGCAGACACGGCGGCTGCTGAAGATGGTGTACACGATGGTGGGCGAGCTTGGCGAGCGTGATCATGTGAAGCGGCGTGAGGTGCGCTTTACGCGGCGCGACATCAGGGAGTACACGCGCTGGAGTGACAACCAGTTAAAGGTGCACTGCATGCGGCTGGTGGAGCTGGAATACCTGCTGGTGCGCGGCGGCAGCCGTGGTCACCTGCTGCAATACGAACTGATGTACGACGGCGCGAACGATGACGAGCCGAGGCTGGCGGGGCTGATTGAGGTCGAAGAGCTTGATTTACTCGACAACGACGGACGCAAGCTGGAACAGAAGGCAAGCAAGTTGCCCCCAGGTTGCCCCCATGATGGGCCCAGGTTGGACCTGGAGAACTCGCCTCAAAACCATATGGATAAAGGCGTAGAGGGTTCGCAAGTTGGAGTCGGTGAAAACGCACTGTTCCGGGAAAAAACTTCTTCTCCAGCCCGCGTTGTTGATACCCGCATTGTTGAGTCCCCGATGAACGGAGAGGCATAGCGATGCACAAGAAGACAACCCCGCGCGCCCCGCTGCCCGTGATTGGCCCGGTAGATGATCCCCAAAGCCTGTACCACCAGATGCGCCCGTTCCTCGAATGGATGCGCGTGCGCAACTACAGCGAAGGCACGGTGGAACACCGCGAGATACACCTGCGCGGGTTCATTGCGTGGTGCGACGAGCGCGGCGTCACACGCCCGCAGGAAGTGACCCGCCCGATCCTGGAGCGCTACCAGCGCTACCTGTTCCTGTACCGCAAGAAGGATGGCCAGGCACTCTCGGGGCGCAGCCAGCACATGCGGCTGGTGCCGGTGAAGCTGTGGTTCCGGTGGCTGGTGCGGCAGAACCGGATTCTCTCGAACCCGGCAGCGGACATCGACATGCCGAGGATGGAGAAGCGGCTGCCGAAGCACATCCTGAGTGAGGAGGAAGCCGAGCGGATCCTGAATGTGCCGGATGTGACGAGCAGCATCGGTATCCGGGACCGGGCCATTCTCGAGACGTTCTACAGCACGGGGGTCCGGCGTGCCGAGCTGGTGGGCCTGCATGTGCATGACGTGGACATGGATCGTGGCACGGTGATGGTGCGCCAGGGCAAGGGCGCGCGGGACCGGCTGATTCCGATAGGAGACAGGGCGCTGGCGTGGATCAGGAAGTACCTCGATGAGGTCAGGCCGCAACTGTCGCTGGCTGACGATGAGGGGGTGCTGTTCCTGGCGCTGACGGGCGATTCGATCGGCCTGCGCAGCATGGGGCAACTGGTGTCGGACTACATCAAGTGTTCAGGGGTGAACAAGAGTGGCTCGTGTCACCTGTTCCGGCACACGATGGCCACGCTGATGCTGGAGAACGGGGCCGATGTGAGGTTCGTGCAGGTGATGCTGGGGCATGCGCAGTTGACGAGCACGCAGGTGTATACGCAGGTGGCGATCCGGGCGCTCAAAGAGATTCATACGGCCACGCATCCGGCGCGGCTGGAGCGGGTGGAGCAGCGTGCAGAAATAGAAGAGCTGAAGCCGGGGCGGCTCCTGCAGCGCGTGTATGGCAAGACAGGGGGCCAATAGAAGACAAAAGCCCAATAGAATCCACCGGGGCCTACGCCCCGCTGACCCCTGGAATAGAAAAGTGCCGGGCCGGAACGGCCCGGATCGGAGAGGAAAGGGTTCGTGCGGTGCCTACGCACCGTGAATGTCCTGGAATTAAAAAGTGTGGGCCGGGGCGGCCCAGCCGGGTAACGAATGGATTCGTGCGGGGCATGCGCCCCGACAGTGTCCTGGAATGAGAAAGTGCGGCCTGCGGCCGGAGGCCAACGAGGGGGGCCGGGGGTAAATAGCCTGCCGTGCCCCTTCGGGTCCCGTCAGTCTATTTAACATAACGCGAAAGGCAATTATCAACGTTTGCCGGGCCGCCACGGCACGAATCCATCCGGGTGTGGCGGCCCGGCAAACGTTGATAATTCGCGTTATGTCACTGGCCCCCGGCCCCCCGGATCGGGCGCTGCGCGCATGAGTAAAGTCAGGGGCCGCGAAGCGGCCATGAGTGGAACTGGGCCCCGCCCGGCCCTGCCCGTCCGCCCCCACGGGGCTCCCTGTCCTGCCGCTGCTGCGCAGCGGAAATCAAATTCCAACGTCAAAACCAGAAACGCACTGCATGCGCTGCAAGCCACACTGACGGCTTGCACCGCATTGCCCAGCGTGGCACACCCTCCTCCGTCAAGGCTTCCCTTCGGCGCGCTTCGCGCGGCCCTGACGGGTTCTAGCGTGGCGGTGTGCAGGCGCCAGGCCAGAACCCTGGGCCAGGGCATGGCTCTTCGCATGTCTCTTCTTTAGCCCGCCATGGGGCGGTGGCCAGCTCCTGGCGTGTGAGGCTGGCGACGGCCATGTTCCGCCTGGTTTGCCGTCGCCCTGCGGACGCCGCCAAACCAGGCGGCTCCAGTGACTTCGACATGCTAACGAGCGCTCCCCAAAAATGACGCCTCTGGCAAACTCGCTTCTTTAGCGCAAAACCGCGTCGGGGCAAAAAAATGCTGGCAACGGACAGCGTCGGGCAAAAACGTGTTGCAAGTGACTGTTGCGTCAGGGAAAAAACCTTACCGGCAACGGCGGGCGTGTCGGGGTGCCGTGTCCGCTTTAACAGACAACTTCATCCGGAAGAAAAGAAGTGGATCAGCGAGAAAGAAGCGGCGTATGCGAAGAAATATAGTTTGACGGCGGAGCAGGCGCATAACGAACTAACCACGCAGGCTAACCTGCAGGTACAGAACGGTTCGCCCGGGACCTGGAACGAGCGTGCCAGCGCATTCCTGGGCCAGGCACATGGAATGCTTGCGGCCGATGGCAAGAGCGGACCGGGCTACATGTTCTATGCCACGCCGGAACAGAAGGCGAATGTCGACATGTATGCGAAGTACTACGCTGGCGGGACCGGGGCAAACCGGCCCTCACAATCGCAAATCGGCGCGAGTGTGAGCCGGGAGCAGGCGTACCGCGATGCCTTCAGGACCGGCACCCTGGTGGCCGCTGGAGGAGCGGCGACTGTCGCCACTGGCGGTGTCATTGCAGCCTTGCCGGGTGCGCCAATCTTTAGTTCAGGTGGAGCGCTGGGAACTGGAGCCCTGGCATCACCGGTGGGAACCGGGGCAATCAGCGCGGGAATCAATGCGGGTGCGCAGTATTACCAGAACGGGACGGTCAATCCCATTGACGTGGCCATTGCTGCGATATCGGGCGGTGCTGGCGCGTACGGTGGGCTGGGATGGAACGTGTTCGTGAATGGCGTAGGTGGTGCGACTGGCACAGCGATCAATAATGCGGTGTACGGCAGAAATGACAGCATCATAGGTTCAGGTATTACGAGCGGTGCTCTGTCTGCGATCGGTTACACAACCGGTAAGGCCGCTGAATCGTGGATTAACTCCTCCCTCCGGCCAACTATAAACAACGCCAATGGGTGGGCTACAAGTGGTGTTTGGTCAGGAAGCGGATGGAACCTAATTCAGCCAAACGCAATGGGAGTGATCGGCGGTTCCATTGGCGGCGGCATCACACAAGAAGCTGTAACACCGATAGTGCCCACCCCCTCCATTGGGGGAAGCAAGAAATGAGTCGTTGGGTTATTGCGTTTGTAGGTGCATGGGGAATCTGCCTTGCCGGAATGTATGTCGCATGGCTGGCTGGGTTAACCTTGAATTGCCTGTTTGCCACAGGATGCTTCGAGCAATTGAGCATTAATAGCCTGGTTGCAGCAGTGAATCTAAAAAGCGTCTTTGCAAGAGGCACCCTTCTTGCCATTGCCTTTATTGTGATTGCCTGGATTAGTCGTCGAAGACAATAACAAACAGCAAACCCAGCCTTCGCGCTGGGTTTGCTGTTTGTGGAGTATTTCAATCTGGCGTGATGACGAGCCTGCCGTGCTGGACCTGGATTCTCACACGCTGTCCGGGCGGGAAGCCGGCCTGTTCAAGCCACATGCCAGCGATGCGCAGCCACGGAAAAAACCTTGGTGTTCGCCAGGGCCTGCCGGGTTTCGGTGAGGGTCGCCAGCGCATGATCTCCTGGACGGTAGCGTGCCGCTCGGGATGAGCGTGCAATGCTTTAAGATTGGCGTCAGCCATAGTCAACTCCTTCGGTGAGTTGGTGATGGTCAGCGGTCGGTGAATGCTCGTAACACTCACTGGCCGCGCTTCGTTTACATCACTGTGTCTTCCTTCATTAGCTGCCTATCGTCGGCGGCTCATAACCTTCTGGACCTGCGTCTTCCTCACGAAGCTGTCGATCACCAGGATCAACGCCTGTTGCTCGGCATCGGGCAGGCTATCCACCTGTTGATAGAGAGTCAGTAACTCTTGATTGTGAATCTTGGGTTCGGCCGGTGCGGGTGTTCGTCCGGCCAGTTCATCCAGTGTGACCTGCAAAATATCGGCGATCCGTACCACGGTATCGAACTGTGGTGTAGCAAGGCCGCGTTCCCAGCGGTTATACACACGCGGGTTGATTTCCAGCAGTTCAGCCAATCGCGCCTGGGTGATCTGTCTTGCGGAGCGCAGCAGTCTGAGTCGTTCGGCAAAGACGGACATATCAAAGCATCCCAACGAAAAAAGAGATGCATTCATTCTAAGTACCCCCTTCTGCCCGGCTTGCCATTTATACACTATACAGTGTATCGTTAACTCTATCAATTAGAGTATTGACAGGTTTTTAGCCGAAGGACGATTCATGCCCCGTATTCCGCAAGCCGAGCTGGACAGACTGAAGCGCGAAGTGTCGCTGCTGCGGCTGGTCGAGTCGCAGGGCCATAAGCTGAAGAAGAGCGGCCGCGACTGGGTCATGCGCTGCGTGTTCCATGAAGAGGACACGCCGAGCCTGTCAGTGTCGGAGGCGAAGAACGTGTACCACTGCTTCGGCTGTGGCGCGTCGGGCACGGTGCTGGACTGGGTCATGCGTACGCAGGGCGTATCGCTGCCGCATGCGGTGCAGTTACTGCGTAACGATGCGCCGCTGGCTGCGGCCGACAAGGTTGGGGTCAAGCTGAGTTTTACGCGCCCCCTGGCTTCCCTGGCGGCGGACGCCGATGAACAGGTTCTGCTGGGCCAGGTGGCGGATACGTATCACGAGAGCCTGAAGCAGAGTCCGGAGGCGCAGGCGTATCTGGCGCAGCGCGGCCTGGTGCATGGCGAGGTAGTCGGCACGTTCCGCCTGGGGTATGCCAACAAGAGCCTGACATACCGCCTGCCGCCGGGGTATTCGAAGGAAGGCCGCGAGGTGCGCGCGAAGCTGCAACGCGTCGGGGTGTACCGCGAGTCAGGCCATGAGCATCTGAACGGGTGTCTGGTGGTGCCGGTGATGGATCTGGAATCGGGCGCAGTCAGGCAGATGTACGGCAGGCGGATCGCACCGGGCCACAAGATCCCGGCGGGCCAGCCGAAGCATCTGTACCTGTCGCTGCCGCTTGCCGGTGTGTGGAATGAAGCGGCGCTGGTGGCCAGCCGTGAAGTGATCGTGTGCGAGGCGCTCATCGATGCGCTGACGTTCTGGTGTGCGGGGTATCGCAATGTGATCGCCGCATATGGAGTGAATGGATTTACGCAGGACCACTGGAACGCACTGAAACGGCACGGCACTGGGCAGGTGTGGATCGCATACGACCGGGACGATGCGGGCAACGCTGCGGCGGAGAAGCTTGCGACTGAACTGCATGAGGCAGGGATCGGGACATGGCGCGTGCTGTTCCCGAAGGGGATGGACGCGAACGACTACGCAAGGAAAGTAGCTCCTGCGACCAGCGGAAGTCCCTGTGGGACGGAGAAGAGCCTTGGGGTGCTGTTGCAGCAGGCGGAATGGACTGGCAAGGGCAAACGCTCCGGTATAACGGCGCAGGCTGAACCGGTGCCGGTTGATGACGTGAAGGACGTTAAACCGCCCTCTTCCTTAGCCGCTATTGCTGCGGCTGGGGCTGCGGTGACGCCAGTCACGGCGATGGCGGCTAAAGAGGAGGTGCAGCCCGCGCCAGTAGGCGATCCCGACGTGAAGCAGACGGAAGGCGGCGAACTGCTGTTCACGTTCGTAGAACGGGTGTGGCGCATCCGCGGCTGGCAGAAGAACCTGGGCCCGGAGCAGATGCGGGTGAATGCACAGGTACGGCGTGGCGATGCGTACCACGTCGATACGCTCGACGTGTACAGCGCGAAGGCACGGGGTTTGTACCTGAAGAGCGCGGCGGTTGAGCTCGGTACACAGGAAGACACCCTCAAGCGCGACCTTGGGCGAATCCTGCTGAAGCTGGAGACGCTACAGGACGAGGCGATCCGGGCGACGCTCGCGCCAAAGGAAAACGGCGTGCAGATGGACGCGCTGGAACACGCGGCGGCACTGGACTGGCTCAGGGCGCCGGAGCTGATCGCGCGACTCGAAGCCGACATGGCGCGCTGCGGCGTGGTGGGCGAAGGCGCGAACCTGCTGGCGGGGTATCTGGCAGCGGTCTCCAGAAAACTCGATGCGCCCCTGGCGGTGCTGATCCAGAGTTCGAGCGCGGCGGGCAAGTCCTCCCTGATGGATGCGGTGCTGGACCTGATGCCGCAGGAGGAACGCATCCAGTACAGCGCGATGACCGGACAGAGCCTGTTCTACCTGGGCGAGACGGATTTGCAGCACCGGATCCTGGCGATTGCCGAGGAGGAAGGCGTGAGGCAGGCCGCGTATGCACTGAAGCTGCTGCAGTCGGATGGCGAGCTGACGATAGCGAGCACGGGCAAGGACGAGGCGACAGGCAACCTGGTAACCAGGCAGTACACGGTGAAGGGTCCGGTGATGCTGATGCTCACGACCACCGCGATTGATGTGGATGAGGAGCTGCTGAACCGGTGCCTGGTGCTGACGATCAACGAGAGCCGCGAGCAGACGCGCGAGATTCACGCGCGGCAGCGGGTGAAGCAGACGCTGGAGGGCTTGCTCGCGGAGACGGACCGGCAGCACATTATTGGGCTGCACCGCAATGCGCAAAGGCTGCTGAAGAACGTGCACGTGGTGAATCCGTTTGCGGAGCAGCTGACGTTCATGGATGACAGGACGCGGATGCGGCGTGATCACATGAAGTACCTGACGCTGATCCGCTCGATTGCCCTGCTGCACCAGTACCAGAGGCCGCATCAGACGGTGACGCACCGGGGCGAGGCGTTGACGTACATCGAGGTGACGAAGGACGATATCGCGCTGGCCAACCGGATTGCCCATGAGGTGCTGGGACGCACGCTCGATGAGCTGCCGCCGCAGACACGGCGACTGCTGAAGATGGTGTACACGATGGTGGGCGAGCTTGGCGAGCGCGATCATGTGAAGCGGCGTGAGGTGCGCTTTACGCGGCGCGACATCAGGGAGTACACGCGCTGGAGTGACAACCAGTTGAAGGTGCACTGCATGCGGCTGGTAGAGCTGGAGTATCTGCTGGTGCGCGGCGGCAGCCGTGGCCACCTGCTGCAATACGAACTGATGTACGACGGCGCGAACGATAACGAGCCGAGGCTGGCGGGGCTGATTGAGGTCGAAGAGCTTGATTTACTCGACAACGATGCACGCAAGTTGGAACAGAAGGCAAGCAAGTTGCCCCCAGGTTGCCCCCATGATGGGCCCATGTTGGACCCGGAGAACTCGCCTCAAAACCATATGGATAAAGGCGTAGAGGGTTCGCAAGTTGGAGTCGGTGAAAACGCACTGTTCCGGGAAAAAACTTCTTCTCCAGCCCGCGTTGTTGATACCCGCATTGTTGAGTCCCCGATGAACGGAGAGGCATAGCGATGCACAAGAAGACAACCCCGCGCGCCCCGCTGCCCGTGATTGGCCCGGCCGATGATCCCCAAAGCCTGTACCACCAGATGCGCCCGTTCCTCGAATGGATGCGCGTGCGCAACTACAGCGAAGGCACGGTGGAACACCGCGAGATACACCTGCGCGGGTTCATTGCGTGGTGCGACGAGCGCGGCGTGACGCGGCCGCAGGAAGTGACGCGCCCGATCCTGGAGCGCTACCAGCGCTACCTGTTCCTGTACCGCAAGAAGGATGGCCAGGCACTCTCGGGGCGCAGCCAGCACATGCGGCTGGTGCCGGTGAAGCTGTGGTTCCGGTGGCTGGTGCGGCAGAACCGGATTCTCTCGAACCCGGCAGCGGACATCGACATGCCCAGGATGGAGAAGCGGCTGCCGAAGCACATCCTGAGTGAGGAGGAAGCCGAGCGGATCCTGAATGTGCCGGATGTGACGAGCAGCATCGGTATCCGGGACCGGGCCATTCTCGAGACGTTCTACAGCACGGGGGTCCGGCGTGCCGAGCTGGTGGGCCTGCATGTGCATGACGTGGACATGGATCGTGGCACGGTGATGGTGCGCCAGGGCAAGGGCGCGCGGGACCGGCTGATTCCGATAGGAGACAGGGCGCTGGCGTGGATCAGGAAGTACCTCGATGAGGTCAGGCCGCAACTGTCGCTGGCTGACGATGAGGGGGTGCTGTTCCTGGCGCTGACGGGCGATTCGATCGGTCTGCGCAGCATGGGGCAACTGGTGTCGGACTACATCAAGTGCTCAGGGGTGAACAAGAGTGGCTCGTGTCACCTGTTCCGGCACACGATGGCCACGCTGATGCTGGAGAACGGGGCCGATGTGAGGTTCGTGCAGGTGATGCTCGGGCATGCGCAGTTGACGAGCACGCAGGTGTATACGCAGGTGGCGATCCGGGCGCTCAAGGAGATTCATACGGCCACGCATCCGGCGCGGCTGGAGCGGGTGGAGCAGCGTGCAGAAATAGAAGAGCTGAAGCCGGGGCGGCTCCTGCAGCGCGTGTATGGCAAGACAGAAGCCCAATAGAATCCACCGGGGCCTACGCCCCGCTGACCCCTGGAATAGAAAAGTGCCGGGCCGGAACGGCCCGGATCGGAGAGGAAAGGGTTCGTGCGGTGCCTACGCACCGTGAATGTCCTGGAATTAAAAAGTGTGGGCCGGGGCGGCCCAGCCGGGTAACGAATGGATTCGTGCGGGGCATGCGCCCCGACAGTGTCCTGGAATGAGAAAGTGCGGCCTGCGGCCGGAGGCCAACGAGGGGGGCCGGGGGTAAATAGCCTGCCGTGCCCCTTCGGGTCCCGTCAGTCTATTTAACATAACGCGAAAGGCAATTATCAACGTTTGCCGGGCCGCCACGGCACGAATCCATCCGGGTGTGGCGGCCCGGCAAACGTTGATAATTCGCGTTATGTCACTGGCCCCCGGCCCCCCGGATCGGGCGCTGCGCGCATGAGTAAAGTCAGGGGCCGCGAAGCGGCCATGAGTGGAACTGGGCCCCGCCCGGCCCTGCCCGTCCGCCCCCACGGGGCTCCCTGTCCTGCCGCTGCTGCGCAGCGGAAATCAAATTCCAACGTCAAAACCAGAAACGCACTGCATGCGCTGCAAGCCACACTGACGGCTTGCACCGCATTGCCCAGCGTGGCACACCCTCCTCCGTCAAGGCTTCCCTTCGGCGCGCTTCGCGCGGCCCTGACGGGTTCTAGCGTGGCGGTGTGCAGGCGCCAGGCCAGAACCCTGGGCCAGGGCATGGCTCTTCGCATGTCTCTTCTTTAGCCCGCCATGGGGCGGTGGCCAGCTCCTGGCGTGTGAGGCTGGCGACGGCCATGTTCCGCCTGGTTTGCCGTCGCCCTGCGGACGCCGCCAAACCAGGCGGCTCCAGTGACTTCGACATGCTAACGAGCGCTCCCCAAAAATGACGCCTCTGGCAAACTCGCTTCTTTAGCGCAAAACCGCGTCGGGGCAAAAAAATGCTGGCAACGGACAGCGTCGGGCAAAAACGTGTTGCAAGTGACTGTTGCGTCAGGGAAAAAACCTTACCGGCAACGGCGGGCGTGTCGGGGTGCCGTGTCAAGTCCAATCGACAACGTCACCCGGAAGAAAAGAAGTGGATCAGCGAGAAAGAAGCGGCGTATGCGAAGAAATATAGTTTGACGCCTGAGCAAGCGCATAACGAATTAACGCTGCAAGCGAATCTGCAAGTTCAGAATGGCTCGCCGGGTACGTGGAATCAGCGCGCGAGTGATTTTTTAAGTCAAGCGCACGGCATGCTGCCCGCCGATGGCGCGAGCGGACCGGGCTACATGTTCTATGCAACGCCGGAACAGAAGGCTAATGTCGACATGTATGCGAAGTACTACGCTGGCGGGACCGGGGCAAACCGGCCCTCACAGTCACAAATCGGCGTGAGTGTGAGCCGGGAGCAGGCATACCGCGATGCCTTCAGGACCGGCACCCTGGTGGCCGCTGGAGGAGCGGCGACTGTCGCCACTGGCGGTGTCATTGCAGCCTTGCCGGGTGCGCCGATCTTTAGTTCAGGTGGAGCGCTGGGGACTGGAGCCCTGGCATCACCGGTGGGAACCGGGGCAATCAGCGCGGGCATCAATGCGGGTGCGCAGTATCTGCAGGGCGACAAAATCAATCCGACCGATGTGGCGGGCGCGTTTGTGACGGGAGCAGCGGGTTCGTATGGTGGGCTGCTATGGAATGTCGGCGTTAATTCCATCGGAGGAGCAACCACTACCGCGCTCAATAACATCTTGCAGGGGAAGAATGACAGTGTGGTGGGTGCTGGGATTACTAGCGGGTTGCTGTCTAGCGTGGGATATGGTGCTGGAAAATTTATGGGGAATGGGATTAATTCAATAATGAAACCTGGCATTAATAACCAGAATAGCTGGGTAGGTTCTGGCACATGGTCAAGTAGCGGATATAACATTTTTGGACCAAACAATAACGCTACGATAGGTGCAACGTTTGGTGGTGGCGCAGTGCAAGAGGCATTGCAAAATGCTATCCAGAATAGCCAGTCAAAAGGAGGAAGAAAATGACCTCGCGGCTTATTCGAATATTTTTGCTCGCACTCTTAATTTGGTCAGTCGCCTGTTTTTTGATGTGGTGCATTGGCATTACTTTATATTCTTACTTTAATGGATTTTATTATTCTCTTGGCTGGAATGATATAAAAACAATTGCAAAATTGACCCTGGTTATATCAGCTTCATATACATTTATTGCATGGTTAAATATTCACCGCTCCTGAGAGAATAAGTTTGGTTTATCCAGTCTGGGCTACGGCGTTGGTAAATTTGGTGAATCTAGTCTTAACAACGCCGCGAGACCAACGATTAATAACGGTCAGAATTGGGTCGCCACGAACACATGGTCCAGCAGCGGCTGGAACTTGCTAAATCCAAACAATCTTCCCGTCATCTTCGGGACAGGAATCGGTAGTCTTGGACAAGAAGTGTTTAATAAAACATATGACACCGTGAAGCTTGTGGTGCCGAGCAAGAAATGAGAAGACTTCCGATATTTTTTATATCCAGCCTGGTGATTTTCTGGGCAATGGTAGCTGTTGCATGGGCTATCGGTCTTACCGTTAGCTGTGCTTTTATAGAAGGGTGTTACGAGAAGTTGAGCATCATTGAACTAATGAAGTTAATGGATTTTAAAAGCGTGTTTGTGCGCGGAACGCTGCTATCGCTCGTTTTTACGGTATTTGCCTGGGCAAAGCTGCGCAGAACCTAGCAAACAGCGAATCCGACGATTGTTAGGCTCGCTGGGCATGGGACGTTCAAGCGAGCGTAATGACGAGCCTGCCGTGCTGGGCTGGGCTGGGCTGGGCTTCGATCCTTACGCGTTGATATGGTTCGAACCCTGCCTGTTCGAGCCATGATGAATAGATTCAAGGGGAATGGCCAATGACTCTAGGTGGCGGGATAGTAGTGATCTCGCTTGCATCCCTTGTTATTACCTGGTTCTTATTCGGCAGGGGCGATCTGAAGTTGAGGCGGGCAAGGATTTTTTACTGGCTAAAATCGACGTTATTCCTTGGTATGGCGCTGACTGCCTGGTTGGCATATAACGAACCGGCATTAAGTTTTTTACTGTGTGCCGCTATCGGCTTTGTGTTCTCGGCGTTACTGAATCTGCTGAGGTCGCAATGGGTTTTTATGTTTCCTTGAGCACCGAACCGGCACTGCCAAGTTCGGTGCCTGTGGCGTTGTTCAAGCGGGCGTAATGGCAAGCCTGCCGTGCTGCACTTCGATCCTTACGCGTTGATATGGTTCGAACCCTGCCTGTTCGAGCCATCGGCCCGAGAGCTTGAGCTACGGGTAAAGCGGCGGTTCTTTGCGGGAACCCGCCGTTGGCCCGCGCCACTGGCGATAGCGCCGCGACTGCTGAATCGTGACGCTGCGTTCAGGATGATGGGGGCGTGGTTTAAGATCGGCATCAGCCATGGCGAGCTCCTGTCTTGAGCTGGTTGTGGTTAGCGGGCGGTGAGTGTTTCAGCACTCACCGCCCGCGCTTCGTTTACAGCATCATTTTTATCCCCCTGCCCTAGCGGCCTCGCCGCTTCACATCGGGTTCAAATTCTGGCGTGAGCAGAACCCGTTGAGTCCAGCGCTTAACGTCATGCATATGGAGAACACTGGCGATCACGGTTTCAATGGCTTCACGCTCCCTGGAATCGAGTTTGGAAACGGAAACGGCCTCGAACCAAAGCTTGAGCCGCTCATCCAGACCACGTTCATTCCCTTCAAAAAGTAGCGTTTGAGAAGCCACGACAGAATACTATTTGTCTTCAGGATAACGATCGGTTCCATACTAGTGATTGAACTACGTAGGCTCATCGTCGTTAGCCTCCGCAATCAACGCTAAATCCCGAAAAACATTAAGCGCGGCTGTCGCTTTCCCTCGCTTGCATCGTCGCGCGACGAGCAGAATCAAGGTTTGAAATAGCTATGAAAATCCGAAAAAGGCTGGCAGCACTACCACTCACAACCCTGGTATCACTCGCGTCGAACGCCCAGCACGCTCCGACGCCAGCCGATGAAGCCGCCGCCGCACGGGCCAACGCCGAGCAGAACCAGCAAATTCAGCAACAACGCGATGCACAGCAGCGCGACGCAATCATGCAGGCGCCCGCTGTGCGTTCGACTCTCCCTACATTCGAGGGCTATCCACTATTGCCGGTCGAAACACCATGCTTCCGTATCGGCAAGTTCGCGCTCGACGTCCCGACAACGCTGCCCGATGCTGTACGCACTAAAGGAGCCTCAACCCTATCACTGGACCCGTTCGCCTTCGCACGTGAATGGCTCGATCACTACGTGGGCCAATGCGTTGGAAAGTCCGGCATCGACACGCTCACCAAAGGGCTGCAGCAGGCAATCCTGAGCCGTGGCTATGTCACGACGCGGGTACTCATCCCGCAGCAGGACCTGTCCAGCGGCACGCTGGCATTCGTGCTCGTTCCTGGCGTCGTGCACCAGCTCCGCTTTGCCGACCCTGCCACGCGCGGCACCCTGAAATCCGCATTCCCGGTAAGCGACGGCGATCTGCTGGACCTGCGCGACCTCGAGCAGGGGCTGGAGCAGATGAAGCGTGTCGCATCGCAGGACGTGGACATGAAGATCGAGCCGACCGACACCCCCGGCGAGAGCGATGTCGTCGTGAGCGTGAAGCGCGCGAAGCCCTGGAGTTTCGTCGCATCCGTCGATAACTCAGGCACGGACGCCACCGGCAAATGGCAGGGCAACGTGAGCCTCGGCATCGACAATCCGCTGGGACTCAACGACATATTCACGGTCGGCGCAAATCAGGACCTGTCGTTCGGCAACAAGTCGCTCGGCTCGCACGGCTTCAACGGTTCGTACTCCGTGCCGTGGGGTTACTGGACGGCCACGCTGTCCGGCAACACGAACACGTATTACCAGAACATTGCCGGCGTGAACCAGACGTTCGTGTCCAGCGGCAACTCGCAGACAGTCGCACTCAGGCTCGCACGTGTACTAAGCCGCAGCAGGAACGATGTATTGGGCGTGGAGTTCCAGCTATCGAAGCGCTTCGGCGACAGCTTCATTGACGACACGCACATCCCGCAACAGAAGCGCAACAACACGTTCATCGAAGCAGGCCTGACCGACCGGCATTACTTTGGCGCATCGCAGTTCGACGGCACGCTTGCATACCGTCAAGGGATCGGCGGCCTGGGCGCAACGCCTGACCCGTACTCCGAGGGTCCGACCTACCGTTACCACATGGCGGTGCTCGATGCGAACCTGTCGATGCCATTCGCCGTCGCCAGCCAAAACTTCCGCTATGTCACGACCGTTCACGCGCAGTTCACCAACGACACACTGTTCTATCTGGACGACCTGACTATCGGCAGCCGCTACACGGTGCGCGGTTTCGACGGTGAAACCATGCTGGCGGCAGAAAAAGGCTTCTACTGGCGCAACGAGCTGCAGTGGCCGATCGGCCAGACCAGACAGGCGCTGTACGCGGGGATCGACTACGGGCGCGTGTTCGGGCCAAACACGACGTTTCTGGCCGGGACACAACTGGCGGGCGCGGTGATCGGCATCCGCGGTGCTCTGCCTGCACGCTTTGCTGGTCTCTCCTATGACCTGTTCATCGGGACGCCCGTCTACAAACCCAGCGGCTTCCCGACTGCGCGTGTGACGGTGGGAGTACAGGCAACGGCGCAGTTCTAACGTGCCGTGGAGAAACATGGGGAAATGGATGTTTGAGGGCGTATCGTGCAGGAAAAAAGAATTTTCCCCACACTCCGCCCAGAAAGCCTTATGTGGCGGAGCTGTTTATCACAGGGGGATTTGTCCACAGCTTTATCAACAAAAACTGGGGATAACTCGGGTTCAGCCCGAGCCCGCCCTGTCATGGCTTAACGTGCGGCACTGAGCGCGGCCAGGCGCGATGCGTTATCCACAGATCATGTGAATGAGCTTGTTGAAAAGTACCGGACAAACGGGGTAAGCCCTTGAGCCAACGACACTTTCGGGCAAAGGTGCAAAACAGGGCGATGGGCACGCTGCTTCTGGTGTTTCAGGCAGACATGCCATGGAATGCCGCCGAAAAGGCAAAACGGAACAAAGATTGAGAGCCCTTGTACGACGTGCCTCAAAGTTATCCCCAGCTTATGTTGAAAGAACTGTTGACAACACTGGGGCAGATCACTCAACCCATTGAAACCTATCGTTTTATTCGTGACGACAACGCACTGGGCAAGGCACATGTTTTTGCCTCACGGGTGGCACTGAAAACCGCTGAAAACAGGGCGCAGCGCTACAAATATTTTCGCCGGCACGTGGAACCCGCTCCATTCGCGTGCTACTTAATACCCAGGGCAAAAGCACGCCGTTTATGCCTCATGCCAATCCGCTCTGCCCTGTTTCCTTGTCTCACGTCCACGGATACTTCCAGATGAACGCGCCACACCATCCCCCCCAGCCCGGCCAGTCCGACACGGCTCTCGACAGGCTGAGCCAAAAAACGCTCGCCAGCCTGCAAGCGGCACAGCAACAGGCCATGCAACTGGCCCAGGGGGGCGATCCCGCGCTGGTGCAAGCCGCGCAACATCTGGCTGATTTTTCCGCCCTGGTCGCCTCCACCGCCCCAGGCACGCCGGCGGCTCCCCGTTCATTGCCCCTCTTCTCGCCCTGGCATATTTTCGAATGGCTGGGCCAGATCAACCGGGTCTCGCTCGATCTCCTGGACGATGCTGCCTTGCAGCAACTCGCCGCGCACCACATTATTCATTACGAAAAAGATGTCTCGATTCGGCAGCACGATGATGCGTTAGCGCGTATTGCGGCATTGCCTGAACCCTTGCGAACGGCATTAAGCCAGCATTTTTCCCGCCTCGAAATGATGGGCTGCATTAGCCGCATTGATTTCACCCGCCTGGAAAACTATGTGCTGGCGCTAGCGCAAAAATATCACCCCGAAATTAATCGGCGTTATCCGCTGCGCACCCTGAATGGTGCGCCGCTCAAGGTCATCGGGATCGATGCCGGCACCCTGCCCACCCGGTACCTCACGTCAGCAGCGCTCGCTCATTTGCACCGTCTGTTTGACGAGGCCACGTCCGAGCCCGAACGCCAAACGCTCTGCACAGCCAGCCTGGTTTGCCGGATGCTGACACCCAGCGATTTGCGCTCCAGCGATCCGCTCAGCCTGGCAGGGCAAAACGGCGTCTTTGCGGCGCGAGACTTTGCCGCGCATGAACTAATCGGCGCCTATACCGGTTATCTGATCCGGCGCGACAACATGTGGTGCGTCCAGTCGCGTAGTTTTAGTTTTTCATGCAAGGACAAAAACCCGCCTGAAGCCGCCAGCGAATTCACGGAAATCGTTGGCAACGGCATTATTTCGCGGGTGAATTCGATTTTTACAAAGAATCTGGCCGGCCAGAGGGTTCAGGCCGAAAGCGGCTATAACAGCGAAATTTACGGCGTGCGCCTCAAACTGGAAAATGGCACGTCCCTCATGCTGCCCTGCTATTTCACGGCGCAGCCGGTAAAACAAGGCGAGGAATTTCGCGCGAATTACGGCTATAGCGACGAAGCCGCCCAACTCGCCATCCCATGATCGCGCCATCCTGGCGCCCCTTGCGGCCCACACCCTGGGCGCCAGACACCCCGCGCGTCAATAGTCAAAATAGTCAATGTCAATACACCGCCGGCTCCCCCATGGGCCGGTGCTTGAAGCGCTTATGCACCCAGTAGTACTGCGCTGGAATACGGCGCACCTCGGTTTCAAGAAAGGCCGTAATACGTCGTGCGTCGACGGTGACATCGTCTGAAGGAAAATCACTGAGCGCGTCAAAAATCTTCAGCCTGTAACCCTGGTAATCAGGCAGTACCTCGGTGATAAACGGCACCACACGCGCATTCCCGGCTTTCGCCAGGCGCGACACCGAGGTCAGCGTACACGCGGGCACGCCGAAAAACGGCACGAACACCGAATCGCGCAAGCCAAAATCCATATCCGCCGCCAGCATCACCGGCTTGCCGCTGCGCAATACCCGCAGCGCGCGGCGCACGCTATCGCCGCGCGGAATCATCTCGGTGCCGAAACGCCCGCGCTGGCGCAGCGCCATGGTATTGAGCAGCACATTAGACATCGGTGTATAGAGCGATGCGACCGGATGGCGCGTCGAGTACATCATGCAGCCCGCTTCGATCCCGACAAAATGAAAGCCCACGAAAATCGTCGGCCCGGCCGTGGCGTCGGCCAGATCAATCGCGCTGTCGATTTGCACCAGATTCGCCAGCATGCGGGCGTTGCCGAACCATTGCAGCCCACGCTCGACATAGCTGCGAATCACATGGCTAAAGTGCGCCTGTGCAAGGCGCTCGCGTTCACTGTCGTGCAGATCGGGAAAACACAGTTTCAGATTGGTCTGCACCACCCGGCGACGGGTGCTGGGCAGGCGGTACAGCTGGGCGCCGAGCCACTCGCCGAAACGGGCAACCACACGATACGGCAGCCACGCCAACAGGCGTAGCAACCCCGTGACCAGAACGGCCAGGGTAAGCAGAATGAAGCGTTTCACGAACGAAGAAACCCGGTTGATGCTATGTGATAAAGAACCGTCACGCCGATAAAACGCGGCAAAACGGAACGGCTAGCGAAGCCGGCAAGACCGGGAAGTGCGTCACCTGTTGGGATCAGGATCGGAATCTGACCCCAAGGTCAGAATTTCAGGACAAGACGCGCGAGGCGTCTGATTAGAACACAAGGCACTGTTTTGTCGCCCAGGGTGCCCTTACGCGAGGCCCGGGCGACACGAGGATGAGGTCAAGACAAAACAAAAGCGCGTCCCCACCCCATCCCGAAGATGGCGCAACGATTTCTTCCTTTTACGGCTTCTCGCCGCCAAAAAGGTCCAGGATCTGTTTTTTCTCACCCGAAGAGACCTCGGGCGGGCTCAGCCCTGCCGCGCCCGCCCGGGCCCCCACCTCGCCCACGGCCTCGTTCGTGCCCGCGAGCGGATTGTCCGTATCCAGTCCGATGCTGTTGACGAAGCCATTACCCGGCGTCATGTCGGCAAAATACAGCTCGCCGTCAATGGTCGTGACGCCCTCCGGCATCGCGGGTTCGGCTTGCGGCACGCCACGCAGCGCCCGCTGCATATAGCCATTCCAGATGGGCAGCGCCAGTTGCGCACCGAATTCACGGCTGCCCAGGCTTTTAGGCTGGTCATAGCCCATCCAGACCACCGCCACCAGCGATTGCTGATACCCCGCGAACCAGCCATCCTTGGCCTCGTTCGTCGTACCTGTCTTGCCTTGCAGATCCGAGCGTCCCAGCACATTCGTGCCCGCCCCCGTCCCCGCACTCGCCACCGAATGCAGCAGGCTGTTCATGATGTACGCGTTACGCGGCGCCAGGGTTTGCGGCGCGTCGCGCCCGGCCGTGACCGGCTGCGCACGGGAGAGCACCGTGCCGCGGGCATCGCGGACTTCGGCGATCAGATACGGATTGATGCGATAGCCCCCGTTGGCGAAGACGGCATATGCCGCCGCCGACTGCAAGGGCGTCACGAGCCCGGCCCCCAGCGCCAGTGGCAGATACGGCGGCGTCTTGTCCGCATCGAAGCCGAAGCGCTGGGTGACGAACTCCTGCGCGTATTGCGTGCCAATAAACGAAAGGATGCGGATCGACACGAGATTCTTCGACTTTTGCAAGCCCAACCTCATCGGCATCGGCCCATCGGGCTGGTCATCGTCTCTCGGCTGCCAGGCCTCGCCACCGGGCGAACTCGGCGGGAAATAGAGCGGCGCATCGTTGACGATCGTTGCGGGCCCCACCCCCCGGTCGAGGGCCGCCGAATAGATAAAAGGCTTGAAACTCGAACCCGGCTGCCGCCACGCCTGGGTCACGTGATTGAACTTGTTCTTGTTGAAATCGAACCCGCCGACCAGCGCGCGAATCGCACCCTCTTGCGGCGTCAGCGACACCAGGGCGCTTTCGACTTGCGGCAACTGGGTGATCTGCCAGTTGCCCTTGGCATCCGTCATCAGCCGCACCACCGAGCCGGGCTGCAAGCGCAACGCCTGGCTGGCGCGCGCCCCCAGCGCCGCAGCGGCAAACCGCAAGCCCTCACCGCTCACGGTCACCACCGTGCCATCGGCGCGTTGCGCCTGAACCTCTTTGGCACTGGCCGCCGTCACCACCGCCGCGACCAGTTCGCCATTGTCAGGATGATCGGCCAGCATGTCGCCGATCGCTTCCTCACGGGCTTCACCCGGCGCGGGCAAGGCGATAAAGCCTTCCGGTCCGCGATAGCCATGGCGCCGCTCGTAATCCATCACGCCCTTGCGCACCGCGCGATAGGCCGCATCCTGAGCCGCCGAATCAATCGTGGTCGTGACATTCAGCCCGCGCGTGTAGGTTTCTTCCTTGTATTGCGCGTAGATCTTCTGCCGCACCATCTCCGCGACATATTCGGCGTGCACGTTATATTCAGCGCCCACGGCACGGGTGTGCAGCGGCTCGGCCAGCGCCGCGTCGTATTGCGCCTGGGTGATGTAGTTCAGCTCGAGCATGCGCTTCAGGATGTATTCCTGGCGAATCCGGGCGCGCTTGGGGTTGACCGCCGGGTTGTAGGCCGAAGGCGCTTTCGGCAAGCCCGCGAGCATCGCCGCCTCACCCAGCGTAATGTCTTTCAGGTCCTTGCCGAAATACACGCGTGCCGCCGCCGCAAAACCGTAAGCGCGCTGGCCCAGATAAATCTGGTTCATGTACAGCTCGAGAATCTGGTCCTTGCTCAGCGCCCGCTCGATCTTGTAGGCCAGCATCATTTCGTACAGCTTGCGCGTATAGGTTTTTTCGCTGGAAAGAAAAAAGTTGCGCGCCACTTGCATCGTGATCGTGCTTGCGCCCTGATGCGCCCCGCCGTGCATCACGTCAGTCAGGCCCGCGCGCAAGATACCCACGAAATCGACCCCACCGTGCTCGTAGAAGCGGTAATCCTCGATTGCCAGCACGGCTTTTTTCAGCGAATCGGGAATCTCCTGGAAGCGCACCACGCTCCGGCGCTCTTCGCCGAACTCGCCGATCAGCACGTGGTCCGCGGTGTAGACCCGCAACGGCATCTTGGGCCGGTAATCAGTCAGCACATCGAGCGACGGCAGTTGCGGCCCCATCACCACCAGCGCATAGCCCAGCACCAGCGCGCCCACCACCGCGGCCGCCGCAGCCAGCCCGACAAACCACAGCATGAACGACATACGCCATGAACGGCCCGCCGCGCCAGACGAGCGCGACCGGGTAGAGGAAGAAGAAGAGGAAGAAGCGGGCTGGTGGCCCCGGTTACGATCAGCGTGAGACGGCGAACGGGAATTCTGGGGTGATTTAATGATTGGCATGACAGGCAAGGTAAATGCTCGGCGATCCGCGCAAACAAGGGAGCCGGTGAAATAAGCCTGACGGCGCGCAAAGGACGCATTTTAATGAGATCAACGCGGGGCGTCCGGTGATTTTTTTGTAATATTTTTGTCACTCCCCAGCCAGGGTTCGATAACGCCTGAATGGCCGTTGAGTGTTGTACCGGCGCTGGTCCCTCGCGGCTCCTCCGCTTGTTCCCCCTGCTTGTTCCTCCGCTTGCTTCCCCGCCTGCAGCAGAATTTCGCCTGTGTTCTTACCCGATCCATTCCACCCCGGAACGACTGCGCTTATGATGCGCAAATCCGTGCCGTCGTGACTGTCCTGCCGCACGGTGTCACGGCCATTTGTTAACAATTTGCTACCATTTAGCGTCCCGTGCCCGTAAAGCCATCATGAACCCGCCCAGCGAACGAATCGTCGTCATCGTCACACACGCTCAAAAACGCGCGATCGCGGCCAGTGCAAAGCATCTGGGGATCAGTGTGAGTGAATTGATGCGCCGTGCCGTGCTCAGCTTTGGCGCCACTAGCGAACAGGTCAAGGTCGCCAGCATGGTCGACCGGCTGAATGCGGCGCGCGCGCCCGACATGCTCAGCGAGACGCTGCGCCGGGTGGCGAACCACAGTCACGCCGTGTCGGCCGCTGAGGCCCATGTCCCGGAAACCCTGTCAGTTTCACCCGCTTCAGGCTGCACGCACCAGACTCCGCCCATCGCGGCCGTGACCGCGGCCGCCAACGAACCCGCGCCCATATCCGCACCCTCCGCACCCTCCACCGCCTCTTCAGCCGATCCGGATCCAGGTTCAGGCCCAGGCGAAGGCCCCTTTGCCCTCCCGCCAGAGCGCTGAACCCGAGCCGTTTCATGGCGGGCGCCTGAGACAGGTGCCTGAGACAGGTTTAAGGCGCTTTTAAGCCAGGCCGTGGTGTAATATCCGCCAGCTTCAGGCCGGGGATCGAGGGTTTATTCCATGCGCTTCACGCTCTTCACGGCCTTTATTCCATTCACGGAGGTTATCCATGTCGCTCATTGACAGCATCTCGCGCACGCTCAAAGGTCTTCTGAACGATGCAGCCGATTCCGTTCAGGACCCCTCGCGCGACGCTCGCCAGATCGTGCGCGAACTCGATGACAGCATCGCTCGCGCGGAAAACGCCTTGATCGAGATTCAGGCGCAAGTCGCCATGCAGCAAAGCAAACGCGACGCCGCCGCCGAACGGGTCAAAAAATACGAAGATGGCGCCAAACGCGCGCTGCAAGCCAGCGACGAAGCCCTCGCCCGCGAAGCCCTCGGCGCCCAGGCCACGGCAGAAGCCGAGCGCGATGCACTGGCACAGGAACTCGGCACGCTCGAACCCTCCGTCGCCCAACTCAAAAACCAGATCGACGATATGCGGCAACGGCGCAACGATCTGAATGCCCGCTCCAATATTCTTCAGGCGAAGCAACAGATCGCCCAAGCCAAGGACGTCGCAGCCACGGCACTGGGCGGCATTGGCGGCAAGAACCTGGCGGACGATTTCCGCAAGCTCGAAGACAAGGTGACCCTGTCCAACGCGCGCTCGGATGCACGTTTGAACTCCGCCGATGTCAAAAGCGGCAAGGCACTCGACGACAAGCTAGCCGAACTCAATCGCGGCCCCTCGGTCGAAGACCGCCTCGAAGCGCTGAAAAAGCAGTTGCATAACAGCTCCGGGCAGTAAAACGGCTCACGCGCGGCACGCGCCCCCATGAGGTGTGCCGCGCGTTTTTCCGCCTGCTGCCGTTTGCCATGGAGACGGGCGCTGAGCCGCCCGGCCCGTATCATGAAAAAATTTCTTGCCGCGACTTGCATGGCATTGCTGCTTGCCTCCGGCAGCGCCTTTGCCATCCCTACCGCCGCGCAAATCGAAAGCGCGATGCAGCGAGGCAACTGGCGTCAGGCCGACGCAGGGCTCGCCGAGGTGCTGCAAGCCCATCCGGACAACGCCCGGGCGCATTACCTGTATGCCCAGGTGCTCGACCGCGAAGGCCGCTATGCCGAGGCGCTGGCCCATGTGCAACGCGCCCGGATGCTCGATCCCCAAACGCGGTTTACCGATCCCTCGCGCTTTGCCCAGACCGAGGCGCGCATTCGCCGTGACGCCGCACGTGCCGGCGTCTCCAATACAAATCGGGCCAATAACTCAAGCAGCACGAACACGACGACTAATCCGTTCCTCCAGTCAACGCCATCGGCACCGCCGCTGTCGCAGTCATCATCGCAGTCGCCATTGGCCGCTCAACCCCTGCGCCAGACCGGGCACTCCACCGGGCCCTCGCTCGCTTCGTGGTTCGGCATCGCGCTGCTGTTCGCGGCCATCGCGCTCGTGCTGCGCTGGACGGTGCGCCGCACACGCTCACGCGTGGATGCTCAAGTGGGTGACGAGCGCCGCCAACAACTCAAGCGCGCCACGGAACTGCTCAACGCCGTGCGCTCGCTCAAACTCGATGTGCGACTCTCCAGCGCACCGGGCCATGAGGTGCTGGAAAAGGATGTCGAAGCGGCTGAAGCGCAATTGCGCGAACTCGTCGAAGCGCTGTCGAATCGCGCCAACCCGGTGCCGCCCTATCAAATCGACGAACTTGAACAGCAGGTCGAGCGCCTCAAGGCCCGCGCCGATGGCCGCCCTGACCCAGCTGTCCCCGCCGCGCAATCAGGCGCAAGTGACAGCACAGCGGGAGGTTCTGTTTATGCCCGTGAAGCCGACGCGCAGTTCGGCCGCACCCCATCGAACGGGCCCAATGGGCTCAATGGGCTCAATGGACCGGGCGCGCCTTACCCGGTGCCGCAAGCGCCGCAAGCGCCGCAACAGCAAGCACCGCAACAACCACCGCCGGTCGTTGTCCAGCAAGGCGGCGGCTTCGGCGGTGGGATGGGTGGGCTGCTCACCGGTGTGCTGCTCGGCCAGGTGCTTAATCCAGGGCGGCAGCGTCCTATCGAACCCGATGGCAGCTTTGGCCCGGAGCAAAACGCGGGGCTCGATTTCGGCCAGGGCTCAAACGACTGGAATGACGGCGGCTCAGGAGATATCGATCTCGGTAGCAATAACGATTCAGATGACTGGGGAAATAGCTGAGCCTGAACGGATAGAGGCGTTTTTGCAAAGGTCCTGATGATGAGATGATGAAAAACAGGCCCCGTTCAATCAGAACGGGGCCTGTTTTTTTGGGACGTCCTACGCTCTCCTATCACACATAGCAGCACGGATACACTCCTTTGGAGACTCGGAAAATTCTCGTCTCAATTTAGTAATTTCATAATGTCTGAACAATATTTTATTTTAGTCATCCTATTAAGAATATTCTTATTCTCGCTTATCCATCCCGTTCCTGATACTCCAGATTGGCCCAGTTATATGGCCTAATTTTCTGGAACTCAGAACAGTATGAAAAAAACTCTTATTCTCAAGCCACTTGCATTGGCGCTCTCCATGGCTGCCGCTTCACAGGCTTACGCCGTCGGTCAGGGCACAATCAATCTTGGTGCTGGCAGCATCGAAACACATGGCGCCACCACGACCGTCCACCAGAACGACAGCAAGATGGTCGTCGACTGGAACAATATGGATGTGGCAAAAGGCGAAACACTCAACTTCGACCAAAAAAACCGCACCGACTCCGTACTCAACCGGGTTCACTCCAACGACCCCACCTCCATCCTCGGTACGCTGAACGCAACCGGTAATGTCTTCGTGGTCAACCCCAATGGCGTGCTCGCCGGAGCGGGCGCCAAGATCAACGTCGGCAGCCTCGTCGCTTCGTCGCTGAACATCAGCGACGAAGACTTCAAGGCCGGCAAGCTCCACTTCACCGGCGATGGCAAAGGCGCGATCATCAACCAGGGCGAGATCAACGCAGCCGACTCGGTCGCGCTGATCGGCGGCGGCGAAGTCAGCAATGCCACCGGCGGCAGCATTAAGGCTGGGAAAAATGTAGCCCTGGCTTCCGCTGGCGACATCACACTGCAAATGGCCAACGGCGTTGCGGTCAAGCTCAACCAGGGCAGCGTGAACGCACTGGTGAAAAACGGCGGCTTTATCGGCACGAACGACGGCAACATCAAGCTGACCGCATGGGCCATTGACACGCTAACACGCAGCGTCATCAACAATACCGGCAGCCTGGAAGCCACCAGCATTACCCGTCCAGCTGGCGATGACGGGATCGAACTGAGCAGCGCTGGAAACGGCTCCGTCGATATCGGCGGCAAGCTCATTGCAAACGACAAGGCAGGTTTTAGCACTAACTTGCTCGGCATCAAGGCCCGTGGCGCGTCGGTCAATGTTCTCGATAACGCCACGCTCACATCCCAGCCGGACGGAAAGGGCCTGGGCCAGATCAACCTGGATGCCACAAATGATGTGAATCTGGGTCAAGCGCAACTCACCACCAGTATCTTCAACATCACGGGCAAAAACGTCCTGACAAACGGCGCTGAAAACCTGCCGACTATCAAGGCAATGGGCGTCAACGTCACGTCCGCTTCCGCGGACCAAGGCTTCAGTGTGGGAGGAAAGAGCAAACCCACCAATGGCGATGGCCTGATCGACGCGGGTTTCGTTCAGACGATAACAAATGGGCCGGGCGGGCTCGGGGTGAGTACTGACAAGGGCAACGTAACCGTCGATAACAAACTGGATATCAACGCGTTATCGCTGCGCAGCGCGCATGGCACTGTGGCGCTCAATGCAGGCGTCACGGGCAACGCGGTTAGCATCCAGGGACAAAAAGTAACGCAGGCTGCTGGCGCTGATATCAACACCAGTGGGGCCAATGGGGCTATCAGCATAGCTTCTGCCAGCGATTTCGTGCAGCAGGCGAATATCATCACGAAGGGCGCGGTCAGCGTGTCAGCAAACGACCTGCACCAAATGCAGGGAACGGCAACCCAGGGCAGCGCTATCTCTTATCGCGCAAACCAGGTGCAAATTGACGGCAATATCACGGGTAACACCGTTTCGGTGACAGCCAACAAAAGCGGTGCCATAGGGCCAACAGGCTCGGTCAAGGGCAATGTTTTATCCGTAGTCAATGTTACCCAGCCCGCTAAGCCTGTTGAACCTGCGAAGCCTGTTGAACCTGCGAAACCAGCAGATTCCAATGCAGCCCTTAAGGCTGCATTGGCAAAAGAGCAGCAAGCCGAACGTGATGTGCAACAGGTTCGCCAGGACTCGGCCAATGAACTTCGGATTGCGTACGAGCGCTCTCAAAAAGCATTGAACCAAGCCCGTGACAAACGTACCCATTACGACATCGTCAATGCCTACAAGAAGCAGAAAGCCGAGATCAAGCAGAAATACGCGGAGCTCCTCCGCGCAGCCAAAGCAAACAGCCACAGGGCCCGCACTGAGGTTAAACAGGCACGGGTGAACCTGGTGAAGCAGCACACCATGGCGTCCCGTCACCCGCAGCAGTCTGACTACGGCAATCACTACGGCTATTACATGACCTCCTGACGGAGGTCAGCGCGCTTCTCCTGACTCGTTAAGCCGCTAGATCATGCGGTGGTTTCGAAAGAAGTCACCGCATTTTTTAGCCGCACCCTCTTCCCGTTTTTTTATCTTTGTCATTCCATCTAACCCATAACACATCTGTTCAATCTGCCCGAACACGCCGGACACTCAGACCATCATTCAAAAATTTGTCATTGCAATGTAATTTATTTTTTAAGATGCAAAAAAATGATTCTCAGTTAATTAAAAAAATTTATACTTCGGCACGGTTTGGGCACTGCGAATAATTACCGCATTGCTTTCCCAGGCTTTTATATATATGTCGGCAAATCGTAATGTTTACCGTCAAAAACATTACGGAAAATTCCTGGAATTGTGCCTAAAGTGTGGCGCGATTCATTTTTGTGACTAGCGGTTTTGCCATGACATCGGCCACCCGAGAGCAGTTTTTGGCCGCTATTAAAGGCCATCAATCTCATTAATCATCGTGCGCTCCGTTAAGATTTTTCTTGCTGGTTTATAGTTTTTTCTCTCCCGTAATTTCCCCTCCAAGCCTCTTCCATGCTTGATGGCAGCCCTAACTGTCATCATCTTGTAAAACATTTGTATTAATTTCATTATTTAAGATTATTCTTATTTTCGCTTATCTCCCCCATTCTCGATACTCCAGATCGGCCCAGTTATAGGCCTAATTTTCTGGAACTCAGAACATATGAAAAAAACTCTTATTCTCAAGCCCATTGCACTGGCAATCTCCATGGCTGCCGCCTCACAGGCTTACGCCGTCGGCCAGGGCACAATTAATCTCGGTACTGGCAGTATCGAAACAAAGGGTGTCACCACGACCGTCCACCAGAACGACAGCA
Source organism: Paraburkholderia hayleyella (assembly GCF_009455685.1). Lineage (NCBI taxonomy): Bacteria > Pseudomonadati > Pseudomonadota > Betaproteobacteria > Burkholderiales > Burkholderiaceae > Paraburkholderia > Paraburkholderia hayleyella. The sequence goes on along the minus strand of NZ_QPES01000001.1, from coordinate 1,772,637 downwards.
AGATGGTCGTCGACTGGAACAATATGGATGTGGCAAAAGGCGAAACACTCAATTTCGACCAAAAAAACCGCACCGACTCCGTACTCAACCGGGTTCACTCCAACGACCCCACCTCCATTCTCGGTGCGCTGAATGCAACCGGTAATGTCTTCGTGGTCAACCCCAATGGCGTGCTCGCCGGAGCGGGCGCCAAGATCAACGTCGGCAACCTCGTCGCCTCCTCGCTGAACATCAGCGACGAAGACTTCAAGGCCGGCACGCTCCGCTTCACCGGCGATGGCAAAGGCTCGGTCATCAACCAGGGCGAGATCCACGCAACCGATTCGGTCGCGCTGATCGGCGGCGGCGAAGTCAACAATGCCGCTGGCGGCAGGATTACGGCTGGGCACAGTGTAGCCCTGGCTTCCGCTGGCGACGTCACCCTGCAAATGGCCAACGGCGTTGCGGTCAAGCTCAACCAGGGCAGCATGAACGCCCTGGTGAAAAACGGTGGCTTTATCGGCACGGACGACGGCAGCATCAAGCTGAATGCATGGGCTGCTGATGCGCTGACACGCAGCGTCATCAACAACACCGGCACCCTGGAGGCCACAAGCCTTGACCGCTCATACGGCTCAAACATGCTCGATGATGGGATCGAACTGAAGAGCCTTTCCGCCAACGGCTCTATCGATGTCGGCGGCACGCTCATTACAACCGACAAGTCAGCTACTGTCTTAACCCCATTCGGCATCAATGCCAAGAGCGGCGGGTCGATCAATGTTCTCGATGGCGCCACGCTCAAATCGAAGGCGAACCCAAAGAACGCCCCAATTCAAACTAACCCAGGCAGGATCGCCCTGACTGCCGCGAATGATGTAAATCTGGGTCAAGCGACACTCGTCACCGGTGACCTCCGGATCGAGGGCCAAAACGTCAAGACGAGCGAAGGCAAGCTGCCGACTCTCGCTATAACGGATGAGGAGCGGCGTACGCGCATAGTCGTTGCAGCAGCGGTGGACAAAGGCTTCATACAGGCTGCTGGGACTAACAACGCGACGACCGATATAAAGATTGTTCCGACCGGCTCTCTGATCAACCCTGTTGAGCCTTCAGGCGACAAGACCGATACCGGCAACAAAACCGATACCGGTAACAAAACCGATACCGGCAATAAAACCGATACCGGCAACAAAACCGATACCGGCAACAAAACCGATACCGGCAACAAAACCGATACCGGCAACAAAACCGATACCGGCAACAAAACCGATACCGGTAACAAAACCGATACCGGCAACAAAACCGATACCGGCAATCAGGCTGTAACTGCCGATGCTGTAAAGGCCGCAAAAGATGCAGCCGAACAAGCCAAACGCAACTATGACGAGGCTGGCAATAAAGCTTATGCAGAATTACAGGATTTGAAAAAACGCTGGCGCAGTGGTGAAATTTCCAGCGCCCAATTCGACGAAGGGAAAAACAAGCTCGAGGAAAAATATCAAATTCAGGAATTAATGACAGCTTATGTCTTAGCTGCAGATGATTACAGGAATATTAGTCGTAACCCGAATAATCCTGGCAAGCAGACTGATACCGGCAAGCTGCCTGATGCTGGTAAAACCGATGCTGGTAAAACCGATGCTGGTAAAACCGATGCTGGTAAAACCGATGCTGGTAAAACCGATGCTGGTAAAACCGATGCTGGTAAAACCGATGCTGGCAAAACCGATACCGGCAAAACCGATGCTGGTAAAACCGATGCTGGTAAAACCGATGCTGGTAAAACCGATGCTGGTAAAACCGATGCTGGTAAAACCGATGCTGGTAAAACCGATGCTGGTAAAACCGATGCTGGTAAAACCGATGCTGGTAAAACCGATGCTGGTAAAACCGATGCTGGTAAAACCGATGCTGGTAAAACCGATGCTGGTAAAACCGATGCTGGTAAAACCGATGCTGGTAAAACCGATGCTGGTAAAACCGATGCTGGTAAAACCGATGCTGGTAAAACCGATGCTGGTAAAACCGATGCTGGTAAAACCGATGCTGGTAAAACCGATGCTGGTAAAACCGATACCGGCAACAAGACCGATTCCGGTAAGACTGTAACTGCCGATGCTGTAAAGGCCGCAAAAGATGCAGCCGAACAAGCCAAACGCAACTATGACGAGGCTGGCAATAAAGCTTACGCAGAATTACAGGATTTGAAAAAACGCTGGCGCAGTGGTGAAATTTCCAGCGCCCAATTCGACGAAGGGAAAAACAAGCTCGATGAAAAATATCAAATTCAGGAATTAATGACAGCTTACGTCTTAGCTGCAGATGATTACAGGAATATTAGTCGTAACCCGAATAATCCTGGCAAGCAGACTGATACCGGCAAGCTGCCTGACGCTGGTAAAACCGATGCTGGCAAAACCGATGCCGGCAAAACCGATGCCGGCAAAACCGATGCCGGCAAAACCGATGCCGGCAAAACCGATGCCGGCAAAACCGATGCCGGCAAAACCGATGCCGGCAAAACCGATGCCGGCAAAACCGATGCCGGCAAAACCGATGCCGGTAAAACCGATGCCGGTAAAACCGATGCCGGTAAAACCGATACCGGCAACAAGACCGATACCGGCAAGACTGGAACTGTCGATGCTGTGAAGGCCGCAAAAGATGCACTCGAACAAGCCAATCGCAACTATAGAGAGGCTAACGATAAAGCTTATGTAGAATTACAGGCTTTGAAAAAACGCTTGCGCAATGGTGAAATTTCCACCAACCAATTCTACATAGAGCAAGGCAAGATCGGTCAAAAATATCAAATTTATGACCTCACAATAGCTCAAGCCAATGCCGAAGCTGATTACAACCAGGCTAAGAACGACCTGAATAATCCTGGCAAGCAGACTGAGACTGGCAAGCTGCCTGACGCTGGTAAAACCGATGCCGGTAAAACCGATGCCGGTAAAACCGATACCGCCGGTAAAACCGATGCCGGCAAAACCGATGCCGGTAAAACCGATGCTGGTAAAACCGATGCCGGTAAAACCGATGCCGGTAAAACCGATGCCGGTAAAACCGATGCCGGTAAAACCGATGCCGGTAAAACCGATGCCGGTAAAACCGATGCCGGTAAAACCGATGCCGGTAAAACCGATGCCGGTAAAACCGATGCCGGTAAAACCGATACCGGCAACAAGACCGATACCGGCAAGACTGGAACTGTCGATGCTGTGAAGGCCGCAAAAGATGCACTCGAACAAGCCAATCGCAACTATAGAGAGGCTAACGATAAAGCTTATGTAGAATTACAGGCTTTGAAAAAACGCTTGCGCAATGGTGAAATTTCCACCAACCAATTCTACATAGAGCAAGGCAAGATCGGTCAAAAATATCAAATTTATGACCTCACAATAGCTCAAGCCAATGCCGAAGCTGATTACAACCAGGCTAAGAACGACCTGAATAATCCTGGCAAGACGACTGATACCAGCAAGACGACTGACACCAGCAAGCAAACTGACACCAGCAAGCAAACTGACACCAGCAAGCAAACTGATGCCAGCAAGCAAACTGATACCAGCAAGCAAACTGATACCAGCAAGCAAACTGATACCAGCAAGCAAACTGATACCAGCAAGCAAACTGATACCAGCAAGCAGGCTGTAACTGCCGATGCTGTAAAGGCCGCAAAAGATGCAGCCGAACAAGCCAAACGCAACTATGACGAGGCTGGCAATAAAGCTTATGCAGAATTACAGGATTTGAAAAAACGCTGGCGCAGTGGTGCAATTTCCCGCACCCAACTCGACGAAGAGAAAAACAAGATCGATGAAAAATATCAACTTCAGGAATTCATGACAGCTTACCTCGTAGCCGCAGATGATTACAGGAATATTAGTCGTAGAAAGTAAAGGCTCCCGCTTTTACTTTGCAATGGATGCCGTTGCTTTACCCTAGCCAGTTGACCGGCTAGATCATGCGGTGGTTTCTTTCGAAACCACCGCATTTTTTTGGCCGCATTCTCTTGCTGTTTTTTTATCGCCATATAAAACAGGTGCCGTATATCAGATCAACTGCACCGTCGTGCAAAGTCTGCTCAAAGAGTTCATATTTCGAGCGGTATTTCACGTAATCGGCAATGCAGTCATGTCATACATGGGCCTAATTTTCTGTCACTCAGAACATATGAAAAAAACTCTTATTCTCAAGCCCATTGCACTGGCGCTCTCCATGGCTGCCGCCTCACAGGCTTACGCGGTCGGCCAGGGCACAATCAATCTCGGTGCTGGCAGCATCGAAACAAAGGGTGCCACCACGACCGTCCACCAGAACGACAGCAAGATGGTCGTCGACTGGAACAATATGAATGTGGCAAAAGGCGAAACACTCAACTTCGACCAAAAAAACCGCACCGACTCCGTACTCAACCGGGTTCACTCCAACGACCCCACCTCCATTCTCGGTGCACTGAATGCAACCGGTAATGTCTTCGTGGTCAACCCCAATGGCGTGCTCGCCGGAGCGGGCGCCAAGATCAACGTCGGCAGCCTCGTCGCCTCCTCGCTGAACATCAGCGACGAAGACTTCAAGGCCGGCACGCTCCGCTTCACCGGCGATGGCAAAGGCGCGATCATCAACCAGGGCGAGATCAACGCAACCAACCTGGTCGCGCTGATCGGCGGCGGCGAAGTCAACAATGCCACCAGCGGCAACATTAAGGCTGGGAAAAATGTAGCCCTGGTTTCCGCTGGCGACGTCACCCTGACTACCGGAACCTCCTCAGCAACAGTGCTAATGGCCAACGGCCTTGCGCTCAAGATCGACAGTGGCAGCGTGAACGCACTGGTGAAAAACGGTGGCATTATCAGAACGGAGGACGGCAGCATCAAGCTGAATGCACGGGCCGCTGATGCGCTGGCACGCAGCGTCATCAACAACACCGGCACCCTGGAGGCCACAAGCCTTAACCGCCCAATGAGCGATGAGGGGATCGTACTGGAGAGCCTTACCCTGGACGGCTCCATCGATATCGGCGGCACGCTCATTGCAAACGACAAGACAACAGGTATGACCTATAAAGGGCTCGGCATCAAGGTCACGAGCGGCGGGTCGATCAATGTTCTCGATGGCGCCACGCTCAAATCGAAAACGAGCTCAAAGAACCCGAACCCTGAAATCAAAAATGACGAGGGTAAGATCATCATGAATGCCTACCGTGATGTGAATCTGGGTCAAGCGACACTCGCCACCAATGACCTCCAGATCATGAGCCGAAACGTTAAGACGAGCGCAGGCAAGCTGCCGACTCTCGCGATAGAGGATGAGTGGCATAAAGGTAGCGTGAGCGTCTCAGCAGCGGTGGACCAAGGCTTCTTGGACGTTGCTATGGCTAACACGCAGACCCTTCTAGAGATTTCTAACCGCAATCAGACTGAGACCGACAAGACTGAGGCCGGCAAGACCGAGGCCGGCAAGACCGAGGCCGGCAAGACCGAGACCGGCAAGACCGAGACCGGCAAAACCGAGACCGGCAAAACCGAGACCGGCAAAACCGAGACCGGCAAAACCGAGACCGGCAAAACCGAGACCGGCAAAACCGAGGCCGGCAAGACCGAGGCCGGCAAGACCGAGACCGGCAAGACCGAGACCGGCAAAACCGAGACCGGCAAAACCGAGACCGGCAAAACCGAGACCGGCAAAACCGAGACCGGCAAAACCGAGACCGGCAAAACCGAGACCGGCAAAACCGAGACCGGCAAAACCGAGACCGGCAAAACCGAGACCGGCAAAACCGAGACCGGCAAGACCGAGACCGGCAAAACCGAGACCGGCAAAACCGAGACCGGCAAAACCGAGACCGGCAAGACTGAGACCGGCAAGACTGAGACCGGCAAAACGACCGATTCCGGCAAGACTGGAACTGTCGATTCTGTGAAGGCCGCAAAAGATGCACTCGAACAAGCCAATCGCAACTATAGAGAGGCTAACGATAAAGCTTATGCAGAATTACAGGATTTGAAAAAACGCTATCGCGATGGTCAAATATCCCTCAACGACTTCAATTTGGAGAAAGCCAAGATCGGTGGGAAATATCAAATTGATATCCTCGTAGCAACTCAAACCCGAGCCGAACATGAGTACAAACAGGCTAGGAACAACCTGAATAATCCTGGCAAAACGACCGAGACCGGCAAGACGATCGAGACCGGCAAGACAACCGAGACCGGCAAGACAACCGAGACCGGCAAGACGACCGAGACCGGCAAGACGACCGAGACCGGCAAGACGATCGAGACCGGCAAGACAACCGATATCGGCAAAACGACCGATTCCGGCAAGACTGGAACTACCGATTCTGTGAAGGTCGCAAAAGATGCACTCGAACAAGCCAATCGCAACTATAGAGAGGCTAACGATAAAGCTTATGCAGAATTACAGGATTTGAAAAAACGCTGGCGCAATGGTCAAATATCCGACAACGACTACAACTTAGAGAAAGCCAAGATCGGTGGGAAATATCAAATTGATATCCTCGTAGCAACTCAAACCCGAGCCGAACATGAGTACAAACAGGCTAGGAACAACCTGAATAATCCTGGCAAGACGACTGATACCGGCAAGACAACCGATACCGGCAAGACAACCGATACCGGCAAAACAACCGATACCGGCAAAACGACCGATATCGGCAAGACAACCGATATCGGCAAAACGACCGATTCCGGCAAGACTGGAACTACCGATTCTGTGAAGGCCGCAAAAGATGCACTCGAACAAGCCAATCGCAACTATAGAGAGGCTAACGAGAAAGCTTATGCAGAATTACAGAATTTGAAAAAACGCTGGCGCGATGGTCAAATATCCCACAACGACTTCAACTTGGAGAAAGTCAAGATCGGTACGAAATATCAAATTGATATACTCGCAACAGCTCAAACCAAAGCCGAATCTAATTACAGGAATATTAATCGTATAAAGTAAAAGCTCCCGCTTTTACTGTGCAATAGATGCCGTTGCTTTACCCTAACCAGTTGACCGGCTAGATCATGCGGTGGTTTCCTTCGAAACCACCGCATTTTTTTGGCCGTATTCTCTTGCTGTTTTTCTTTATCGCCACATAAAACAGGTGCCGTATATGAGATCAATTGCATTGTCGTGCAAAGTCTGCTCAAAGAGTTCATATCTCGAGCGGTACTCCACATAATCGGCAATGCAGTCATGCCATACGGCACGGCGCTAAACATCTGTTCGATCTGCCCGGCTGCATCGAACACCAATACTCCACACACTTTGAACTTCAACACGTTCCCGGGCTAAAAAACTCTTCAAGACTTAACCTGAAATACATCGATATATCGCAATGGTCGTAACGGATCATACAAAGCCAACGCTAACCGGTTCACTCTCTGCTTTTTCATTCTGCCCCCAATCTAATTGAACAGAATTAAACTGAACTCGCTTTTGAAGGACGCGTAATTTTTCTCATGCCTTTGATCACGCCCTTATACAAGGGAATATTGTAAATTTTTTTGTTAGAAAATTTATTTTAAGATTTCTCTTATTTCAGCTAGCCGAGTCAATTCTCAATATTCCGGAATGGTCCAATAGTGGGCCATTTATGAGGAGCTCAAATCATCATGAAGAAATTCCTTATTCTCAAACCTATTGCACTGGCGTTATCCATGGCCATGGCATCACAAGCGCACGCTATCGGCCAGAACACAATCAGCAAAGTTAAGGCTGATATCAACGCCGGGGGTCATCCCGGTCTAAGTTCAGACAGTGATTTCGTGCAACAAGCGAATATCGCTTCGAAGAACGGGATCAGCCTGTTAGCAGGAGACAACCTGAGTCAAAATCAGGGAACGATAACCCAAGGCAAAACGATAGGAGGCTATCCCTACTCCAGGTTCGCCAGATACGGCTATGGCTATCGCCACTTCACGCGCAGCTCCAGGCAACCTGTCGCTTCGGCACCGCTTTCGAGCCAGACTCAGCAGCAACTCGCAGCCGAACCGTTCTCTATCCCGTCCCAATCGCAACCCGTCGCAGAGCAGCTCTCAAGCCGGTCACAGTCTGGCAACACCATAGGAGGCTATCCCTACTCCAGGTTCGCCAGATACGGCTATGGCTATCGCCACTTCACGCGCAGCTCCAGGCAACCTGTCGCTTCGGCACCGTTTTCGAGCCAGACTCAGCAGCAACTCGCAGCCGAACCGTTCTCTATCCCGTCTCAATCGCAACCCGTCGCAGAGCAGCTTTTAAGCCAGTCACAACCTGGCAAGACCATAGGGGGCTATCCCTACTACAGGTTCGCCAGATACGGCACACCTCGCATCACCTCGTCGCATTGATATAACTGCTTTTACCCTGGCCAGCTAACCGGCTAGATCATGCGGTGGCGTCCTTCGATGCCACCGCATTTTTTATTACTGCTTCTTCCGGCTTTCTCTCATCCCTTATCTCTTATTTCTTGTCTTTACCGCTGTCATTGATAACCCGCAGCACTCACGCGGCCCACATAAATACGGGTGTCGTACACCAGGTCAATCACGCCGTCGTGCTGAGTCTGCTCAAAGAGCTCACGCAGCGCCTTTCGCATTGGTTCATCATTCGGATGTCCCACCTCTGGCGTATAAGACGACGACATCAAGCGTCCTTGCAAGCCGGCCAGATCCAGCCGCTGATGATTGGGAAAGCTTGCCTGATGCAAAAAACCGTTACCGAACCATGTGGCCATCTGCGCATCGTTGGCATAGCGTTCCGCCACCGTCGAATAATCGAGGCCGTAACGCTGCAACAGCGCTTCATAGCCTTCAAGAAAAGGCGAACCGTTAAGCCGCCGGCTATTCCAGAACAGCGCAACCCGTCCAGACGGCCTGAGAATACGAGCAAATTCCCGTTTTGCCTTAGCCAAATCGAACCAGTGGAATGCCTGCGCGGCGATCACGAGATCGACACTGGCAGCATCCAGCGTGGTGGCTTCGGCAGTCCCGGCCACGCTGCGATACAAGCCTTCGTCCTGCCCGCCCAGCCACGCGTCGGCGGCTTCGCGCATCGCCTGGTTGGGCTCAACCGCCACCACCGGATGGCCCGCCTCGATGAAAAGCCTGGCCGAGATCCCCGTGCCTGCGCCGATATCGGCTACCTGCGCGCCAGGCGTCACGCCGCAGGTGTCATGCAAAAACGCAATGATTTCGCGCGGATAACTCGGGCGGTATTTCACGTAATCGGCAACGCGACCGGTGAAGCGTTGCGTGGAATTAAGACTCATCGTCAGGCTCCTCTAAAAATACGCGTGCTGGCTGACGGTGATCCGTGGTGCACGGGTGGCCATGGCGCCCTCTCACACAGCAAGCGCCGTGCGCCGCCGCTCTGCGCGCAACATAAAGTAATTCACACCGATCACGCCCACCGTCACGACCGTGATAAAAATCGTCGCCAGCGCGTTCATCTCGGGATTGAGCCCCAGCCGCACGCGCGAAAATACCACCAGCGGCAAAGTTGTCGAGCCAGGCCCTGAAAGAAAGGCTGACAGGATCAGATCGTCGATGGATAACGTGAACGACAGCAGCCAGCCCGCCATCAGCGCCTGGGAAATCAGGGGTAGCGTCACGGCAAAAAATACCCGGAACGGCGTTGCCCCTAGATCAAGCGCGGCTTCTTCCAGCGACGGATGCAATTCGCGCACGCGCGATTGCACGATGATCGCCACGTATGAAATACACAGCATCACGTGGCCGATCCAGATCGTGAAGATGCCGCGCCCGGCAGGCCAGCCGAGCCATTTGCCCATTTCGATGAAGAGCAGCAGCAGCGAAATACCCTGGATGACTTCGGGGATCACCAGCGGGGCATTGATCATGCCGGTATAGAGCGTAAAGCCACGAAAACGGCCCATGCGCGCCAGCACAAACCCGGCCCACGTGCCGATAATCACCGAGGCAAACGCGGTCAGCACCGCGATCCGCAGCGACAGCCAGGTTGCGGCGATCAGTTCGTCATCGCGTAGCAGCGCGGCATACCAGCGTAGCGAAAAGCCACTCCAGACCGTCACCAGCGGCGAATCATTAAACGAATAAACAATCAGGCTGAGGATCGGGATATACAGGAACAGAAACCCGATGCCGAGCGCCGTGATCTGCAACAAGCGGTTTGGCTTCATTTGCCCTTTTCCTCCAGCGCCCGGGCCTGGGCATGCTGAAACAGCGCCATAGGCACAAGCAGCAGCAGCACCATCGCGCAAGTCACCGCGGAGGCCATGGGCCAGTCAGCGTTATCGAAAAACTCATTCCACATCACGCGGCCGATCATGAGCGTATTGGCGCCGCCAAGCAGCTCGGGGATCACGTATTCGCCCACTGCCGGAATGAAGACCAGCAGGCAGCCCGCGATGATGCCGTTCTTCGAGAGCGGCAAGGTGATCTGCAAGAACGCCTTCCATGGCCGCGCGCCGAGGTTATAGGCCGCCTCGAGCAGCGTCAGGTCCATCTTCACGAGGTGCGCGTAGAGCGGCATCACGAGGAACGGCAGATACGAATACACCATGCCGATATACACCGCGGTATTGGTGCGATAAAGCTCGATGGGAGCATGAATGATGCCGAGCCAGAGCAGAAACTGGTTCAGCAGCCCGTTGTTCTTCAGGATGCCGATCCATGCATACACGCGAATCAGAAACGACGTCCAGAACGGCAGCATCACCGCCATCAGAAGCAGGTTGCGGCTAGCCGGGTTTGAGCGCGCGATGTAATACGCCATCGGATAACCCAGCAGCAGACACAGCAGCGTGGTGATCGCCGCGACCACCACCGAATTCACATAGGTAGCGAAATACAGGCTGTCGTTCAGCAGGAACGCGTAATGCGACAGATCGAGCGCGAGATGGAACACCCCGTCCTTGAACGAGGTCAGCTCGGTATAAGGGGGAATGCCCAGTTGCAGATCGGCAAAACTGATTTTGACGACCAGCAAAAACGGCACCAGAAAAAACAGCAGCAGCCAGACGAAAGGCCCAGCAACGACAGCGCTGCGCCCGGTCAGCGCGAAACGGCGCACAGGCCAGCTAGCGAGGGTGGTGAGTAGGCGTTTCATGAGCGCAGCACCACGCCAGCAGTTGTGCCCCAACGCACATACACCTCATCGCCCCAGGTGGGGGTGTCGATTTCGGAGAGCGCGAGGCTTGAAACATGCGCGACAAGGGTTTTACCTGCGTCGAGCTTCACGTGATAAAGCGAGTAGCCCCCCATGTACGCGATATTCGTGACCACGCCATGGCCCCAGTTATAAGCGCTCTCGGGAGGCTTGCGCGTGAGCGAAATACGTTCCGGACGAACCGACACGCTGACGGGCATGCCCAGCGGCCCGCTAATGCCATGGCTCACATACAGGCGCCGCGGCAAATCAGGCGTTTCGATAAAAACATGATCGGGCTCGTCTTCGATCACCGTGCCCTCGAACAGATTGGTCGAGCCGATGAACTCGGCCGTAAACCGGCTGTTGGGGTACTCATAGATTTCATGCGGTGTGCCAAGCTGGATGATTTCGCCTTCGCTCATGACCGCGAGCCGGCCGGCCATCGTCATCGCTTCTTCCTGGTCGTGCGTAACCATGATGCATGTCACCCCCACCTGCTCCAGGATATTCACCAGCTCGATTTGTGTGCGCTGGCGAATCTGCTTGTCGAGCGCGGACATCGGCTCATCGAGCAGCAGCAGCTTGGGCCGCTTCACCAGGCTACGCGCCAGCGCCACGCGCTGCTGCTGCCCCCGGACAATTGATGCGGCTTGCGTCCGGCATAGCGGGCCATCTGCACCAGTTCGAGCATCGCCTGCACTCGCGCTTGCCGTTCGTCTTTGGGCACGCTCTCCTGCTTCAGGCCAAAACCCACATTAGCTTCGACCGTCATATGCGGAAACAGCGCATAAGACTGAAACATCATGTTGACCGGACGGCGGTAGGGTGGCATCCGCGCGAGATCTTCGCCGTCGATCACGATCTTGCCCGAGGTCACCGTCTCCAGCCCGGCAAGCATCCGCAACAGCGTCGATTTGCCCGAACCCGAGCTACCCAGCAAGGCGAACAGTTCGCCCTTTTTCACCGACAGGCTGACCTGCCGCACGGCTAGCGTTTCGCCAAATTTCTTCACGACATCGACAATCTGCACAAAATTATCTGCGGCGTCAGACGCCGTGGCGTGGGCCGGAGAGGATGCGCCTGGCTGCGCCTGGGCACTCAACTGGTCATTCATGATGGCGGCTCTTTGGCTGCATGGAAGAAACAAAGCCCCCGACGGCAGCCGGAGGCTCTGGTGGCTGGATCATGTGTCTGACGCCAGCACGTTCAAACGCTGTACGTGCGGCGTCATTCGACATGAAATAACGTTTAACGGCCAGACTTCAGTTCGGTCCACAGCCGGGTCTGGAGCCGCTGAATCGCTGGCGGCAGCGGTTTGAGCAGGTACAGCGTTTTGATGACCTCTGGCGGAGGATAGACCGCGGGATCATTGGCGACGTCCTTGTTCACATACTTGCGCGCTTCAAGATTGGCGTTCGGATAGAACACGGTATTGGTAATGGCCGCATGCACTTGCGGGGTTTCGATGTAGTTGATCCATTCGAGCGCGGCGTCCTTGTGCGGTGCATCCTTGGGGATCGCCATCACATCGAACCAGATCGGCGCACCGCCCTTCGGAATGTAGTACTCGATCTTGTAGGATTTTTTGGCTTCGAGCGCGCGATGCTTGGCAATCACGACATCGCCTGAAAAACCGTAGGCAAAGCACACGTCGCCGCCCACCAGATCGTTGATATAGCCCGATGAATTGAACTGCGTGATGTACGGACGAATGGTCTTGAGCAAGGCCAGCGCAGCCCGGTAATCGTCCGGGTTAGCGCTCACCGGATCGCGGCCCAGATAGTGCAGCGCGGCAGCAAAGACCTGATCGGGCGCATCGAGCACCGAGACCCCGCAGGCCTTGAGTTTCGATACATTCTCGGGCTTGAAAAGCACGTCCCAGCTATCGAGCGGCACGTTCTTGCCCAGCGCCTGCTGGGCTTTCGTCACGTTGTAACCCAGGCCCGTCGTGCCATAAGCCCAGGGCACGACATACGTGTTGCCCGGATCCGCGCCCGCTACCAGCGCCATCAGCGCGGGATCGAGGTATTTCAGATTCGGCAGTCTGGCTTTATCGAGCGGCATGAAAATGCCCGCGGCGATCTGCTTGCCCGCGTAATTGCTCGTCGGCACGACGATGTCGTAGCCGGAATTACCGGTTAAAAGCTTGGCCTGTAGTGTGTCGTCGCTATCGTAGTTGTCGTAGCGGACCTTGATACCGGTTTGCTTCGTGAAGTTCGGAATCGTGTCTTTGGCGATGTAATCCGACCAGTTGTATATGTTCAGTTGCGTGTCTTTGGCCGCCGCGTTCAGCCACGGTGCGCCCGTTGCGGCGCATACAGCCAGCAGTGCCAGCCGGTTCACCCACTGTTTTTTCATCCCGCCCTCCTCCGATCTAGGCCCGCTCATGGCCCGCTCTGTCACCTGCTGTCGCCAGCCCGCGTGGATTGCCTGTACGGCTTGCGGCTGGGCCGAAAATGTCTACGACTCGTGATTTATACGCCACTGGAGCGGCGTAAAGCCAGTGCAAAATCCATGCAATTAAGCGGGCGCAATTTTATCGGGTTATGGCCAGATGTCCATCCCAAAAAAGAGGGTGTCGCGTTTTATCTCGTTTTGTTCGCATCGAGTTCGCCTGTACCTGAGCCGCGTAACCTGACACGTCAGCGCTTGCGACAGCTATCCGGTCTCACGCTTTACCCCACATCGTTGTTTTCCCGTCACCGGCACAACCCGTGCGTGAGTCCATGCGTGCCGTCCCGTCTCTTACAATAGCGGGCACCGCAAGCAGTCCGGCCTCCTTTTGCCCCGATCTCAGCCCCACCGGGGCTGCTCCTTCCAGGACATCAGCCTATGCGTCTGAACGCCTTGCCTTTCTGTTTGCGCCCTCGTCGGCCAGGCGGTGCTTTTGTACTGGCCGCGCTCATTAGCCTGGGCGCGGTCATAGGCCTTGAACGCGAGGCCTGCGCCGGCAGCGCCATGCTGGCGCCCGCGCGCGAAGCCGCTGCCAGCGAACCGTTGCAAATCACCCTGCTATACACCAGCGACAACGCCGGCAAGCCGCTCACACTGGTCGTGCCGCCCACACTGCGCCTGATGCTGACCAGCAACGACCTCGCGCCCCAGCCCATCGAACTCATCCGCGAACCCGGCATTCCCGACACGTTGCGGCTGCGCCCGGGCGAATATCGCAAGGTCAGTTTCTCCGCGCCCTGGCCTGCTTTCGCACGGGGCATGGTGCGGCTCGACCCGGTGGGTTTTGATGCGTCACCGGCGCTGGTGACGATCAATCGCGGCGCCAACCAGCTTGCTATTGCCAAGGCCGAACGCGCTGAAACCGACGCCAGCACCCCGGCGCAAGTCGCTGCGGTATCCGCCAGGATCAAACCAGCGGGCGAGCCACTCGCCGCCTCAGGCGATACGCTGACGACCAACCGCGATGCCTTTGCCCGGATTTCGTACTTCGAGCCGATGTACGTCGGCGTTGGCCATAACGGCGATACCACCGCGCGCTTCCAGTTCAGCTTCAAGTACCGCGTCATGATGCCCGACGATCTGCGCTCGAAACGGTTTCTCGACAACCTGTACTTCGCGTATACGCAAACCTCGATCTGGGATTTGTCCAAGGCCTCGAAGCCCTTTCGTGACACGAGCTATCAGCCGCAGGTGTTCTACGACGTGGCGGATACCGGCTGGCATAGCCCGTGGTTTTCGCGCATGGGGATGATGGCAGGGATCGGGCACGAATCAAACGGCAAGGCCGGTGCGGATTCGCGCAGCATCAACATTGCGTTTGTGCGCCCCACCTGGGAGTTCGGCGATCTGGAGGCGAACCACTTGAGCATTTCACCCAAGCTCTATTACTACATCGAGAAAAGCGACAATCGTGACATCGCTGACTATCGGGGTTATATGGACCTGCTGGTGAAGTACGGCAGCCCAAATGGCTGGCAGCTCGCTACAACGTTGCGCAAAGGCATGAAAAGCTGGTATGGCAGCGTCGACGCGCAACTCACCTATCCGTTGGCCAGACTGATCGGCAGCGCATGGGGCGGTTATGTGTGGCTCGGCTATTTCAATGGTTATGGCGAGGATATCCTCGACTACAACCGGCGTCAGCACACTGTCGTGCGCATCGGCTACAGCATTTCGCGCTAACCCAAGCCTCAGGGTCTGGCGAGCGCACGGGCACAGGCACGGGCACAACAAAGGCCGCGCCCCGGAGTTGACCGGGAACGCGGCCTGTGCCCTTCTTTTTCGAATCGTTTTAATGTGCGGCCATGCATGGCCGCCTTGCTGTCCCAAGGCCTTTGATGACGTCCAATCTGCATGATCTCCCAGACAGCCCCTGCATCGGCGTTTGCTCGACGCTATTCGACGAAGTCTGCAAGGGCTGCGGGCGCACCGCCGCTGAAGTCTCGAACTGGGTGTTTCTCAGCCCGGAAGAAAAGCGCGCCGTGTGGGAGCGCATCCAGCGTGAAGGCACGGCGATGCGCTTTCAGAAACCCGCGCGCTAATCGCGCTCCCTGGATGAGTCAGGGATGAAACTGGCGCCACATACAAAAAAACCGCTTCATGTCTCGAAGCGGCTTTTTCAAACCTGAGCGTCCAGTTTTTACTGCACGCCCTGGCTCGCCAGAAAATCCTCGTAATTACCGCTGAAATCGTTGAGCTTGCCATCGGTGCGCACTTCGATGATCCGGTTCGCCAGGCCGCTGACGAACTCGCGGTCGTGCGAGACGAAAATCAGCGTGCCTTCGTATTTATCGAGCGCAATCTGCAGGGACTCGATGGATTCCATATCCATGTGATTGGTGGGCTCGTCCATCAGCAGGACATTATGGCGGCCCAGCATCAGCTTGCCCCAGATCATGCGCCCTTTCTCACCGCCTGAGAGCACCTTGACCGACTTGCGGATATCGTCCGCATTGAACAGCAGACGGCCAAGTGTGCCGCGCACCATCTGCTCGTCGTCGCCTTCCTTGCGATAAATATCGATCCAGTCGAGGAGCGTGACATCGTCGGGGAATTCTTCATAAGTGTCTTGCGGCATATAACCAATGTTCGCGTTTTCCGCCCACTTGACGCTGCCATGATCGGTCTTGATCGCGCCCAGCAGCGAGCGCAGCAGCGTGGTTTTGCCTGCGCCGTTTTCGCCGATGATGGCGATCCGCTCGCCAGGCTGCACGCTCAGGCTAAAGTCCGAAAACAGCGTGCGTTCGTACTTTTTTGTCAGGCGCTCAGCCACCACCGCGATGTTGTGTAGCTTTTTGTCGTATTCGAAACGGATAAACGGGTTTTGCCGCGAGGACGGTTTGAATTCCTCGATCTTGATTTTTTCAATCTGTTTGGCGCGGCTTGTGGCCTGACGCGCCTTGGATTTGTTCGCCGAAAAACGCCGCACAAAATCCTGCAGGTCGGAGATGCGCTCTTTCGCCTTGGCGTTGGCGTTTTGCTGGCGCTCGCGCGCCTGGGTGCTGGCCAGCATGTAATCGTCGTAATTGCCGGGATAGACCTTGAGCGTGCCATAGTCCATATCGGCCATGTGCGTGCACACCTGGTTCAGAAAGTGCCGGTCGTGGGAGATGATGATCATCGTCGAGTTGTACTGGTTCAGCACATCTTCCAGCCAGCGAATCGAGTTGATATCCAGGTTGTTGGTCGGCTCATCAAGCAGCAGCACGTCAGGCTTCGAGAACAGCGCCTGGGCCAGCAACACGCGCAGTTTCCAGCCCGGTGCCACGGCGCTCATCGGGCTCGCGTGCAGGTCAATCGCAATGCCAATGCCCAACAGCAGCTCGCCCGCACGCGCTTCGGCCGTATAACCGTCGTATTCGGCGAACTTCGCTTCGAGTTCGGCGGCGTGCATGTAGTCGTCGTCAGTCGCCTCGGGGTTGGCGTAAATCGCATCGCGCTCGGTCATCGCTTGCCACATCTCGGTGTGGCCCATCATCACAACGTCCAGCACGCGCACGTCCTCGTAAGCAAACTGGTCCTGGCGCAACTTGCCCAGGCGCACGTTGGGCTCGAGCATCACATTGCCGGAACTGGGTTCGAGATCGCCACCGAGAATCTTCATGAAGGTGGACTTGCCGCAGCCGTTTGCACCGATCAGGCCGTAGCGATTGCCTTCCCCGAATTTGACCGAGATGTTCTCGAAGAGGGGCTTCGGCCCAAATTGCATGGTGATGTTGGCGGTAGACAGCACGGCGTGTCCCTTTTGAACTTGGGTTGATTGAACTTGGGTTGAAAACTTTGATAAATAATGAGCGCGCGAAGAAAAACAAGGCGTGGACGGCGCAACGCAGAAAAACCCGAGATTTTAACAGCTTATTGCTATCTATCAGCGGACAGCGGGAACACACTGCTTCGTCTCAGGCACGCGGACGCATATGCAAAATATCGATAAAACCTGATAAATCGGTTTCACCCAAGCCATGCGCCATGCCTAAACGCAGCAATTGCTGCACCGTACTCGCCACGGGCATGGGTGTGCCGGTCTCGCCGGCCGCCGCGGCAACCGCCTCGACATCTTTCTGGAAAGTCTTGAGCGCACCGATAACAGGCTGCGGTGCTGCGCCCGGATGCGTCATGCGGGGCACGAACGTTTGCAATAGCACTGAATCCGCCCAGCCTCCCGCGAGCGCTTCAGCGAGGCGCGCCGCATCGAGGCCGCTGCGTTGCGCGAGGCTCAATGCCTCGGCGATCGCAGCCAGGGTTGCGGTGACAATCGCCTGGTTGCAGAGTTTGGCGGTTTGCCCCGCGCCCACGGCGCCCATCGGCGTAATGCGTGCCGCATAGGTTTGCAGCAAGGGCATGGCCTGCTGCAGATATTCCGCGTCGCCCCCGGCCATCACCGCCAGCGTGCCCGCGACAGCTCCGCCGACACCGCCCGACACCGGCGCATCGATCCAGCCCACACCCACGGCGGCCGCGCGCTGGGCCAGCCGACGCGTGGCTTGTGGAGCAATGCTCGAGTGGTCAACAATCCAGCGCACGTGAGGCTGGCAGGCCAGCTTGTCCTGCGCGCCGCGCGCCGAACTCAACGGGCTCAACACACCCACCGGGCCAAACACCACCTCCTCAACGGCCTCTGCATCCGCGAGACAAAGCAACACCCCTTCGGTCGAATCAAATAACGCGGCGGGTGTCGCCGCGAGTTGCGCGCCATCGGCGACTAACGCCTGTGCTTTAGCCGGTGTGCGGTTCCATACCTGAACCGGGTATCCGGCGCGCAGCAGATGACGAATCATGGGTGCACCCATTAACCCTGGCCCGCAAAAACCGGTTTTCATGCGTTATTCCTCACAATTACAAATTATTTCCAAAAAATCCTGCCTGGTTTCGAGTGGGCAAAGATAGACGAATACGCGCCTTGCGTCTTTATTTATGCGTTTGTTCAGCTGGATTTTGCAGGTGACCTGTGGGTAACCCTACCTTGACGCCATTCGATGTCCATATTAAAAGTCACATGTCTCAGAGGCTGATGTTATACAGAAGATATATTAAGGAGAATTCATGAGCCAGCAACGCGAGGCAATCGACACCTATCTGATGCGTGTCCTGCATACGCTGCTAATCGAGGGCAGCGTCACCCGTACCGCGGTCAAACTCAACCAGTCGCAACCCGCCATCAGTGCCGCATTACGCCGCCTGCGCGACATCACGGGCGACCCGTTGCTGGTACGCGGCAAGATTGGCATGGTGCCAACCGAATACGGCCTGCGTTTGCTTGAGCCCGTGCAAAATGCACTGGGAGAAATCGAGCGCATCAAATATCAGCAACGCAATTTTAATCCGGCCACCTCGATACGCAGCTTCCGCATCGGCAGCCCGGATTATCTGAATGTGCTGTTCGTGCCGACGGTGGTCGAGTGTTTTCGCCGCGCGGCGCCTCAGGCCAAACTTGAATTTCATTCGCTCGGGCCTGCATTCGATTACGAAATAGCGCTGGAAGAAGGCAAGCTCGATGTCGTGATCGGCAACTGGCCGGAGCCGCCTGAACAGCTCCATCTGTCCAATCTTTTTGTGGACCAGATTGTCTGCTTGATGAGCACCCTGCATCCGTTTGTCAAACGCGAAGAACTGACGCTTGATGCCTACCTGAATGCGCCGCATCTGGCGCCCACACCGTATTCGGTGGGACAGCGTGGCGCGATCGACGTGCATCTGGCGCGCGAGCGGCTCAAGCGTCATGTGGTCGTCACCCTGCCCTATTTCAATCTCGCACCTTATGTGCTGATCAAATCCGATCTGATCTTCACGACAACACGGCTTTTCGCGGACTATTACGCGAAGTTTTTACCGCTAACCGTCATGCCCGCACCCATCGATTTTCCGCCCATGCAGTACTACCAGCTGTGGCATGAGCGTGTCCATTACTCAGAGGAAGTGCGCTGGTTACGCGGGCTGATCGCGGAAGCCACCAAAACGCTGATCGGCCGCCCCCCCTCGCCACGGAGCCATAACGACGGTACCAGCATCCTTGCCAGTTCTAGTCCTGGCCCGGGTTCCAGCCCCAGCCAGCCGGTCCCGCGCAGCGGAAAAAAGCCGGCTCAGTCCACCGCTCAGCCCACCGTTGCATCACCTCCACAGAGTTAATGTGAGGCCTGATAAAGCGACTGCGCGAGATGGTTATGGCGCTCGATCACGGGAGCGAGTTCGAGCGTCGCCAGAACACCCTCGCGCACGACCACCTGCCCGTTGATCACGCTATAGGCCACTTGCGAAGGAGCACAAAATACCAGCGCGGCCACGGGATCATGCAGCGCGCCCGCAAAACTCAACTGACGCAAGTCAAACGCCACAAAATCAGCGGCCATGCCAGGCGCGAGGGCCCCGATATCGTCGCGGTTCAGCACCTGGGCACCACCTAGCGTGGCGATCTCCAGCGCCTCGCGCGCCGTCATCGCATCGGGGCCAAAACCGACGCGCTGCAGCAGTAAGGCCTGACGCATCTCGCCCACCATCTGCGCGCCATCGTTCGACGCGGAACCGTCAACCCCAAGGCCGACCGGCACACCGGCAAGCCGCATGCGCCGCACCGGGGCAATCCCCGAAGCCAGACGCATGTTCGAACAGGGGCAATGGGCTACACCCGTGCCCGTGCGAGCAAAAAGATGGATGCCCGGCTCATCGAGCTGCACGCAATGCGCATGCCAGACATCGCGGCCGACCCAGTCCAGATCCTGGACATATTCAGCGGGTGTCATGCCAAATTTCTCGCGGCTGTAGGCGATATCGTTGACGTTCTCGGCAAGATGCGTATGCAGCGACACGCCGTAATGGCGAGCCAGGGCGGCCGATTCCCGCATCAAATCGCGGCTCACCGAAAACGGCGAACAAGGCGCCACCACGACCCGCAACATCGCATAGCGTTGTGCATCGTGCCAGGTCTCGATCAGACGCTGGGTGTCGCGCAAGATGTCGGCTTCGCGCTCGACGAGCGCGTCAGGCGGCAAACCGCCCGCTGACTGGCCCACGCTCATGCTGCCGCGGCTAGCATGAAAACGCATGCCGATACGCTGCGCTGCGACGATGCTGTCATCGAGGCGGCTGCCATTCGGATAGAGATACAGATGGTCGCTCGAAGTCGTGCAGCCGGAGAGCAGCAGCTCCGCCATGGCGCTCAGGGTGGAAACCTCGATCATCTCCGGCGTGAGATGAGCCCAGACCTTGTACAGGTTCGTGAGCCAGCCGAACAGCTCCGCGTTTTGCGCCGCAGGCAGCGCCCGCGTCAGGCTCTGATACATGTGGTGATGCGTGTTGATCAGCCCTGGGATGACCAGGTGGCCCGCGAGATCGAGCACTTCATCGGCGGTATCCGGCAGCGTCGCACTGGGCCCCACCGCAACGATGCGGTTGTCTTCGATATACAGGCCCGCGTCACGCATTTCGCGGCGCGTCTCATCCATCGTGACCAGCATCTCGGCATGCTTGACCAGCAGCGTTTTTCCAGACTTCATTGTGTGCGACACCCTGGCTCTCCCGTGAAAACAAAACCCGCTCAGTAAAACCCCGGTTACCCAGCGAACCGGCGCCGTCTTCGGGAGGCGCCACACGCAGCGCACGAGCCGCACTTTCTCCGGTCAAAATTGCGCTGACAATCCTCATCGTAGTGATGCCGATTCTATTCACCCGCATATAGTGCCGTGTCTAGTACCGTGTCCTGCTGGCCTGACAGGCCCGCCCCTATGCTTTCAGTCAGCCGTCATGTCGGCTGGCTTATCTTTTGTATCGCTCGCGCACTGCGGGGTGCATCTTTCTACAATGGCGGCCACAGTGCACGCCACCCTCTGCCAACGGCCACGGGCAGCCACGCGTCAGGGAGCCTCGATTCGCCGCCAGGCGCGGTCCGAATCGGCGTGCCGCTGAAACTTCGCCATGACCTCACAGTTCACCACTCACCACTCACACAAGGACAACAGCGAATGGGAAAACTCACCACCCACGTGCTCGACACTGCGAATGGCCGCCCAGGCGCGGCAATCAAGGTTGAGCTTTTTGCCCTCGATGGCCACACCCGTCGCGCCCTCAAAACGACCGTCACCAATCATGACGGCCGCTGCGACGAGCCTCTGCTCGAAGGCGCGGCGCTCGTCGCCGGTGAATACGAACTGGTCTTTCATGCAGGCGCCTATTTCGCGGCGAACACCGCTGGCACGCCGCTGCCGACCCCGCCCTTTGTCAATCAGGTCGTGCTGCGCTTCGGCGTTGCAGATGCCAGCGCGCACTATCACGTGCCCCTGCTCGTCTCGCCCTGGTCATACAGCACTTATCGCGGCAGCTAGGCCGCCCACGTGCAACATCGCGCCAGCCAACGCTGCGCTCAATCAACCACAAACGGATGCGAAAAGCGGTGGGTACCCGCGACCCACGCCCGCACTCCGCCAGCCGCTGCTGGCAGCACCCTTGTGCACCCAGCGCCTGGCCTACAACGAAGATGAAGAGGAGGCGTTTCATGGAAGGCTTTATAACCGACTGGCTCAATCTGGCGATCCGCTGGTTTCACGTGATCGTTGCGATCGCATGGATCGGCGAATCGTTTTACTTCGTGGCCCTGGATAACAGCCTGAAACCACCGCAAGACCCAAACCAGAGGCGGCGCGGTGTATTTGGCGAGTTGTGGCATGTGCATGGTGGCGGTTTCTACAACATGCAAAAATACACGGTCGCCCCGCCCGAAATGCCCGACGACCTGCACTGGTCGAAGTGGCCCTCTTACACCACCTGGCTTTCCGGTTTTGCGCTGTTCATGGTGCTGTACCTTTTTGCCCCGAACACCTATCTCATCGATAAAAACGTGCTGGACATGGGCCCGGTTGTGGCCATCGCCTCGGCGCTGGGTTTTCTTGCGGCGGGCTGGATTGTGTATGACTCGCTGTGCCGCCTGCTTGGCAACCGCGACCGGATGCTCGGCATCTGCGTGGGCCTGTATGTACTGATCGCCGCATGGCTGGCCTGCCATATCTTCGCCGGCCGTGCCGCGTACCTGATCATGGGTGCGATGCTCGCCACGATCATGTCGGCGAACGTGTTTTTCGTCATTATTCCTGGCCAGCGCAAGATGGTCGCGGCGATGCTCAAGGGCGACACACCAAACCCGGTCTACGGCAAGCGCGGCAAGCAACGCTCGGTGCACAACACCTATTTCACGCTGCCCGTAGTGTTCGCCATGTTGTCGAACCACTACGCCATGACCTACACCCATCCTTACAACTGGGCGGTGCTGGTCATCATCATGCTGGCCGGTGCGCTGATCCGGCAATTCTTCGTGATGCGTCATCGCGGCCAAGTGTTGTGGTATTTGCCCGTCATCGGTGTCGTGCTGATGTTTGCCGCGCTCGGCTGGACCATGCCCAAACCCGTTGTGCCGGTCGTGCAAGCAGCCGGTGCGCCGGTCGTGCGTATCGCCGACATTACCCATGTGGTCGAGCAACGTTGCGCCACTTGCCACTCGTCGCACCCGACGATGATGGGCAGTGCGCCCGCGGGCGTGCTGCTCGATACGCCCGATGAAATCTCAAAGCACGCACAGCAGATTTATCAGCAGTCGGTCACGCTCAAGGCCATGCCTCTTGGCAATGTCACGAAAATGACTGACGAGGAGCGGCAAAAGATCGCCATGTGGTTTCAGAGCGGAGCGAATAAATAAACCCGGCTAAACCACAGGCGTCACTTGAAATCGCCGCGCCGGGCAGGAATGCCGGCGCGGCGATGGGCTCACGGTTCTTGTTTGCGATTCTCCGGGAATCCGGGAATCCGGGAACATGCGGATAAAGAACACCGAGCCGGTTTACCTCAGCCTGCGCAACTGCAAGGCGATGTCATCAACCACCGTGCGCCAGTCTCCCGCTTCTTGCTGGCGAAACAAGCGCAGCGAAGGCGAATACCATGGCGTGTGTTCGCCGTGTCTCAGCCAGCGCCAGTCAACACCATGCCGCGGCAGCATCACCCAGCAGGGCACATTGAGCGCGCCTGCCAGATGCGCCAACGCTGTATCCACAGACACAATCAAATCCATTTGCGCCACCAGGGCCGCTGTATCGGCAAAATCGCGCAATGCCGCGCCCGCTGCAATCACGGGTTGCTGTGCCGCACAGGCTTCGCTTTCACCCTCGCCCTCACCTTTTTGCAAGCTCACAAACTGCACCCCCTGCACCCCTGCCAGCGACCACAGCGGCTGCAACACTGAAAAGTGCGGCAAGGAACGATGCGCATCATTCTCATGCCAGGCACTGCCCTTCCATGCGAGGCCAACACGCCATGCGGCAGGCGGCAGGCAATCACGCCACAACGCTTCGCGCTCAGCGGGCACCTTCAGGTAAGGCGGCGCAGCAATCGTGTCGGGTAGCGTGCCAAAACGGTAAGGCAGGCTCGCCAGAGAGATCCAGAAATCGTGGGCATAGAGTGTCTCAGGCCGCGTGATCAGGTGGTCGATGGCTGTCTGTGTTTGCAGTAGCGGCGCCAGAGCGTCAGCGCAAAGGAGCGAGAGGTGCGCCACGCCGCGCTCTTTTAACAGCCTGGCGTAGCGTACAAACTGAAGCGTGTCGCCATAGCCCTGTTCGGGCAATAACAAAAGCGAACGGCCTTGCAGACACTCACCCTGCCATTCAGGAAACGGCAGTGTCCCATGTTCAGCGAAGACGGCCTTGCGTGCCTCGTAATGGTGCCAGCCTTCGGCATAACGTCCCTGGCTGAGCAACAGCAAGCCAAGGTTAAATTGCGCAGGAGCCCACTCAGGCGCGAGCGCCACGGCATGGCGATAGGCCGCCTCGGCTTCGGCCAGGCGCCCCAGGTCCTCCAGCACGCCGCCCCAGTTGGCGTAAATCTGCGCGCGCTCTAGCGCGGATTCAGGTGTTAGCACAGGGGCCCGTGCCAACGCCCATTCAAGCGCGCGCCGATAGGCTGTTTCGGCCTCAAGGCAGCGGCCGCTCTGGCGCAACAGATTCGCCAGATTGTTCCAGCCCAGCACATGCTCGGGGGCGAATGTCAGCAGTTGCTCATAGGCGGCCAGCGCCTCCGTCAGACGTCCCGCTTCCTGCGCGGCAAGTGCCGCGTCGAGCCATCGTCCCGCCTCTGGCGCCTGCGGTGCCACCTTCGCCATGAGTGATGAGCCTGACGCGCTCATTGAGCTCGTGGGATCCATGCCCTCACGTCTCATGCCAGATGCGGCGTGAACGGACGCTGTTCGATCGCGCCCCCTCGCGCGATCACAACCGTGGATTCAGGAATTTCTTGCCACCAGCCGGGCAAATCGATCAGCGGCTCGGACAGTACAAGAAGCGCGTCGTCACCGGCCGCCTTGATCCGCTCGTCATCGGGATAAAGCGCGTGCAACTGGTGAAACGAGGTGCTATGAAAAAGCGAACGCGACTGGCGCTCGCTCGAATAGCGCACGGCGATGAGCTGTTCGCCATCGGTCGCGCACACAGTCATATTGAGTGGATGCTCGACATCGTGGTGCTTGCCGACCCCTTCGACCACCGCCACCATCCGTTCCAGCGCGCGCACCGGATCGAGTTCGAGACCCAGTGTCAGCGCCAGAAAAAACAGCACTTCTGAATCTGTTGACCCTTCGATTAACGGAAAAAGCTCGGCATTGATCGCCATCATCAAATCGCGTTTGACGCGCGGATAATCGCGCACCACGCCGTTATGCATAAACAGCCAGCGGCCATAGCGAAACGGGTGACTGTTGGTTTCCTGCGCGGGCGTATCGGTCGCGGCGCGGATATGCGCGACGAAAAGCGGTGAATGAATCGCCCGTGCGGTATCGCGCAAATTTCGATCGCTCCAGGCCGGATGCGCACTGCGGTAGCGAAACGGCAGCACGGTGGGATGGCTATACCATCCGACGCCAAAGCCGTCACCGTTGGTGGTCGTTTGTCCCAACCGCGAATGCAGGCTCTGGTCGATCAGCGAATGCCTGGCCCGAAACAGCACGGCTTCGAGTGAAATGGCATTTCCGGTGTAGGCAAGCCAGCGGCACATCGTGTGTCTCCTGTCGAAAATAGTCACAGACGCTCAGCGGTCGACATCGCTTCCGGCCAAGCTTGTGTTCGTACGAAGTGCCTTGAAAACCCACGAAAAACCGCAGCCGCAGTTGCGTTTTGCAGTTGCGTTTTGCAGTTGCGTTTTGCAGTTGCGTTTTGCAGTTGCGTTTTGCAGTTGCGTTTTGCAGTTGCGTTTCGCAGTTGCGTTTTGCAGTTGCGTTTCGCAGTTGCGTTTTGCAGTTGCGTTTCGCAGTTGCGTTTCGCAGTTGCGTTTAATTCAGAGCCTGCGCGCCGCTCACTAGTGGGGTAATAAATTCGGACAACCCTGTCAAGATAATCTGCACGCCCACGCACATTAGCAAAAAGGCGGACACCCGCAGCGCGACCTTTGTGCCCTCTGCGCCCAGGTATCGGGCAAAGGTCGCAGCGCGGCTGTAAATGAAATAGATGACCAGCGCCACGATCAGCGCAATCGATATCGTGGTGACCATCGACAACATGAAATCCGTCAGCTTGTGAGCCCGGTTCGCATTCAGCGCGATCGCCGTTGCCATGGTACCGGGACCCGTTGTCAATGGAATAGTCAGGGGAAAGAACGCGCGTGACATGGCGTTATCCGCATCCACGGGCCTGACATCCGACGCGGGCCGCTGCGGGGTATCGGGCGCGTTGAGCATCTGCCAGCCGCTTACCGCAACCACCAGACCACCGCCAATACGCAACGCCTCCATCGAAATACCGAAAAAATGCAGGATCGGCGTTCCGGCAAAAAACACCACGAGTAGAACGCAAAAGGCATTGATCGCAATGCGTTTGGCCAACACGGCGCGCTCGTCAGGGCTCAGCGATTCGGTCCGGTCCAGAAAAACAAACGCAATGCCAAACGGGTTGATGATGCTGAGCAAACCGGTAACGCCAAACAGGATTTCAGAAATCAGGCTATGGATCATGGATGCCATTCAAATCAGGAAAACAAAACCGCTCCCCGACTCGAGCCTCTGGCAAGAGACCCTGGCGCGTAGCGGCATTCAGGTGATTCAGGTGATTCGGGTGTGCAGGTGATTCAGGTTGTCTTGCCGCAGCGAATCACCGCCGTTGAATCGTTGAATAGGCGAAGACAAAATGAGATGCAACAAAACCAGGCGCAACGGCGATGGAATGTATTGAACGAGAGTGTAACCGCAACAAAATCGGGATAGTGCAGTGCAACAGTTGCGCGGGACAGGCACGAACCCTGCCCCGCGGAAAACCCGTAAACGGGCGAATTTATTGCACGACGGTAATCATTTGTTTGACATCCAGATGGGATTTACCAAACATTTTTTTATCGTATTTCCCGCTCAGGCTCACATTCATTTCGGGCGAAATGGTCTGATTGATGGGGAAGTATTTGGATGAAATTTCAACCTCGATTTCGCCCGTGGCGTCCGCCAGCACGTAATGCTCGCCACCGGTATGCCGCACCAGCTTGCCGCGCACGATGACGTGCTGGTCATCCACGCCGCTATCGAGCAACTGCTTGACCGTCATGGTGGCGATGGTTGACGGGCCACTGTAATTGGGCGCCGACGGGCCTGAATAACCTTGTGCACAAGCCAGGCCCGACGCGGCGGCCAGCGTGGCAACGACGAGGTACTGGCTGATAGAGTTCAGTTTCATAATGTTTCCCTCACAGTGATAAAGATGAAAGGATGACGCCACATAAAACCAGTAAAACGGCTGTTTACATCGTCAGGAAAATTCAGCCGGTGTAATACGTGTAACACATGTAATACGTATAGCGCACAGGGTGCGTAGTCCCTGAACACAATCGAGCTTAACGTGTACGGCAACAAAAGATTGATTATTTGTGTCACCGCAAGCATCAGCGGACAATAACAGCAACGTACGTCCTCACCATGATTCAACCGGGCTAACCTATCACCGCGGCTAATGCTACTTTTGGCTGCTTTTGGTTATTTTTGCTACGTTCATTACTTTCGCTACTTCGCTACTTCAATTGACTGCCCTCATTCCTTATGACCGAGCCATTTAACGATGTCGAACGCGCCGCGGTTTACCGTGCCATTTACGAGCGGCGCGACATGCGCCATTTTGTGCCCACACCGCTGGACCCCGCATTGTTGCAACGGCTGCTGGAAGCCGCCCATCACGCGCCGAGCGTCGGCTTCATGCAACCCTGGCGCATTACCCGGATTACCGACCCCACACTGCGTCACGCACTGCATCGTCTGGTTGACGACGAGCGGCAAAAAACCGCGGAAGCACTCGGCCAGCGTGGTGATGAGTTTATGCGGCTCAAGGTCGAGGGCATGCTCGAATGCGGCGAGCTGCTCGTGATGGCGTTGATGGACCAGCGCGAGGCCCATATTTTTGGCCGCCGGACACTGCCCGAAATGGATCTGGCATCGGTGGCCTGCGCCATCCAGAACATGTGGCTAGCCGCCCGCGCCGAAGGGATTGGCATGGGCTGGGTGTCGCTCTTCGATTGCGCGCAGGTTCGGGCGCTGCTGCACATGCCGCCAGGCGCGCAGCCCGTGGCGATTCTATGCCTTGGCCACGTCGAACAGTTTTATACGGAACCGATGCTCGAAACCCAGCGTTGGGCAAGCCGTTTGCCACTGTCCGAATGCGTGTTCGAAAACCATTGGCCTGCGGCAACAACTGAAGCGCAAGCACAAACACAAACCGCAGCCGAAGCCAGGCTTAAGCGGGATTGACAAACCTCGACGGCCAGGCGGGCACGCTCATGAAAAACGCCCACCGTCACAACCCGGTGGGCGCCACTTAAGCCGCATCCTCGCATCGCCACACAAAACCGCCAACCGGCCACACCCAACGCCGCGCCGCATCAACCCTTCACGCGCTTGATCGTGCTATCGCCATGAATCGCATCAGCGCTCAGCCATAGCGAGGCGGGCAAATCCTGTTCATTCAGATTCAGCCCGTCCCCCCCCCGATCCACCACGATGAAATCGCTCACCTCACCCAGCGCGATCAGCGGATGGTGCCAGACCCCTTTCGCGTAATTCACACCCTGCCAGCCGCTGGTGATAAACGCCCGCACCAGGGCGGCGTCAAGTTCGCCAGCGGGTGCGACGACCACCAGATACGGCTTGTCATTCAACGGAATAAACGCCTGGCTGCCCAGCGGATGACGCTCCAGCATCTTCACTTCGAATGGCAGCGTGCGGGGCTGGCCGCGAAACAGGTTCACCAGCGGCCGCCCCACCTCGTCCGCGACATCGATATGCGCCAGATCGTGATAGCGGATAGTCGTGCCAAGGTTGATCGGCACCTGTTTGGCACCCGCTAGCTCGATGACATCGCCA
The DNA here is from genome assembly GCF_009455685.1 of Paraburkholderia hayleyella. NCBI lineage: Bacteria > Pseudomonadati > Pseudomonadota > Betaproteobacteria > Burkholderiales > Burkholderiaceae > Paraburkholderia > Paraburkholderia hayleyella. Next base: position 1,743,719 of record NZ_QPES01000001.1, on the reverse strand, counting down.
AATGGCGCGAATGCCTCGCGTGTCAGGGGTTCGACCCGAAGGGCCGTCATCGCCGTCACGCGAGTGTTCCCCACAGGCGCAAGCGCGATACCCCGCCGTCAGGAATGATATTGAAGCGCACGTGAGTAACCGGGCCCAGTGTCGCCACCTCGCTGGCAAAATAATGCTGCTTGTCCATCTCGAGTTTTTGCTCGTCCAGCAAAACAGGCCAGAACATGGCCTGGGTAATCAGCGAGCTATCCGTGCCGCCCTTCACATAGGCCGCCTGAATCGAGCAGCGGTCCGGGTAGTTGCCCTTGAAGTGCGCGGTATCGACTTCGATCTTGCGAATCACGCCAGGCTGCGCCAGCGCCACAATAGCCCAGTCGTTGCCAGGCTCACGCCGCCGCCGGGTTTCCCAGCCATCCCCCATGTTCTGGCCACGGCCCGGCATCAGAATGGTCGAAGCCGGCCCAAAGTGCTGGTTATTCGCCGCCACGACATAAGCGCCGTTTTCCATCGCGGCCAGATCAAACTGCTCGGTACGGCTGGCGTCCGCCCAGTTCATTTGCGGCTGGCCATACACGCGGAAACGGGCAAGACCGCCATCGGGATACAGGTTCACGCGCAGATGCGTGTAGGGACGCGTATCGGTAATTTCGACGTAGTGGTGACTATTGCCCTGCAAGGTGGCCGAGGGCACGATCTCGTGCCATTGTGTGCTCTCGCTGGGCGCGTTATCGGTCGTATCGGTCACGTAAGCGGCTTCCACCGATGCGGCAGGCGGAAAATTGCCAGTGAAATGACTCGTGTCCAGATCCAGCCCCTTGATGACCCCCGGACGGGCCAGCTTGACCACGCACCAGTCATAACCGCTGGCGCGCTTGCGGCGCGTCTCCCAGCCATCCATCCACTTGCCATGGTCGTCGTACTTGCCAGGAATGAAGACAGCAGGCTCCGGGTTCAGCATCCGTTCCTTCGGGGCGAAAAAATCATCGCTTGCCACAAGCGCCTTCGCACCCAGACGCGGATCCGCCAGGTTCACATAACGGCGCGTGAAATCAGGCGCATTCGGATCGGAAATGGGGAGTGCCATCTTTGTCTTCCTCTTTATGTCGTTGTGTCGGTGTGTCAAAACACGTGTCAAAAAAACAGGGCTCGTTTTGAGCCCCGGGCTTACCAGGCATACCCGCAGGAATCAGGAATACCCACAGGCACTCCTCAAGCGCTGATCAGGTCATCCAGCCTGAAGCGGGCAATGCGGTAAATCTGGTCGAGGCTCGCGCGCAATTCTTCGGCGTAACTGTGATTCACGCGCGCCTCGAAATTTTTGATGATGCCGTGGCGGTCATACCCGCGCACCGCAAGGATGAACGGAAAACCGAACTTCTCCCGGTAGGCGGCATTCAGCCTTAACAGTGTGTCGAACTCGTCCTGGGTGCATTGATCGAGGCCTGCGCCGCTTTGCTCACGGGTCGATTCTTGCGTCAGTTCGCCCCGTATCGCGGCCTTGCCCGCCAGCTCAGGGTGAGCATTGATGAGCGCGAGTTGGGTCGGCTCACCCGCCGCTTCGACTGCCTGCGACATCGTGCGATGCAGCGCGTCAATACTGGCGAAAGGCCGCTGGGAAGCCACGTCACGGGCCACCCACGGCGAATGCTCGAAAACCCCCGATAAAGCCGCAACAAACGCCTCGACTGACGCCTGATTAAGCTGCTTAAGGGTGTATTGCATCGCTTTCATGCCTCGCTCCCGTGCTGTTTGAGCTGTTTGGGCTGTTTGAGCTGTTTGGGCTGATACGGATGATGTTCGCGCCAGTGCTTCGCAATATCGACGCGCCGCGTAACCCACACGCGCTCGTGTTGCTCGATGTAGTCGAGAAACCGCTGAAGCGCACGAAACCGCCCTGGCCGCCCCAGCAAACGGCAATGCATGCCAACCGAAAGCATTTTGGGAGATTCGTCGCCCTCGGCGTAAAGCACATCGAACGCATCGCGCAGATAGGTAAAAAAATGATCCGCGGTATTGAAGCCCTGCGGGCTGGCGAAACGCATGTCGTTGGTGTCCAGCGTGTACGGCACGATCAGTTGCGGCACGATCGCGCCACCGCTCACCTTGACGTCCATCCAGAACGGCAGGTCGTCGCCGTAATAATCCGAGTCGTAGAGAAAACCGCCATATTCCGCTACCAGACGATGCGTGTTGGGGCTGTCGCGGCCGGTGTACCAGCCCAGCGGACGCACCCCCGTGACACGCTCGATCGCCTCCATGCCAAGACGCATGTGTTCGGCTTCGCGCTCGGGCGAGACATCCTGATAGTGAATCCAGCGATAACCGTGACAGGCAATTTCATGCCCCAGCTCAACGAAGGCGCGAGCCAGCTCGGGATGACGCTCAAGCGCCATCCCCACGCCAAATACCGTGAACGGCAAGGCGCGCTTTTCGAATTCACGCAAGATACGCCACACGCCCACGCGCGAGCCGTATTCGTAAATCGACTCCATGCTCATATGACGGGCGGGATAAGCGGCCGCGCCGATAATTTCGGATAAAAACTGCTCCGAAGCCGGATCTCCATGGAGCACGCAGTTCTCGCCGCCCTCTTCGTAATTCAGCACGAACTGCACAGCGATACGGGCCCGTCCAGGCCACTGGGCATGAATGGGATAGCGGCCGTAGCCGGTCAGATCGCGTGGATAGTCGAGCGGATCAGGCAAGCGATTCGAATCAGATGACATGGTGGGATGCAAAGGTAATGAGCGTAATGAGCGGAAAAAGCGTCATGGCAGCACACGATGCGCAGCGAGGCATCACAGCACACACCGGAACAGGGACACGAAAACAGGAGGAGAACTGGAGGAGAAGGAGAAGGCGCCCAGATCCGCTCCGTAAAGTGGGCAAGTGTAGCGAAAACGCTCCTGGGCACCATACACGCAGGCAGATAGTGCGGGTCAGGGCCGAAGTATGGACAGCACGGGCCTCATTCCGCCGCGGCAGCAAAACATAAGCGTTTACCCTTGCTCACGGTCAGGCAAGGTCAGGAAAAAGAAAAGAAGGAAAAAGACAAGGCCTGTTAAAAATCGGCAGCCTTACGCCAGTGTCGGATGTCCCGAGAGCGTCAGCGTAAAGCCATGCGTATTGGCCATGAGATGTGCCTTCGCCCCCATCGGCAACGTGACCTTGTCGGGAATATGACCAAACGGTAAACCCGTGAACACCGGAATCCCGACCAGCGAGCGCACCTGCGCAATCATCGCGTACAAGTCATAGCCGTTGTCGTAATCGAAGGTCCGGCTGCCCGAGAAGTCTCCCAGCACCAGCGCCTGCTGCTGCTCCAGAATGCCCGCCAGATGGAGTTGATAGATCATCCGTTCGAGCCGGAATGGCTGCTCGTTGATGTCTTCAAGAAAAAGGATGCCGCCTTTCACAGGCGGCATATAGGGTGTGCCAACCAGTGCAGCCAGCATCGCCAGGTTGCCACCCCACAACGTGCCTGTCACATCGGCGCTCTGGATTTGCGGCGCCGTCACCGTCAGCGCGAAAACCGGCTGGGTCAGTGCCGTCCAGAAGTGTTCCTGCGTGAATGCACTAAGAACCGGCGCGCCGAAATCGCTCGTCAGCATCGGGCCAGCGAACGTCGTGAGCCCCGCGCGTGCCAGCAAAGCCAGTTGAATCGCCGTGAAATCGCTATGCCCCACCAACGCCACGGGCTGCTCCTGCAAACGTCGTTGCAAGCCTTCGTAGTCGAGACCGTGCAACACGCGCACCGCGCCATATCCACCGCGTACGGCCAGAACAATATCCGGCAAACGCCGCGCAGGGTCAGCCAGACGGTTCAGATCGGCAGCCCGTTCGCCATCGGTGCCGGCAAAGCGTTGATAGCGCCGCTGCGTGACCGGCTCGCCCTCGATCTGCAGACCTTGCTCCGCCAAACGCTGCAACGCGAGCTGAACCACGTTTGAATTGTCGGGATAGCCTGAAGGCGCGATCAGTTCGAGGATGCGAGGAGCAGTCATGGGCAAGAAAGAGGCTGAGTTGGAGCAGTAAGTTGGGCCGTGGACAGGTGTTAGCGCCAAATCGCGGCTTTACGTCTGGGGAACCTGGCGTGGCCCTGATGACGCGCTATCAGCCCCGATGGCCTCCGACGCCCGGCGCGCGTCACGCGCATCACGGCCAAGCTGGCGCCGCTGAGCAAAAAAGCGTTTGAGCACCGCGCTGCATTCACTTTCAAGCACGCCTCCGACCACTACCGTATGGTGATTGAGCTGCGGATTGGCAAAAGCATCCACCACGCTGCCGCACACACCGGTTTTCGGGTCCCGTGCGCCGAACACCACGCGGGCAAGGCGGGCATGCATGATGGCGCCAGCACACATCAAACAGGGTTCAAGCGTCACATAAAGTTCGCATCCCGGCAGACGGTAGTTGGCCAGCGTCTGGGCCGCGCCGCGCAACGCCACCATTTCCGCATGTGCTGACGGGTCGTGCAAACCAATCGGGTGATTGAAACCCCTGGCAAGCACGACGCCATCCTTGACCAGGACCGCGCCCACCGGCACTTCTCCCGCAGCGTCCGCTTCTTGCGCAGCGGCTAGCGCCTGCATCATGAAATAGTGGTCACGCGCCTCCTGGGCTGCGAGCTCAAGGTCCGGTGTAGCGCTCTCACCTGGATGTTTCATGAGTGATCCACTTCCACTGTATGCGCACTCAAGCCGCGCGCCGCTCAAAACCGTATACCCGTGGCACACCCACCGGCGAACCCTCCGCCGCTTCCGCCACCCCCACCGCAAAACACACCGCAGCCCGACAGCAAAGTGACAAGCGCGAGCGTGACAAGGGTAAGACGCAACGCAAGCAGCGGCTGGCAGCCTGGTGTCGAATGGTCATCGAACGCGCTATTTTGCGCATTATTCTGGTTTGTCATGCTGATTCAAAAAAAACAGATTTAAAAATGAATTAATACAAAAGACCGTGCCGCAGCTTGCTGCCTGAACCGCCTGCCGATAATACAAGCTGGCCGGCACTAGCCGTCGTTTATACTGCCCTGTCACATGACTTATACATACCCTCGGTACCTCGAATAAAAACATCCGTGCATCTTCGTTATAGTGATCGTCTCCCCCACCAACCAAGCCTGGAAAAAGATATGAGTGCTCGTTATTCATCTATATCAGTCATCTCCGGCATGAACAACCCAGCCGAACTCAACACCACCTTAAAAAAACTTCACCGCGCTGACGCAGAATCCATTGTCGCTGGCCGGAATATAACCGCAGGCCATACACGCGGCTGGTGTTTGGAATACGGTGCTCTGATCGAATCCATCAAAAACGACGAAGTCTATCGGGAAAGCCTCGAATTGGCCCTTGGCCGAACCATACTGGCCGAACACAAACTGATGAACCTGTTTCTTATCATGAAATTCGGGCTTGAGGGAATCACGGGGGATTTTCTGGAATTCGGCAGCTACAAAGGCGGCAGTGCCATCTTCATCGCTAACGTGGCGCGCCGCCTCCAACTCCCCGGTACCGTCTATGCCTTCGATACCTTCGCAGGCATGCCCAAAACCGACGAAGTTCTGGACTTGCATAAGCTGGGCGACTTCTCCGACACGAATTTCGATGACCTTGCTGCCTATGTGCATGAATTAGGACTGAGCAATCTCAAGCTGGTCAAAGGTTTATTTTCCGATACCGCGCCCCAGGTTTTAAAGTCGGTCAATGCCATCGCGCTGGCCCATATCGACTGCGACATCCATGATGCCGTGAAATACTGTCTCGATGCCGTCCAGCCGAAAATGCACCCGAAGGGTGGCTACATTACGCTGGATGACCCTTTGCACGGATCCTGTCTTGGCGCGCTGCAAGCCGTGGAAGACTGGATCATCCGCGAAAATCTCCGCGCGGAGCAAGCCTACCCGCATCTGGTTTACCGCTATCCGACGCTATCGCCAGGTTAATACACGGACACACACGGGCACACGAGCACACGGGCCGCCATGGTTTGACTCGCGGCGGCCCACGGCTTTACCTGCATCGCGGGCGCATCAAACAATCCTCGCGCGTCAAGCGGCAGAGTCCCCGCCGCTCAAGGCTCAAGCTAGATAGCCACGCAACCCACATAATTTTCCGCCAGCGATTTCGCCGCCGTCCGGGACGTCGTCACATGCTCCAGTTCGGCAACCTGTAACTGCTGCTCAAAGGGCGAGGCGTCGTCAAGGCGATGCATCATGCGCGTCATCCACCACGAGAAGTGCTCGGCCCGCCAGATCCGTTTCAACGCCGTTTCGCTGTAGGCCGCAAGGGCCGCCTCATTGCCGCTGCGGTACCAGATTTCCAGTGCATGACTGAGTATCCGGACGTCAGAAACCGCAAGATTGAGCCCTTTTGCACCCGTGGGCGGAACAATGTGCGCCGCGTCACCGGCAAGAAACAGGCGGCCGTGCTGCATCGTGGCCGAGACGAAACTCCGCATGCCCACGATGTTCTTCTGAAATATCTTGCCGTCGATGACTTGCTGCCCATCGGCGGAATCGACACGCGCATGCAATTCACTCCAGATCCGGTCGTCCGGCCACGCTTCCAGCGAGTCTTTCGGGTCGCACTGAAAATACATCCGCTGCACATTGGGCGAGCGCGTGCTAATCAAGGCAAAACCGCGATCGTGACGGGCGTAAATCAGCTCGTCGGCCGTCGGCCGTCCTTCAGCAAGAATACCGAACCACCCAAACGGGTAGACCCGCTCGTAATCGCGGCGAGCATCAACGGGAATAGCCGCGCGCGATACGCCTTGTGAGCCATCGCAGCCGATCACGAAATCGCATTCGAGCGTATGAGCCTCGCCTTCGTGCCGATACCGGATGGAAGGCGTTGGCGTCTCTATGCCATGCAGCGAAACGTCGTGGACCCCAAACAGGATCGTCCCATCCGCCGCCAGGCGTGCCGCCACCAGATCCTTGATGACCTCATGCTGGGCGTAAACGGTGATCGACTGGCCTGTCAAGCCATGCAGGTCAATGCGCCGCCGCTTGCCGTCAAACGCGAGTTCAATGCCATGGTGCAAGGCGCCTTCCGCCCTCATCCGCTCGCCGACGCCCGATTCGCGCAGCACGTCCATCGTGCCCTGCTCCAGCACACCCGCACGGATGGTCGATTCGATCTGCTCACGGGTACGCGCTTCGAGAACCACTGATTCGATCCCCCTGAGATGCAACAGATGGGACAGAAGCAGGCCCGCCGGGCCTGCTCCGATAATACCGACTTGAGTACGCATGAAAGTCTCCCAATCGGACAGCTTGTTTTAAGCTTGTCGAAGCCTAGTCTGGAGGCTGTCCGTTCGTTTAAACAACCACAAAGCTTGCCGTTTGCACACTCGGCTCGCTTTCCCAAAAGCGCTACCGGTGCAAGATCAAAGATGACCGAGGCGCGGAATATGACGTCGAACGGCCATCAGACAGACAAACACCATCAGCATGGCCAGGCCCAGCATGCCCAGATAAGCCGGCGCGCCGCCCTGAGTGATGAGCCATGCGCCAGCAAAAGCACTGAGAATAGCGCCCAGCCGTCCAAAGGCCAGCGCCAGCGCGGTTCCGGTGGCACGCACCTCGGTCGGATAGATGTACACGCACAAGGCGTACATCGTTGACTGGACCGCATTGACGAACAGCCCATGCAAACCGATGCAAAACACCAGCAACGTCGTGTGAGCGGAAAAATCAAGGCCGCGTAAAAACAGCGCGCTGGCCGCCGCCGCGAGACAACAGGCAAGCAATGGCCAACGTGAACCAAAACGCCCGATCGCCACGGCACAACCGAGCGCACCGATCACGCCACCGAGGTTATAAGCGGTCAGCCCTGAACCCGCCACCGACGGGCTAAGCCCCTCGCCTGCAAGCATGGTGGGAAGCCAGCTGAACGCGCTATAAACCGCAAGAAGATTCATGAAGAAAGCGATCCAGATGGCAATCGTGTCGCGCCCCCGGCCCGCCACGAACAGCGCGCCGAGACCCGCACGTTGCCCGGATTGCTGCTCTTTCCTGTCGGTGAAAATCACTTCTTTTTCAAACGGATGAGCCATTCGCGCCAGCAACGTGCGCAGTTCAGCCCATCGCTCCCTGTGACGGGCGAGATAGCGCGGCGATTCCGGCAGGATGAAAAAGAGCAGGACAGCAAATGCGACAGGAACGATGCCGCCGAGTGCAAAAAGACCACGCCAGCCATAGTGCGGCAGCACCATGCTGGCGAAGAGCCCGGCCAGCATGCCACCGAGCGGAACGCAGACGATGGTTGCGGTCACCGCAAGGGTTCGCCGCCGCGCCGGGGTGAACTCGGCCGTCATGGTGGTCGAGCTGGGCAAGGCTCCACCAATGCCGAGCCCGGCGCAAAAACGCAGGAACGCAATCGTTGCGACGTTGGGCGAGAGCGCAATCAAACTGGTTGCCAGACCAAAAACCAGCACGCTGCCGATGATCGCCCAGCGTCGGCCAAACCGGTCGGCAAACAACCCGGCGAAGGCACTGCCAATGCCCATGCCGACCAGACCCGCAGCAACGGCGGGAGCAAAAGCGTTACGCGTGATCCCCCATTCCTTGATCAAACTGGGGATAGCGAAGCCAATAAGCTGCCCGTCGAAACCGTCCATCACGATGGAAAGCGCGGCGAGCAGCACAATCATTTTCTGAAACGTGGAGAACCTTCCGTCGTCGAGCATGCGACCTATATCGACCGTCGGCGGAAGCAGCGTATTGTTATCGCTCATTGCACCACTCCGTTCACGTCAGCCCGAACAGGTGCACGGCAACAGGCAAGGCTTGCCTGACTGGAAAGAACCGCCACACGGCTGTGGAAGCAGCGTGGCAATCCAGATGGGTAAAGCGGCATGGAGTCTCCTGAGTTTTTATTGGCTGCCTGGCAACAGAACAGGCGAGCCTCATGGCATGGCATTGAGTTTTTGTGAGCGCCAGCCACATGAAAGTGCCGCAGACAAATGCGTACAAGGTTGGGTCCAAACCATAGTCAAGGCATAGGTCAAGGACCGTGTTGCAGGCCGTTATCAGAACGGGTAATGCCGGGGTCCGGTCTGGATGGTCAACCAGCGTAAATCGGTAAACTCGGCGACCCCTGCCTTGCCGCCAAAATGTCCGAACCCACTGGCTTTCATTCCGCCAAAGGGCATCTGCGCTTCATCATGCATAGTCGGACCATTGATGTGGCAGTGACCGGCTTCGACGCGCTTTGCCAGCGCCAGGGCCCGCGCGACATCACGGCTGAAAATGGCGGATGAAAGCCCATATTCGTTGTCGTTGGCGCAGGCCAGCGCTTCTTCATCGCCGTTGACCCGGACGATGGCTTTCACCGGTCCGAAAGATTCCTCACGATAGATATCCATCTTCGCCGTGACGTGATCGAGCAGCGTCGCCGTCATCAACGTGGTTTGAGATTGGCCGCCGCACACTAGCGTGGCTCCCTGCGCCAGCGCATCGTCGATCAGCGCATTGCATTTCGTGACTGTCCCCATATCGAAGACGGGCCCCATCACGGCCGGCCCTTTGCGCGGGTCGCCAAGCGAAAGGCTTGCCGTTTTCCTGGCCAGACGGGCGACGAACTCATCGGCGATTTTCTCGTCCACGACAATACGTTCGGTCGACATGCAGATCTGCCCCGAATTGATGAATGCGCCATAAGCAGCGGCCTCGACCGCTGCCGCGATATCCGCGTCGTGAAGAACCAGAAGCGGCGCCTTGCCACCCAACTCGAGCACCGAAGGCTTGAGGTACCTGGCGCATTGCGCGGCAATCATGCGGCCCACGCGCGTCGAACCGGTGAAGTTCACGCGCCGCACGGCCGGCTCCGCGATCAGCGCGTCGACAATCGCACCGGCATCGGCCGGCGCGTTTGTCACATAGTTCACGACACCAGGCGGCAAGCCCGCCTCCTGCAACGCCTCGATGATGATTCCGTGCGTGGCGGGACAGATCTCGGAGCCCTTCAGCACAATGGTGTTACCGCAGGCTAACGGCAGTGCGATCGCCCGCATGCCGAGGATGATGGGCGCATTCCATGGCGCGATCGCCAGCACCACCCCCGCCGCTTGACGCACGCTGAAGGCAACGCTGCCCGGCACGTCCGACGGAATCACCTCGCCTGTTATTTGCGTCGTCATCGCGGCCGCTTCGCGCAAGCCCTCCGCCGCAAGCGTGACGTTGGTCCGCGCCCACAGTTGGGCAGCACCTGTTTCCGCGATCATGACGGACACCAGCGCTTCGCTTTTGGCCTCCAGCACATCGGCGGCGCGGTTCAACAGCGTGCGCCGCTCGCCCGGTCCCATCGTGGACCAGGCTGCAAACGCGGCCGCAGCCGCGTGCACCGCCGCTTTCGCATCAGCCACCGAGGCGGCGGGTGCGCGCGATACCACCGTGTTGTCCAGCGGATTGCAACGTTCGAATGTCGCACCGCTCGATGCTGCGCAGCGCGCTCCGTTAATCAACATCGATACCAGGTTCATGACAGCCTCCAGCAACAAGTACGTGAAATGAGTACGTGAACACTTCACCTGTTAAGCAAACGACCCAGGGCTAGCTCACGACAATTTCCACGAGCCTTGTTTCGCCGGACGAAAGCGCTTGCGCTAACACGGGCAATAACTGCGATGCGTCGTCGACGCGCACGCCCTTACATCCCATGCCTTTAGCCAGCGAGACAAAATCGAGACCCGGAAGATCGGTTCCCTGCACGGGGTCAGAGGCAGAAAAGCCGAATACTGGAGCGAACTCCTGCAAAGCGGCATAGCGGGAGTTGTTGAGAATGACAAACGTAACCGGAAGGCCCTGTTGAACGGCGCTATAGATCGCCTGCGGGGAATACATGGTGGAGCCGTCGCCGATGAGACCGATCACACGCGTTCCCGGCCGGGCCAGGGCCACGCCGACTGCCGCGGGCATGCCATAACCCAGGCCGCCGCTCGCCATCGTAAAAAAAGTCTGGCTTTGCGTGAACGGCAGATAGCGTTGTATCGCCGGGCGCGAACTGGGCGCTTCCTCGACGACGATATCGGCGGGATCACGTACCTCTGCAAGCGTCTGCAAGGCAAACTCGACGGACATGACTTTGGTCGGCTCAGCCCGCTCGCAAGGTGGGCGGGGAGCAGGCAACGGCCGCGTTTTTGGCGCAGGGCGCGCCATCAGATCAGCGAGGCCAAGCTGGAGATTGGCCACAACCGCTGTGCCGAGCGGCGTCCAGGCGGCTATCGCAGGATCGTCGATCAGTTGGCATAGCTTCGCGCCAACGGGTATGTGCGGCCCATGGCCCTCGACGTGATACGTGAATGCTGGCGCGCCGAGCACGAAAATCAGATCGTGGCCTTCCAGCGCCTGCACGATTTTCTCGCGTATCGGCGGCAAAAACCCGGCGAAGAGCCGGTGATCTTCCGGGAAGCTGCAACGCGATGACATCGGCGCAACATAAACGCGGGCATGGTGGCGTTCCGCGAGACGGATCGCGTCATCCCATGCGCCCGCGCGATCGACTTGCGCACCCACGACGATAGCGGGCCGGACGCATTCATCGAGCGCCGCACCGATCTCCGCGAGCCGCTCCGGATCGGGCCTCGCACGGGTACTGACACGGGTGAGCTCAACGGGCGCGGCGGGCCGGTCCCAATCGTCAACTGGGATAGAAACGAAAACCGGGCCGCGTGGTTCCTGCATGGCTATGTGATAAGCACGGGCTATGGCAAGCGGCACATCCGCCGCCCGCGCGGGCTCGATGCTCCATTTCACGTAGGGCTTGGGCAGATTGACCGCCTGGGACGAAAAAAGAAACGGATCGAAGGGCAAGATGGAGCGCGCCTGCTGTCCAGCGGTAATCACCAGGGGGGACTGATTTTTAAAGGCGGTAAAAATGTTGCCCATGGCGTTACCCAAGCCCGCGGCTGAATGCAGGCTGACCAGCGCCGCATTGCCGCTTGCCTGGGCATAACCATCCGCCATGCCGATGACGGCGGCTTCCTGAAGCCCCAGGACGTAGCGGAAATCTGCCGGGAAATCGCGGAACATGGGCAGCTCGGTCGAGCCCGGATTAGCAAATACTGAAGTCATGCCAAGCCGGCGCAACAGTTCAACAACAACATTACGGACAGTTAATGGATCGATGATGCTTTCTTGCATTCCCACTCCTTTTTAGGTTCGCCACGGAGGCTATCAAGAATCACGATAAGGCGCAGTATGGAATCCGAATAATTATTTGAAAATTGCCAAAGCGGTAAAAAGTCATTACGTTACGGAATGGGTTGCGGGCCATGTCCACGCAAGCGTCAAGGCCGAAATCAAGGGTTGGTGAAGCAAACCGTGATCCAGCAAAGAATCGGGGATGACTGAACGGTTTCGCGGCGGGTAAAGAAGCCGCAAAGAGACCGGTAAAGGGATCGGAATCGAATAACGGATGGCTTGTGGGCAGCCCTGGATTGACTCCATAGGGAAGACCCCAACCCGCGCGCCCCGGTCATAGCACTCGTCATTTCGACTCCTAATCCATGTTTAATGCACCCTGCACGCCATGAGTTTTAATTTGCAACAGCTATCCATGTTCACTACGATCGTCTCAGCAGGCAGCCTGGGCCGGGCCGCGAGCGTGCTGGACATGACCCAGCCCGCGCTGAGCCGGTCGATCAAACGGCTTGAAGAATCAGTGGGCGCACCGTTATTCGAACGCCACACGAAAGGCATGCACCTGACTGCACTCGGCCGTGCGCTCGTGCCTCACGCGGTGTCACTGCAAAGAGAAGCCAAACAGGCACGCGAAGAGCTTGATGCCATCCGTGGACTGGCCAAAGGCGTGATCAAGGTGGGAGTGGTCGGCAGCATTGCGAGCCTCGTATTACCCATGGCGGTGGCGCAAGTGCTACAAAAATGGCCAAACCTGCGAGTGGAAATTTTGGAAGGTGTCTGGGACCGGCTAGCCGAAGGACTGCTCACGCACGAAATTGACCTCGCCTTGTCTACACCCGGCCAGGAAACCGACGAAATTTCGGCGATCTCGAACTGTCAGTGGTCTGACCGGAGCCATATCGTCGCCGCGCTGAGCCACCCGCTACACCGCAAACGCAATCTTGGGCTCGAAGATACGCTCAACGAGCGTTGGGCATTAACCCCCAAAGGCACCGGACCCTACCTGCATATGATGGAAACCTTCGAGGCAAGGGGCGTCGCCTTCCCCGAAATCGCCGTGGAAACGCGCTCCATCATTGTTCTTAAAAGCCTTGTGGCGCGCTGTGGTTTCGTGTCGTGGATGGCTGAGCCGATGTACGACACGGAGCGGACTTCGGGAATTTTCGACGCGCTGGATATTTCGGGCGTCGATGCACCGAGAACCCTGACCGCATTTCGTCGGCGCCAGGGAATGCTGCCTGCGTCCGCACTGAAACTGCTTGATGAGCTGCGTCTTTTAACCGGCAGGCTGGCACAGCGTTGAGCCAGACGGAAACTTGAAGCCATGTCTTTAAGGCATGACGTTGAACACACCTGGCAATTTTCAAGCGAATCCCTCCCACTCATACTGCCGCCAGGCGTACCCGTCATGTACCTTGGCCGATCACCCCGGTTCGGCCATGCATGCGCCGTGTTCAACCCCGCTGACGGAACTGATCAACACGGATACCGGGCTAACCGGGCACCGGGCCATACAAGACAAAGGCAACTCAACTCATGAAAATCGCTATTCTCGGCGCGGGTGCCATGGGATCGCTGTTCGGCGGCCTGCTCGCCGAACAAAACCAGGATGTGACGCTCCTCGACATCAATGAAGCGCACCTGTCGGCGATCCGCACGCAGGGGCTCATTCTGGAGACCCACGGTAGGCGCCGGTCGCTGACAAACCTGCGCGTCAGTCGCCCTGACAAAACAGAATCGATTCCCGAATTGCTGATGGTCTTTACCAAGTCCTTTCATACACGCGCGGCACTGTCTGACGTCAGCCGGGTGATGGGTCCGGACACAACCGTGCTGACGCTGCAAAACGGTCTGGGCAATGTCGAACTCCTGCGTGAGTTTGTCTCGCTTGAACAAATCGTCGTTGGCATGACGACCTGGCCTGCGGATATGTCCCGGCCGGGAGCCGTCAGTTCGCACGGAGCAGGCAAAATTCGGCTGATGTCGGCTGATGGCATTGCGCGACCAGGCGTGGAGGCCATCGCGGCGTTGCTGAATGCCGCCGGATTGCAGTGCAGCGTCGACCCCAACGTCTGGTCAGCCATTTGGGAAAAGGTTGCGTTCAACGCGGCATTGAACAGCCTGTGCGCCGTCACGGGCTGCTCCGTTGACGGCATTGCGGCCGTGCCAGGCGGGCTGATACTGGCCCGGGCCATCGTCGGGGAGGTGCTCGCTGTCGCTCAAGCCAAAGGGATCGACACCGATCGCGCGAGCTGCATGGAGAACGTGACTCAGGCCATCGCAAAGCATGTCGGACATCAACCGTCGATGCTGCAAGACGTGCTGGCTGGCCGTCGCACGGAAATCGAGGGCATCAATGGCGCCGTTGTCCGCGCCGCCCGGGAAGAAAACCTGCAGGTTACGCATACTGAAACGCTGCTTGAACTCGTTCGGCTCGTACAAGCCCGGGTAAGCGGCTTTGCTGGCTAACCTGTGTTTATTTCTGTTTTTGATGCTGGGCAAGGCCGAGCCTTGATAAGGTTTTTCGGTCGCGGAACCGTCTCTCCGTTTCTCCGTTTCTCGAAACGAAGATCTCCGTTGTCATATGACCTCACGGAATTCCAGCCCAGTTTCGTGCAGAAACCGCTGGCCCGGCTTCGTCCGTCCGTCTCCAGCCAAATCGTTTCATGCCGTTCGAACAGAAACGCCTCGGCTTTTTCCATGAGCAAACGGCCCAACCCACGGCCTTCCCAGGCGGGTTGAACAAAAACAGCGAATACGCTGCCTTCATCCGCATCCGCCATCGCAAACCCAACCGGAACACCCTCCGCTTCCGCCATCCAGATGCAGTCATCAGACGCGATGGCATTCTGTATGGCTTCGTGAGTAATCCCTCGCTCCGACAGCTCGGCCAGCGACAAATGGTTTTCCTTAACACTCGTGCGAATCTCGAAGATGTAATCGATATCCGCAGCGCGGGCGAGCCTGATACGGGTAGTCGTTGTCATGCGTGCTCTCGTCCTGGTGATCCTGCAGGGCTATTTGCCCGCCAAGGTGGTCAGAACGAAAGTCACACGTTCAGAAACGACCACGACATGATCAGGCTCAAGTTCTTTGCAAAATGCCATGTTTAACCATGCCGGATCCTGATGCTTTCCCAGTGCCTAATGACCTGATGGCCTGATGGTCTAGTGACCAAAAAGCAGTTTTGTGTATTTCCTGGAAATGGTTCCGCTGCGTTTGCCGTCTTCGCCGTAATACCGGTCACTACGACACAAGCGCTCTTTGACATCACAGAAAATGCCATTGGCAAAGGTGAATCCGGTCGGGTCGAAGTCACCTTGCGAGTACAGCCTGGCCGCAGCCTTCTTGCCGAGATATTTTTCAGTCAGTTCGCGGGAAACCCCGCCCGCACGGCTCGCACATAAATAGCGGTCGCACAGCACGCCCGGCGCTGGCGCATAGAGGGCGGCGCGCGGCGCCGCCTGCACAGGCAGCGCAGACACGGCCAGCAGCGCGGCCAGGAAGAATGGAGAAAATGTTTTATTCAATGGGATCACTTCGTTTTATCGAGATCACAAACAGGGATAAACGGCTGATATCGTTAATCAAGCAATACGCCCTCGAACGCCTGTTCCCCGGCGATACTGATGCCGGTCAGGCATGGCAGGAACTGAAAGCTTTGCTGGGGAACCGCATCAACGATGGACTTGCGGGGAAGGTGTCCACCAAGAGCATCGGCGAAATTCTTGATGAAGAACTCGCCGGGGATCGTACTTGACGGCCTACGTCCTCTCGGCGGAGGCCGAAGACGATCTACGCGGCATCATCCGCTACAAGCGCAAGCGCAAGCAATGGGGCGCTGCGCAGGTACGCCGTTACATCGCCAAGCTGGAACAGGGTATTGCCGGCCTCGCCGCCGGCCAGGGTTCTTTCAAGGATATGACCGAACTCTTTCCAGCGTTGCGGATGGCACGTTGTGAACATCACTACGTTTTCTGCCTACCGCGTGAGAGTGTGTCCGCGTTGATCGTAGCAATTTTTCATGAACGCATGGGCCTCATGACGTGACTGACAGACAGACAGGCTCAATGAGTCAAGGTAGACGATGGCAAAGCTAGTCAATATGCCCCAATCACTCCCACTCAATCGTCAATGATGAGGAAAAAGATCAGTATTTTCAAGGTACTTCTCTATTTTCATTCGAATGATGCCATGAAAAATACCAAGCTACTTTTGGCCCAAGCAGCTCAGATCAGGCATGTTGCGCTGGACGGTACTGTGCGCGCCGGTTCCCCCGCTGCCAAAGCGAGGGGCCAAAACTTCTTTGAGCTCACGCGGCTTCCAGCACGCGCATTTCCACGTGCATACCGGCAGCAGCAGCCATGTTGACCAGCGCATCCAGACCGAACAGACTAATTTTGCCGCGCATTAAATCTGACACACGAGGCTGCGTGACGCCGAACACCTTAGCGGCTTGAGACTGGCTCAGGGCAGCCGTTTCGATGTGCTTTTTCAAGGCCATCATCAGCGCGGAACGCAACTTCATGTTTTCCGCTTCTTCGGGGGTGTCCTCGATGGCATCCCACACGCTTGCGAATCGTTCGTTGCTCATTGCCCTACCTCCTTCAACAAGTCACGGTAGCGTTTAGCCGCTAAATCAAGGTCGCCTTTGGCTGTCTTCTCAGTTTTCTTCTGGAAGCAGTGCAGAACATAGACGGCATCGGACAGCTTGGCGACATAGATCACGCGGAAAGCGCCCGCCGCGTCTCGGATGCGAATCTCGCGGACTCCCTGCCCCACCGTGGGCATGGGCTTCCAGTCGTCAGGGTCGCGGCCGCTCTGCACTTGATCGAGTTGATGCCCGGCTTCACGTCGCGCGGCCGCTGGAAAAGCTCGTAAGTCGTCAAGGGCGCTGCCTCTGAATTCAAGCGGCTTGGGTCCTGTCATGGCGTAATTATACAAAATTTTGTATGGATGGCAAGCCCAACCTCACCGGCTTTCAGAGACTAAGCTCAGCGAGGTTGGCAAAATTGGCCTAGCCAAGATAGGTCGCTATTTCAATTTCCGAGCCTGTTGGGTGCGATAGGCCAAATTGACCATACCCAAATTAACCATGGTTGACCACATGCTAAGAAGACGTAAGCAAGAATTGGTTGTCTGTGAGCTGGACATCGACGTAGCCCTTGATCACCTAAGAGCGCTGCCGCACAGGGTACCGCTGCCGGTAAGTTGGGACCGCAAGCACCTGTTGAACCTACTACGTGAAGCGATTGGTGATAGGCCTAAGATCAACGAATACTGCGGCGTAGCGCCGGGCGTGTTTGCCATCATCAAACCATTTGGAGTTGACCTTGTTTCGTGCGGTGAGCCTGATGGCCGTTTGCAGGTCTGGCTGTTGATTCGGCCATGTGGCACTGATCCGACCCGGATCACGACGCTATGACAACGAAAGAGAAGGGGCTGGTTGCTGCGCCGTCCATGAAAGTTGCGCGCATCTACTTGCGCGTCAGTACCGACGAACAGGATTTGAGCCGCCAGGTGGCCATCGTGGAAAGTACACGCGATGCCGGTTGCTATGTCGCTGGTATTTACCGTGAGAAGGCATCGGGCGCACGCGCCGACCGGCCCGAGTTGCTGCGCATGATTGCCGACTTGCAGCCAGGCGAAATTGTGGTGGCCGAGAAGATCGACCGCATTAGCCGCTTGCCGCTGGCCGAGGCCGAACGTCTGGTGGCGTCGATCCGTGCCAAAGGTGCCCATTTGGCCGTGCCCGGCGTGGTTGACTTGTCCGATCTTGCGGCCGAGGCCCAAGGCGTGGCAAAGATCGTGTTGGAGTCTGTCCAAGAGCTGCTATTGAAGCTGGCATTGCAGATGGCCCGCGAAGACTATGAGGATCGGCGCGAGCGGCAGCGCCAGGGCGTCGAGCTTGCCAAGCAGGCTGGTAAGTACGCCGGCCGTCAGGCCAACACCACGATGCACGAAAGGATCATTGCGTTGCGTAGCGGCGGCCGTAGCATCGCGGAGACGGCCAAGCTGGCCGGATTCAGCGAGAGCCAGGTCAAACGAATTTGGTCGATGCGAGCGGCGATCTCACCATCAGAAAGTTAAAGGCCGTGTCATTTTCAGAAGACGACTGCACCTGTCATTTTCAGAAGACGACTGCACCAATTTGCGGATCGCCGGCCTCGACCCGCTTCTGGTTTTCCAGTCCCCGATATGAAGGCGTCTCTAAATTATTTGATAAAGTAAAAATGGAATTGAGTGAATCTAGAACTCTTGATTTTTGAGATGAAAATGACACGTTGCCATATAAGAAATAATATAAATGGCTACAATGGTGGCTTATGAGCAAGCTAATAATTTTTACGACTTGAAATCCAGAATTCTAGAAGTGTTGTTAACTACCTGATCCAGTAAGGAATTAAATGAATCTTTTCAAAGTAATTCAAACAGAAGCCCCTCTTTGTGACGAATTCAAATCAATACTTGCAGACCCATACTACCAACCTGTCCATAAAGTTCTGCAGGGATGGGGAGAAGGCCTATTGGAAAGGGCCGGGGAGCAGCGTAAATTTGTTGTCGAATTCCAGACCACATTTAACTCATCATTCTGGGAACTGTATCTTAACAAAGTATTCATGGAACTGGGATATTCAGTCGATTATACAAAGGACAGACCTGATTTCTGCATAACTACACCTGAGGGTCATCAGTTCAATGTCGAAGCAGTAATATCTGATAGAAGTAAGGTTTTAACTAAAGACGAGGAGAAAATGGATAAGGAAACCTATGCTCAGCATTCCACCATCAAACTAATAGGCAAGTTGAAAGATAAGAAGGATCTTTTTACAGGCAGTGAGAAGAAAAAGAATTCTTACTCTTCACTGGAGCATGTGAAAGATAAGCCTTTTGTTATCGCCATCGCCCCGTTTGATAGCAAGATGTCCTTGTTCCAAAATAACACGATGATTAATCGGGTGTTGTTTGGAATAGAGGTTCCTGACTTGGATGATTTTATTGTAGGTAAACAGAGAACGGTCAGTTCAATTTACAAGCCCAATGGTGCAAAGATTGAAGTCGGTATCTTTACGAATGACTCATATAAAGAGATCAGCGCGGTAATATTCTCCACTACTGGTACGCTTGGTAAAGCCATTATCGAAAGTGGTACAGCGCGGCTAGTGAGATCTACCCGTTTTAAAACGATGGGAATGAACGAATTCATATCTAAGGAAGGTATGGGAAATGAAGGTCGGCAGGTCCATAGGCTGAGCCGCTATAATTATCTCATCATCAATCGGATATTCGATGGTGACCTAGTATTCGGCTTAGATACAAGTGTTTGCCATTCCTCAGAGTGGACAGAAACGCATTTAGACGGTTTGCATATCTACTACAACCCATTCGCCACAACTCCATTAGACCCCAAAATATTCAAAGCTAAAGAAATTACTCATAACTTTTACGATATCGATCGACAAGAACCAGACATGCAACATCCTGACGGGGCTTTAGTCTCTAGGCAGGTATATGAACCCTCAAAGCAATGGTTGGACTTTTTAGTGGCTACAAACTGCCCTGAGTTTATTACTGATACCAAGTAGCCCGGCACCGAGCAGAAATCATCGGGCCACTGGCAGCGCTTGTTCTTATTGCACATACTTACTTTTGAGCGTAGTGCACTCACTTCTGATCATCCATGCACTTGTCTTCTGACAATGACAGGCCGACTTTAACCGAAATCATGAGCTGGGCGTGCTTGGCATCAACACGGCATTGCATTTCTTCCACCGAGTTGACTATTTCAAGAATATTTAAGGGTGTTCCTTGGAAGCGGAAGATTTGTGTGCCCGGATCAAAATGGCGCATCACGTTCTGCTCCTTTGCGCCATGTTGCGTAATCACAGACCATGGGCTGATGTAATTTTGCCAGTAGTCAGGCGGCATATCGACGTCGGCTATCCATTTGGCCAAGCGTTCATCGAAATGTTCAAGATCGTTACGCAATGTGCGCTCGCACAAGGGGTGACCATTTGCGGGCAGATCAAGCAGCTCGCGTAGTTTTTCAGAAGCACTCTTGTCTTCAGAAGCACTCTTGCTTTGAGCTGATTTCTGAGTGTTGCCTGGCCATAGTAGACGCGAAATAACCCCGGTGTGGGTGAGGATGCTGTGCACATTGCGAAACACCTCCGCAGTCTGCATCTCACCTTTTTCAATGGTTTGAATGGTTCGGGTGGGTTCTGAGTTCTTCAGGGAGTTGAATGCATTTCGTGCCATGCGGCATTGCGTACCGATCTCCTCCAGGTAAAACAACTGAAGCAAAAATGAAGAATCCATCGTATCGACTCCCGTGTGCTGAACCTTGGGAAAACCGATTCCCTTGGCTTTATATTGGAACAGGTTAATTAACGCCGCAGCGAATCCGCTAGACCGAAGCCAGCGGCCTACGTAAAGAACAGGTATCGCGCCTTGCTCATCGGGATACGGATGTGCCCGCGGCGATCTGGCCAGCCTTCGTTAACATGCTGCCAGCCGACTTCTGTTTGCCTGGGGCATCGCTGTCCTTGGTGTCAGAACCGGCACCTTTGCTTCCACTGCCGCTGCTCGAGCTGGCGGCCTTATCGCTACCATCAGAACCGCTGTTGCTGCCGAAGCCTTTTCCGCCAGCGTTGTCTCCGCCGCCGAAACTATCACTGCCCGAGCTACTGTCGTCCATTGCAGAGGCAAGGGCGCTGCCGCTACCGCTACTGGCATCTCCACTGCTACCTCCCCCCAGAGGCCGCGCTCATAACGTCGCTCATGCAGCTGCCCTCATTCGCTGCAGCTGATGCCTTTGAAAAGGCCGCCATCAGCGCCTGTGAGCCACCGGTTGCACTAGCAGCGCCGGCCATCGCAGCCGCACCCATCACCGCGCCTGCGCCAAAACCGCTCCCTAGGGAGTGTGCGCCGCCACCCATTGCTAGGCCGCCAATCATCGGCGGTGCAGTCTTGACCAGAGCCAGCAAGCAAATAGAGGCGACGAGCATTACGCCCAATTCCTTGAGACTGATGCCTACGCTCATGCTCGCGTAATATTCGTCAACGAACGACTTGCCGATGCCGACAAGTAGCACCATCGTGAAAAGTTGGGCGGCGATGTTTAGGACGGTTTTGTAGTAGTTGATCGCCATGTCCGAAGTCCAGCGCGTCCCACCGAAACCGAGAAAGAAAACGCCGGCATAGGTCAATATCCAGCCGCTCACTAGGAGTAACAGCATGTTCACGCCGGTTAACGCTAGGATAACGAGGATTACTGCGCTGAGCGTGATGCCAGTAGCACTATCGACTGGCGACCACACTGAGGACTGATCGAGCACCTTAAAGAAAATGTCGAACCCAATATCCACTATTCCAGAGGGTGCCAGCGTTGAGCCTAAGCCGCTGGCACTAGCCGCAATTTGGCGCATGGAATTCATGACACGACTGACAGACAGGCTCAATGAGTAAAGGTAGACGATGGCAAAGCTAGTCAACATGTCCATTCGGGTCGATGCCGAGCTGAAAGCCGCTTTTCTGGCAGTATGCCGAGATGATGGATGCAACGGCGCAGAAGTGATCCGCTTCGCCATGCAAACGATTGTTGATGCCTCTCGCAATCTCGATACCTTCCGCGCCCAGCTCGTGACCGACACGGCGGAACCTGCGCCGTTTCACACGCGCGAATGGATGCGCCAGACGGTGCGCCGCTCCGTGGTCGAGATTTTCAGGCAGCATGATGGATGAACACGCCCGCCGCCGCCAGGCCCGGGAGAGCTTCAAGAATGACGCGCTGCGGGCCTGGAAGGATTACCAGCTCAACGGCCGGCATTTGACGCTGACAGAAGTCGATGCATGGCTAAAAACTTTGGGTACGCCAGGGGAAACAGCGATGCCGACCCAACACACCTGACAAACCGGGGACAGGCTATGCCCGAACTCGATCCTGAAGTTGCTGACGAAGTGCCGTGGTCCGACAGGATCGCCCCTGACGATGAGACCCATTTTGTCACCTATATGCGGCTTCTCGATGCTGAGGCAGACAGCGCGGACTGGCAGGGTATTCCCCCCGTTCTAACCGTCGAGAGAGGTAGAGGCTAAGCCGCTATGGCCGATCGCTGTTTCGGGGTTATGCCACCGAGCGCCATGTTTGGGCGTTCATGATTGTAAGACCAAAGCCATTAAGTCACGCAGATGCTGATAGGAGCGTTGCAGCTCGATCACGATGGTGAGGCCAAGAACTGAGAAGAGAACATCGGCTTCCCACTTGCCACCGCTCGGTGATCGGCCCGGCACCTCATCACCGCCCTGGATACCCATACCGACCAAGGCGGCCAGCACGGCCACCTTGCCAACCTTGTCGCAGTGGCGCACTCGTCCGATAGATGGGCGAAGAATGGCAGGCCGTTGATGCTAGTCTTGAGCACCGCCGGTGCCTTGCAGCAAGGCATCATGAAGTCGCCGAACTGGGCGGCCTGCTTCAAAGCATCCCATTCGGCGCCGGGGATCGCGGCCGCGTCCACCGGCCGACCATCACAAGTCCATGCTTATTGCGTCATCTGTCTCCCAACAACGTTTAGCGATTCTGCGCCCTGCGCCGTTCTCGCTCCTGGTCGGCCAGTTCGCCCGGCCAAGCAGCCAACTCGTCATTGGTGAGGTCAGCCAGGATTTCGGCCAAACTGGTTGTTCTGACGTGGCTAGGCGGTTCAAACAGGTACCCTGTAGCCTTCATCTTTGCCTCGATTTCTTCGGTGATGAAGAACGGTTCATCGCTCTGATGCTCGTACATGCGTTTTTCCTGGTCGTCGCTGACACTGATGCCAAAGCGCAGGCGGGTCCATTCGTCGCTTTCCGCCCGTGGCATCCATACCGAAATGCCACGTCTCACGGTACGGCCCTGTTCGTCGCCCTCATCCTGGAAACTCAAAATCCATTGATCGGCATCGAGCGGTTGGTCATAGCGCCGCTTCGCCGTCATCGTCTCTTGAAGTTCGCGCAGCCGTTGCCAGCGTTCTTCTTCGGTCATGGATGAGCCTCCTCCCAGTTGGTGGCCACCACCATGTCGTTCAGCCGAACCGAATGCCAAACAGCCCGCCGTCTTCAGTGGCATCGGTCAAGCGCGTGGGAAGTACATAGTCGTTGAGATCGAAGCCCTCTATGGTTTCCTTGAAAGCGTCGTCTTCATTCATCGTCACGATGTATTGAAAACCAAGCTCCTGCGCAATCTCTGATCCAAGACGCAACGCACTGATAACCTGACGCCCATCAACGCCATCGAACAGATGGCTGTCATGGATCAGAAATCCGGGGCCGATCTGACGCTTGGCGCACAAACGCATGAGCATCATGTCGAAGCAGAAAATCTGCATATTCTTGATGCCCTTGCTGCGTTCACCCTGCATCGGAAACTTAAACATTGGACCGTTGGAAGTTTCATCGACCGTCATACTGCCGGCCGATTCGTACAGCCGTTCTGATGTTTCCTCGAATGCGACGATGGCTTCGGCCAGTCTGTCCTTCTGTTCGGCGAAGTCGCGCCGTAGACGGATCGTGAGGCGGTTGCGCTCGATCTCCAACTCATTCTTTGTGCCTTCGAGTTGCTCTGCGGCTTCGAAGCGCTGCCGCAGCGATTCCACATCGGACTCTAGCCGCCCCAGTTCTCCTTGAAGCTTTAGAAATTGCTCGAGCGCACCATGACTTCTGAGGACGCCGAGGATTTCACCGCGCCGCTGGTCGAGCTGCGCCTTTTCCCCGTCGCGCAGCTCGATGCGCAGCTTGGCGGCTTCGAGTTCGCTGGACAGGTAGTCCTTGCGATTGCGCACCACCGATTCATGGAAACTCTTCACATCTTCGTAGCGGCGCTTGACCAGCCCAGGAAGCGCGATGCCTGCTTCTTGATAGACGGCCTGAAGGTCTTCAAGGTCGGGAGGAATCTCGGAAGCCAGCGCGCCTTCCAGGTCGCGGATAGCGGAGAAGTCGATGGTGTTGGCATTAGCCAACTCATTGAGCTGGCGTGTCAGTGTCGAGCTTTCAACTTCCAGTTCCCGGTATTCCGGTAGCACTTGGAAGGACTCGATTTCTGCGTGGAGCTTCTTGAGACGCGCTTCTTTCAAGGTCAGTTGCGTGCGCAAGTCTGCGGCCTTGCCAATGATTGAACCAAACGCGCCGGTTCCGGCTGCCTTCTTCAGCTCTTCCAGGGTCTTTTCACGATCACGAACAGCTTGCCAATCGCGTGCGATCTGCCAATCCAATCCGAGCAGAAACATTAGCGCCATTTGCATGTCACCAGTTCCTTGCATCGTGGCCTGCTTTTCTGGCGTCATGAACGCGCCACTCGCCTGCCGGCGCACGAAGTAGGCAAACAATGACCGAAACGAAGGCGGCTTGCTGCCTGTAGCTTCGAGGCTGCTCAAGCCGAACATTTGCTCGCCGAGAAAAGCACACCACTCGGTTGCTGAAAATTTGACCTTGGCGTCCGGCGGGGTTGTTACGAAGATTTTGGCTTTGGCGCTGCCACTGCGCTCAACGACAGTGCGCCCAGCCTTCAAATCGAAATCCATGCCGAAGAGATATTCGGCTAGTTCCTGGGTGCGAAAAATAGATTTCGGACCGGCTTCCGAGCCTGTCAAGAAATGCACAAGCTCGACGAAACTACTTTTACCTGCGCGATTGCGCGTTTGCTTGGTGCTCGCTCCCTCTGTTTTTTGGGCGAGCAATACATTCAGGCCAGGCTTCAGATCATCGAGATTCTTGAAAGTGGGCAGCGTGCTGAAAATGTGGTGAATCAAGCTGTCCTCCGTGCCACCAGGCCACTGTTGAGTTCGATGGTCCCAAGGGCGTACAAAAGATCAAGTGCTAGCAAGAACCAGTCGTAGGTGATACGCCGAGGCGTTGTGGCAGTTAAACCCGTCTCGTGCCTGTTCAATTCCTCCCATAGCGCAGAAACGGTCTTGGGGCGTGCAAGGAAAGTCAGAACATGACCGCCGACGGTCAGCAGCGCGCGGTCCTGTGGAAGATGTTTGGATGGCAGGATCATGCTACCCCCACTGCTTGGGCATCTTCGAAAATCTCGCACTTATCGAACAGGTAGGCCATGACAGCCAGCACCGCCGCCTTGTGCGTGGGCGTGGTATTCGCCATTCCTCCGGCCCAGACTTCGAGTCGGCCGAAGATTTCATCGGGATGGAGGTGGGGCGTCGCGTCCCTCAGCGCCACGTATTCGTTCTTGAACGCTAGAGCAATCTGCTCGCCGTAGGTGGGGTCCTTCCAGTTGTTGAAGAACTGCGTGACGAGTGGCGATTTCTGCATACCGATCTTCAGGAAATCGGCGACAGCCTGAGACAGAAGATTTGCCTCGATCTTCCCGCGTGACACGTCCTTTACTTCACTCGTCATCGGTATGGGAGTGATGCTGATGTGAGTGAGCACGGCTACCAAATCGCTGTAACCAAGATTGATGTTCGCTTCCATCGTCAGTGAGGGGCCAAACCAAGATTCAAGATCGTGCAGACTCAACTGGCGGAACTTCGCCAGCATCTCCTCGTATCCACAGTGGCCGATCTTGATCTTCGGATTTTCTTGCCCGAGCTTGGCCAGCACTTCGATGATGTGCGGCCCCAAGCGGCCATCGGGTGCATTGTGGACGAAGGTCCACTCATCGAAGTATTTCTCCCAGTGCTCTTTGGCACCCTCGAAATCTTCGTTGATCTTCCTGATGGCTTCAGCGGCGCTCAATTCATTGGGAGCGTAGCTCTGGAACAGGATTCGCTCCGAGGGCAGATATCCATCGTTCTTCCGATCTCCAACGTTGCCCCAAGGGCGACAAGCCATGAAATCGTTGGGGTGGGCCTTCGACATCAGCTTTTCGAACAGGCGTTGAAACCCGTCCCCTTTGGACTCCAAGAAAGCAATGCGAAAGTCTTTCTCGTAATTCAGTTGCTGTATGCGATCCATACGGTTCAGGCCCTTGATCGGATAAAGTTGTCATGCATCTGTAGGCTCATGGCTTCTTTCGATCAAGCTGAGGTAGGCCGCAGTTAACGTCAAAGGGAAGTGCCTTGTCAGCGGCGATTCGAGTGAGCAATATCCTTATTGCATCCGAAACGGACAAGCCCATTTGGGCCAAGACGTTGGCGGCCTCCTCTTTGATATGCCCGTCAATTCGGGCGCGGACGACATCTGAATTTGCCATCAAAATAGCTCGCATAGCGGATGTAGCCACATTGTGGCTCGTTTGGGCTATGAAGTCCACTTGGCGTACCAGGCAAACACGGAGTGCGTCAACGACACGCTCCGAGAGCACTTCAGCAAAGAAGGTATCGTCATGCCAAACGCCTGGCGAACTCCATCGCTCGGGCGGCCTGTTGTTTGATGGCCTCTATGTCGTGATGTTTTGGCTGTGGGCCACCCATCACCTGACAGTTCAACATGACGCAGACGTTCGTCATTGCGTCAAGAAGATCCACGATCTCCCGGCACGGCCGGCGCACACGGTGTTGCGCCTGGATCTCGGCCACGGTCAGCAAGTCATTCAAGACGTTGACGTAGCGCTTGATGCGGTTGTGGGTGATGACGGTGTTCATTCGCGGCTCCTCTGGCATCAATCCAAAATGGATTTGGTGTTGGCCGTGGCAGTGTTTGGCTTCGCGCTGAATGCGCCGTGTGCTGATTCGCTCCCGTCCTCGGCGCTGTTGCTATTCGCCCGGCTCATGAAGTCGGCAACTTCGTCGCTTGCGCTTGTGCTGCTATCGCCCGCCCCTGCCCCGAGACTGTTTCCGCCGAATGCCGGCTCCTGGCCGCCGCCACTAGCCTTGATGGCTGAGGCAACCTTGCCGCCCACTGTTTCGCTGACTCGCTCCTTGAAGGTCTCGGCGAGCTGACCCGCCTTGGTTTTTGCCACGTCCCAGGAACCTTGCGCCAGGTTGGCGGCGGTCCCTCCAGCGATCTTTCCGGCCTTCCCCATCAAGCCATCCGACTTTTGTTCACCAAGTACGCCCCCACTGTCACCCATAGCCGATGCCAAGCCGCTACCGCTGCCCGCATCACCACCACCGCCAGTGGCCGCGCTCATGATGTCGCCCATGCCTCCGCTACCGCCATCGCTGGCTGCCGCCGATGCCTTCGAGAAGGCCGTCATCAGGGCCTGCGCCCCGCCAGCCGCACCGGTTGCTCCGGCGGTGATGGCCGCGCCGGCCATGCTAGCCGCCGTCGCTGCGGTGCCAGCGGCGCCAAGCGCCGCGCCGGCGATTGCTCCTGCACCGAAATTTCCGATGCCGCTGGATGCGCCCACACCGCCGCCAGTGATGATTCCGGCCAGCAGTGGCGGAATACGGCTGACCAGCATCAGCAGGGCGAAGCACACCACAAGCATAGTGGCGAGTTCTTCGTATTTCAGGCCACCGCTCATCTTGGCGTAAAAAGTGTTCAGCAGGTCAAGGCCGATGCCCACCAGCAGGATCATCACGAAGAGCTGCACGGCCACGCCAAGCACCGTCTTGTAGTAGTTGATCGCCATGTCCGATGTCCACCGCGATCCACCAAAGCCAAGGAAGAAGATTCCCGCGTACATCATGATCCAGGCCGAGACCAGGAGCAGCAGCATGTTCACGGCAATGGCCGCGAGCAGGAGCAGGATTGCCAGACTCATGACCAGGCCAGCGGCGCTATCGACCGGACTGAGGGCCGACATATTCTCGATGGCTCGTTTAAGTACCAGGAAGCCAACATCGACAATCTTTGTGGGCGACAGGCCGGACGTTCCGGCAGCACTCTCACCGAGTTGCCGCAGTGAGCGGATGATCGAATCAGCAAAATTCGGCCCGTTCTGGAGCAGCCAGTAGAAGAAGCCGAAGAACAGAGTGAAGCGGATGAATTCCGCGAAAAAATCCCCCGTATCGGCCTTCCTCAAGGCCAGCATGCCCATTGTCCAGGTAAAGCTGATGGTGCCCAGCGTCCAGAATAGCCATGACGCAGCATTCATCACGACGGCTTGCCAGCTCGATGCGCGGATACTGAACTCTGTCACGACCTGATCGAGCACGCCCTGGTTCGTCAGTTGGGCCGATGCATTCATCGAGTAGATCAGTAGAAGGACGGCCAGGAAAGCCATCGGTTTGATTCCCTGCATAGTGGTCACCATTTCTTCGGGTTGGGTGTACGTCCGATGGCGTTGTCCGTCATCGCGTCGTGCGCGCATTTCTGCTGCTCTTGCTGGGTACGCGGGTTCTTGCAGTCGGCTTCCTTCTCACCACAGCCGACAAGGCTTACAACGAGGACGGCCATCGCAATTTCGATCAGATTGGTTTTCATAGAGAGGTGCTTTCTCACCAAGCCCGAGGGTTGCTGGTGCGGCCGATGGCATTGCGAGTCATTGCTTCATGGGCAGCCGTTTCTTGAGCTTCGCGGTCGACGATTGCCTGCTGGCGCGTAGCGACTGCGCTCTGCTGAGCGATCAAGAGGCCGCGAATCTGTAGGAGCTGATTCGACTGGTTGCTGGCGAGCTGGTTGGCATAGCCAATGGCTTCCATCTGGCCTTGCGCGCCTTGGGCGCTGGATTGCAGGCGCTGCAACTGCTGGGCATCCCCCTTGAGCGCGTCCTGCTGCTTTTTTAGGCTTTGAAAAAGCGCGTCGTTCGCCTTCTTCTGCGACTCCGACACAAGGCGGCGGTTTTGCTCCATCGCGGCGCGTTCGGTATCTGAGCACCCGGCCGACGAGAAGCACGGCGAGCTGCGGTAGTAGGAAACATCCTGAAATTTCGCCAGGTAGGCGTCCAAGCTGCCGAGCTGGTTTTGGTAGTACGAGAGAGTGTCTTGCGCGGCGAGCAGGCTATTGATCGTCGATTGCGCCTGATCCCAGATATACGCGGCCGGCGCGGCGGTGTTCTGGATCATGTTTTCGTATTGCTGGAGCTGGGTCTTGTACTGCTCAATTTGCTTGAGCGTCTGCGCGACGCTCTCCATCGCCGTCATGACGTTTTGTGAGAGGTTACCGGCGTCGATAACAGGGATGCCGGCCTGTGCCGTATGCATGCCGACTACAGCCGCGAAGGTCAGGGTCAGTCCAACTTTTGCTCGTCATCGTCATATCTCCTTGGTCGATTGTGAAAATCAGCTTGGGTATTTCGCCGCTTTTTAGCGGCTAAAAATTCATCTCTCGCTTCGCGGGGTAACTGCTTTGACGGCGGTAACCGTCTGGCCTCGCAGAGCAGGATGCCCCGTTGAGCACGAAGTGCGAATAAGGGGAAGTGAAGAAAGCCCCCCCCTTTGGGGTGGGCCTACTTCACATATCCTGCCCGCATCACGGCGTTGATTACTCCACGGAAAGCACCTCAAATCTGTCGCTGTGCATGTGCTGTTGATGCGCCATCGATGTGCAATAGCGCGCCGGCAGTGCAGTAATGGCCGGAAAGGGCCAAGAACAGCGCGGCGACAGTGCTAGGGTTGCGTATCAGCAGCGCATCAACTGCACGCTGACAGCGATGCAATGCGATCATCAGAGCACCGCCGCGTTGTCGAGCTGCTGGAAGATTTGGGTCTTCACGATCTTGAGGCGCTGCCGCGTCATGATCGTGAGCGCCGGATCAGCCAAGGCCTCGTCGAAGGTGCGGCGCTCCTGGAGCATTTCAGAGAAGTCGCGCCCGTAGGTTTCAGCCTTGAGGGTCGGAATCTGGATGATGGCCGACACGCGAGCCTTGTTGTCCGTGTACGCCTTCATCTTCTCGAAGCCCTTGCCTTCGCTTTCAATCGGCCCCCAATAGGGATTGAGCCAGACGACGAACGTGCATTCCGCCGGGAACTGCGCCGCGAGCTGGGCAAGGCCCATCAGCGTGTCTTTGAATGCCTGACCGCCGGTGACGACCGTATGCACCACGAGTTCGTGGCCCATGTCCTGGAGCATCGCGGGAACCTGATTTCCAATGAGGTAGCTGGACAGCGGAACGAACGAGCTGGCCCCGTTGTCGATGATGACCTCGCCGTCCGCCGACGCGATCATTTCGACCAATGCATCGAAGGTGCGTGTATTGATTTCGTCGCCATTCATGATGTCGAGCCGGCGCACGCTCAGGGCTTTATACCCCTCGAACGTCGAATTGACCGGATCGGTATCGATGCAAAGCGGCTTCGCGCCCTTGCCCGCTTTGTACTGCGCAAGAGTCGCGGCAATCATCGATTTACCGACACCGCCCTTGCCTTGAAGAACCATGTGAATTTTGGTCATTAGATCAAGTCCTTATCTTCCATTCTTGGGTTGTAGTGAAAACTGGGAATTCCAACGGGCTCGATTTTTCTAGGTTCGTGGATCGGCTTGTTCGGGCGCTCATTGCTTCGCTTCACCGGCACCGGCTTGCTCTGCTTGGTCGGCGGGTTCGTGATGTGTCGGCGAACGTGCTTAAGAAATGTCTCGTATCGAAACGACACGCGCCCGGCTTCGCGCAGATGCTCCCAGATGGTCTTGAGCGCGTAGCCGGCGGCGGTCGCCTCGATCACATCGGCACGCACGGCAAGAAAGGCCACTAGGGCCTCCTGGCGCTTGGACCTTGCTACCTGGTCGCGCTGTGCAACCCACGCGGCCAGCTCTTCCCGAAAGCTCTGCGTCACCTCGCCGCCTGCCTTTGATTCATCGGCCATCGCGTCACACCTCATAGCCGTGGGAACTGAAGACCTGCGCCATGTTCGCGCCCTCCCAGCTTCCGGGACGGGTGATGACCATGCCGGCATCTTCGGCCAGCATCGCCAGAAACGACGCGACAGTGAGGGGGCCGTGGCTGGTGAAGCCGCCAGAACAGGCGTTCGCAGCGGTGCACCTCTTGACGAGTTCGCGCAGGCTTGCCGCCGTGGCCTCGCTGACCTGAATCGTTATCCGCTTCATCAGTCTTTCCCCACGTCACAACGAAGGGGAATCCTCGCCCACGGCCAGAGGACCGGGGCGGCGAGCCAGTTCGCCCGACGACTTGCGCGCTTCGATCCACTGCTCGACCTCGGCCAAGTCCCAAGCCACATTGCGGCTGGTGAGGGTGATGCGATGTGGAAACTCTCCCCGCAGCTCCATGTTGTAGATGGTGCGGTCTGAGAGCGGGATCATCGCCAGCAGCTTCTTGCGATTGATGAGGGTCTTGCCCTTCACCACCTCGGCAATGGGTTGGCGTGGTTTTTCTGTTGCGTGCATCTTCTGGCGTATTCAGTCACTTGCGAACGAGTGCCTGATGTTGCCCGGACAAGCCTAACGCTTCAGCAACTTAATTATCCAATTAGGTTGACATTAAGATTCTGCTGATTCTGCGTTGTATGTTGTAGCGCGATACAACATACAACACGCTACAACGAACCAAATCCATCTGGCGGCCACCATCGTCGGAAGCGGCGATGCTGGCCAGCTCGTCGGCCTGGTCAGCGTGGACTCGCTGCCTCCCTTTCTTGGCGTTCAACCTGCGACCGTTCCGACAGCGCGGCAATCTGTTCGTGGCGCTGCCGTCGGTCTGCCTGGCCGCGTCCAGGAAGCCCGCGAGAGCGTTTTCAGGAATAGGAGCGCTCGGCCTCGCCTTGCCGATTTTTTTCGTCCGGAGCGTTTCTGGCGCGTTCGGCGCGGCTTGTGCCGCGCCCCTCTCAGCTCACCGGCCGGAGGCCGGCACGATTTGCCGGAGGGGGGAGCCACCGCATAGCGGTGGGGGAACCCCGCAGGGGTGCCCCGGCGAAGCCGCCAGCGCACGAACTGTCAAGTTTTCCACAGCCCCGCCGGCGTTAAAGATCTTTAAGTTAAAAAGACTGTTAAAGGCGCGCGCGCGTTACAGGTTTCAAAAACCCTTGCGCGACAATGCTTTGTGGGGTGGGTACGCAGGTAAAAGCACGAAATTGGGTGCAGGTGAAAGCACGATGCGAGTGCAGGTAAAGGCACGCTCCCATCCACAGATGGCGCAGGTGAACGCACGTACCAATCCACAGAAGGCATCCCTGGAAGCCCGAAGTCAAGTGCAGGTAAAAGTACGTGCCCTGCGTGGAGGCACGTGTCAGCCGGATCGCTTCCCGATTTTCCGGGCGTGGACCTTCTCATGGGCCAGCAGCGAAGCATGCGGCCTCCCAGCCAGTATGTCCTTGGCCTCGGCGACGCGGCCCTTGGGGCCGTTGGCGTAGAACGTCACCATGTCGCGGCTGCCGTCGAACGCCATGAGGAAGTCGGGCAGCGCGCCAGATTCGGCCAGCGAGCGCATTGCCGCACGGAAATTCCGCAGCGCATCGGTGCTGCCGCTCTTCTGGTACAGGACGGCCAGCGACACACGCCAGCTTGGTTGACGGCCGCAGTGCTTTCGCGCCAGTTCGTAGATGCGCCGGTCAAGCGGTTTGCGCAGTCGGTAATAGTTGCGCGAGAGCGTGAGGAATTCGCCGGCGTCGATGGCTCGGAACAGCCATTCCGGCAAGGTCACTTCTAGTGACACCATGCGACCGTCGTTGGGTGACTTCTCGATGATCTTGGCCGATTCCACCAGGCCCCAAAACGCACGAGTGCGCCGCCCGCCGGTCTCGATGTTCGTTTCCACCCGCGTGCCGGTGAGCCGCCCAAGCATCTCGCCCGCGCGCTCGTAGGCGCGACCGCTGGTGTCGCGGTTGGTGGCCGTGAGGAAGTCGTACATGGTGAGGCGCACCGTGCGCGAGATTCTTGCCCCACGGTTCTTCGCCTCGACGAGCTGGCCGGCGCAGTAGAGCCACAAATCCTTGTCGTGGATCGTTGCACGACCGTCCGGGCCGGGCTTCACCGTCACGGTATTGCCGTTGCGCTCGTAGGTACGCACGCGAGTGTCGCCAGCCTTCAATGCGAACAACGGATGTTCCATGCTGGCGAGGTCATCTTTCGGCGCGGCATCGGGGATGCCGAGCGCGAAGAAATCGCCCTGCCTGCCACGGTCAGGCGCAAGGTGTGTTGTGGGCTCAGAGGCTGCGCGCTCGTCCTTCTCATCACGGGGCGAGCGGAGCGGCCCCGGCGATAAAAAAAACGAGTCCGGCATTCGTGGTCTTCAATTGAAAACCACGAGGCTAGCCGCCATACCGATCGACTGTCAGCGACTTAATTATCCATTTTGGTTGACACCATCAGCGAATTAGCTGTACGCTTTGATTGATATGGAAACGGAAGAGCAAGCAAGAGAACGCCTAGGGCAATACTACATCCATATCTGGGATGGATGCGCGCCGATCGTTTCTCAAGCGATCAAGGAGTTCCGAGAACGCTGGAAACCCTACTCCGCATCCTCGCGCCAGTACCCCATCGTCCGACTGATAGAGGAACACATCGATCCTGCCGTGGCAGCGTACATGGCGACTCTTCCGGCGCGCTACTCCAACTTTCTGCCAGGAGCCAGTGCCCTGATTCGCCAATTAGGACTTGATGAAAAGGTTCGGTGGCATCGCTTTTTGCTGCGTCGGTTCCTCGAACGAAAGGACAAGCCCACTCCCAAGAATCAACGCTTCATCGCGACCGCCGAATCCTTGATCGAGCTGTTTTGGGACTGCGCCTGCAAAAGGCCGGCACGATCCAAGATACCCGGTGACAAACCACGCCTCTTGAACATGCAGCGCCGTCGGGGCTTTTGCAGGTTCTGCGGCGCGCTGACGGAACTAGCCTCGTTCTTCGAACACGGAAATTGGCCCCAGGGAGATCAAGAGAAACTGCGCTTGAGCCACCGCTACTGTGCCGAACATCGGCCAATGCTATCGGATGGCACCCAGAATCCAGCCTATCGACGTGCCATGCGTTCGGCGAATCACTTCGACGTGGAACTGCTACGACTGAGCAAGCAGAGCGCCAAACCGGAGAAGCTGCGAGCAGACTCAGGGGATCGAGCGGTTGATCGATACATTCAAGGCCATGTGGCCCAAAAATCTCTACAGCCCGCCGACAAGGCCGAGTTGAGGAACCAGGCACGCCAGATGGCCAACCAGCGACTGACCGACCGCAAGAAGGCGATCATCACGATGATCGCCTCTGGACAAAATCAATCGCAAGTCGCTAAGGCACTCGGAATCAGCCGACAAGCCGTGTCCAAGGCGCTTGCGGCGATCCCGAAGGACTTCCGCCTCGATGAAGTACCGTGACGGCCGTCTGCGTCGACGGGCCTCTTTTTTTAGCGGCTAAAACGCCTTCCTGACTGTCCATTCGTCGATCATGTCAGCCCAGTCCTGCAACATCGCCGTCCGCTGCTCGCGGTACTCGGCCTTGTTGTAGACGGCCCTGACACCTCGCTGCTCGTGCGCGAGGCACTTCTCGATCCAGTCTGTGTTGTAGCCGGCCTCATGTAGCAACGTGCTGGCCGTGCGCCGCAAGTCATGCGGCCCGAACTTAGCGAGCGACTTCCCTTCCTTTTGCGCCAGCCGATACGTCAGCGTCAGCACCTGGTTGAGCGTGGCGCTGCTCATGGGTAGGTCCGAGTCATACCGCGACGGCAGCACGTAGTCCGACCCGCCGGCAAAGGTCTTGAGGGCAATGAAGATATCCAGCACCTGCCGGGAAAGGAACACCAGGTGCGGATTGCGCCGCTTCATCCGCTCCTTGGGAATCGTCCAAAGCGCCTCGCTGAAATTGATCTCGCTCCAGGTCGCATTGGTCAGCTCGCTCTTGCGCACCATCGTCAGCAGCAACAGCTTGGCGGCTGCCCGGATGGATGGCGTCGTTCCGATGCGCTCCATGTACTGGTACATCAGGCCGATCTCGTCCGGCGTCAGCGCACGGTCGCGCGGTTCGAACTTGGCAATGCTCGTTGGGCGCACCAGCTCGGCCGGATTCTCTACCTTCTGGCCGCGCTCGATGGCCCACCGGTAGACCTGCGAAACGACTTCGCGCACGTGCACGGCGGTCGCCGGCGCCCCGCGCGCCACGATGGCGTCGGTGAGGATGCGTAGATCCTCGTGCGTGATTTCCGTGAGCTTCTGGTTACCGAAGTTGGCCTTCAGGTCGCGCTCGTAGATAGAACGGCGCATGTCGCGCGTCGAGTCCGCCATCTGGTAGCCGCGCAGCCACTTCTCAGCCCACGCGCCGAACGTCTCGGCATCCTTCACACGCGCCTTGTCACGCGCCTTTTCCTTCGCTGGCGACTTGCCCGCCGCAACCATCTTCTTCGCTTCGTTGAGCCGCTCGCGGGCCTCCGACAGCGTGATACCGCCGACACCGTACCGCCCGAACGTCAGTGTCTCCTGTCGCCCGTTGATCGAGTAGTTGTAGCGGAAGGAGACCGAACCGGCGGCCGTGACCGCGACGTATAGGCCATCGCGGTCATTGACCTTGTAGAGTTTTTCCTGCGGCTTGAGGTTTCGCAGCTTGGTATCGGTCAGCATGGGTTCCGTCCTGTGGGGGCGAAAATACCATGCTCGAAAATACGCCCGAGAGACGCTCGAATCGCCTTTAAAAACAGAGTTTTGCTGGGATTCGATACCATGTAAACCCTGCAAAGGCGTCCATGGTATCAAGCGCAGCACATGGTATTCGGGCGAATCATACCATTGGAAATGCCACGCAAAACTGTTGCTTGCCGGTGCTTAAACATGCCAGATGTTGCCAAGCAAAAAACGAAAAAAGCCCGCAATGACGCGGGCTTAGGTGTGTTCTGCTGCTAGGCCATGCCGGTACGTGCCAGACCTCCAATCACTCCCACTCAATCGTCGCAGGCGGTTTGCCCGAAATATCGTAAACCACCCGGTTAATCCCCCGGACTTCGTTAATAATCCGGTTCGACACGTGGCCCAGCAGTTCATGTGGCAAATGAGCCCAATGCGCTGTCATGAAATCCTGTGTTTGCACCGCGCGCAACGCGACAACATATTCGTAAGTCCGCCCATCGCCCATCACGCCAACGCTCTTGACCGGCAAAAACACCGCGAATGCCTGACTGGTCAGGTCGTACCATGACTTGCCAGTTTCAGCATCAATAAACGTGCGCAGCGTTTCGATGAAAATCGCGTCCGCACGGCGTAGCAAATCGGCAAAATCGCGTCGTACCTCTCCCAGAATCCGCACGCCCAGCCCTGGGCCCGGAAACGGATGGCGATAAACCATCGCCGCAGGCAAGCCCAGCTTCACGCCCAGCTCACGCACCTCGTCCTTGAACAGCTCACGCAGCGGCTCAAGCAACTTCAGGTTTAATGTTTCGGGCAAACCACCGACGTTATGGTGGCTTTTAATCGTCTGCGTGGCCTTCTTGCCTTTGCCGGCAGATTCGATCACATCCGGGTAAATCGTGCCTTGCGCCAGCCACCGCGCATCAGGCAGCTTGCCCGCTTGCGCCTGGAAAACTTCAACAAATTCAGCGCCAATAATCTTGCGTTTGGCTTCAGGGTCCGTCACGCCCGCCAGCTTCGAGAGAAATACCTCGCTGGCATCGACATGAATCACCTTCACGCCAAGATGGTCGGCAAAGGTCGCCATCACCTGTTCGGCTTCATTGAGCCGCAACAAACCGTGGTCGACAAAAACGCATGTCAGTTGCGGGCCAATTGCCCGATGCAATAATGCGGCGGCTACTGATGAATCCACGCCGCCCGACAGCCCCAGAATGACCTGCTCGTCACCCACCTGCTGGCGAATGGTGGCCACGGCTTCATCGATGTAATGACCCATCTCCCAGTCGGGCCGCGCGCCGCAGATCGTCAGCACAAAGCGCTCGAGCATCGCGCGCCCTTGCGCGGTATGCGTGACTTCCGGATGCCATTGCACGCCGTAGAAATGGCGCGTCTCGTCAGCCATCGCGGCAATCGGGCAGGAATCAGTCGATGCCATCAACTGGAACCCGGCAGGCATCTCAAGCACCTTGTCGCCATGGCTCATCCAGACCTTCAGCATGCCGTGGCCTTGCTCCGTGCGGAAGTCTTCAATGCCCTCGAGAAAGCGTGTGTGGCTGCGTGCGCGTACTTCGGCGTAGCCAAACTCGCGCAGATGTCCGATATCCACCCTGCCACCCAGTTGCTCGGCCATCGTCTGCATGCCATAGCAAATGCCCAGCACCGGAACGCCCAGCTCAAACACCGCCTGAGGTGCGCGTGGCGTGTCGTTGTCGGTGACGGAGCTGGGCCCGCCCGACAAAATCACGCCTTTGGGCGCAAAGTCGCGGATAAACGCATCGTCGACATCGTAGGGATGGATCTCCGAATACACGTGCGCTTCACGAATGCGACGGGCAATCAGTTGGGTAACTTGCGAACCGAAGTCGAGAATCAGGATCTTGTCATGCATGGCGTCGGACGGCATCAAGAGTGAACGAAAAGGAAACGCCGCGTGATAGGCGCGGCGTTGAATTTATACAGCGCAGCCTGAAGCGGGCTGGCAAAGCGGGACACCGGAATACAGGAATACAGGGACATGAAGGCAGCCACTACAGAACCTTGAACGCCCACACGGCCCCGGAGGAGCCTTGGCTGAACAGGGCCGTGGCTCATCAACCGTGAAACGGCGGACGTGGCATCGCGGGCGCATCCGCGGCGGCATCCCGGGCTTCATTGCGCATACTGGCTGCGTGCGCGTCATCTGCAACCCCTTCAGCGGCAACAGCCGATGGCACGGCGCCCGCCGTGTGAGAAGCCGTCAACGCCGGGTCTTGGGCCATCCCAGTAACAGGCTTGGGCCTTGCCGTGACCTCGGCATGAGCCTCGCGGGTGGCGGCGTGGACTTTCTCCCGCCGCCGCACCGCTCCGCACAAGCGCACGCCCCCAAGGCCGACGATGATCAGCACCGCCCCCACCAGCCCAGCTACAAGCTGCCCAAACCCCGTGAGATCAGGGGTATGCAAACCAATCAGCCAGACCAGCATCAATAAACCGGTCAGCCAGTTGACATGTCCCACCACCCGGGCCACCGGCACGGTCAGCGCACCATTGAACGAGGCATGCAACGCCAGCCAGGCGAGGCCCACCAGCGCGACACCAAACCCCTGGCCCACCAGCGCGGGTTCGGCCTGTACGAGTTGCAGTGCGTCATACAAACCACGCCATGGCGTCAGCACAAACAGCAAGCCGAACATGAGCAACAACAGGGCATCAAGCAACAGTACCGCGCGCAGAAGGGGCTTCATTAGCTTTAGTCCACGTGATAGTTAGGGGCTTCCTTCGTGATCTGCACATCATGCACATGAGATTCGCGCATGCCTGCCGAGGTGATTTCGACAAATGAGGCCTTATCGTGCAATTCATTAATCGTGCGGCAACCGCAGTAACCCATGCTGGCACGAACGCCCCCGATCAACTGGTACAGGATCGCGTTGACCGAGCCCTTATAAGCCACCCGGCCTTCGATTCCTTCGGGCACCAGTTTGTCGATATTGGCTGAATTGTCCTGGAAGTAGCGGTCCGCCGCGCCGTCCTTCATCGCGCCAACAGAGCCCATGCCACGATAGGACTTGTACTGGCGGCCCTGATACAGGAACACATCGCCAGGGCCTTCTTCTGTGCCAGCCAGCAGGCTGCCCATCATCACGGAATTGGCGCCAGCGGCGAGCGCCTTGCTGACATCGCCCGAGTAACGCACCCCTCCGTCGGCCACGACGGGCACGCCGGTGCCTTTCAGGGCATCGGAAACATTGGCGATCGCGCTGATTTGCGGCACGCCCACGCCTGCGACGATGCGGGTCGTGCAGATCGAACCTGGACCGATGCCGACCTTGACGCCATCCGCGCCATGCTCAAGCAACGCTTTTGCCGCTGCCGCCGTGGCGATATTGCCGCCGATCACTTCGACATGGGGAAAACTGTTTTTTACCCAGCGCACCCGATCCAGCACGCCCTTGCTGTGGCCGTGCGCGGTATCGACGACGATCACGTCAACACCCGCTTGCACCAGCAGCGTGACGCGCTCTTCGTTGTCGGCGCCCACGCCCACCGCCGCGCCCACGCGCAGCTTGCCGTGTTCGTCCTTGCAGGCTTCCGGGTGTTCAGTCTGTTTGGTGATGTCTTTCACGGTCATCAAGCCACGCAGCTCGAAAGCATCGTTGATGACCAGCACACGTTCGAGGCGGTGGCTGTGCATCAGCGCCTTGGCTTCGGCCAGCGAGGTGCCTTCGCGCACCGTCACGAGCCGCTCGCGGGGCGTCATGATGGAGCTGACCGGCTCATCGAAACGGGTTTCAAAACGCAAATCGCGGTTGGTCACAATGCCCACCAGACGCGCGCCTTCCACCACGGGAAAGCCCGAAATGCCATGATGCTGCGACAGTGCGATCACATCGCGCACCTTCAGATCCGGCGGCACGGTAATGGGATCGCGCACCACACCCGACTCGAAACGCTTGACCTTGGCGACTTCGCTGGCCTGGGCGGTGGGCGTCATGTTTTTGTGAACGATGCCGATACCGCCTAACTGGGCGATGGCAATGGCAAGGCGGGCTTCGGTGACGGTGTCCATGGCGGCGGACACGAGGGGGATATTCAGGGAGATGTTGCGGGTCAGCTGAGTTTTCAGGCTGGTATCGCGCGGCAAAACGTCGGAAAAGTCGGGAACAAGGAGCACGTCATCGAACGTGAGTGCTTTCTGGATCAGACGCATGGCAAATCCTATAGGCGCAAAAGCGGATTATACGCGATACATCCTCTGGTTTTCACTGCACGAACAGCCGCTTCGTGAATTTTTGATATTTCCCTCAAGCACGCGTATCAAGCCGCCGAAGCCCGCCCTGCGTTCCCGCGTTCCAGGTTTCGCGGCGCCTGGCCGATCCTCTTTTTTGCAGAATCAAACAAGACAGACGGCCCATGGCTCGTTATCGTTCGGGCTCGATTGTTCAGTGCAGTGAGTGTTTTTTTGTCGCGGAGTATGAAATGCAGCGTGGTGTGATCTACGGCGTGCTAGCTGGCGCGTTATGGGGCGTCGTGTTTATCGTGCCCCACTGGTTGTCTGATGTGTCGCCGCTGCTGCTCAGTGCCGGGCGCTACACGATGTATGGCGCGGTCTCGCTCGTGCTCGCCCTGCCGATCGCGCGTTCGCTGCTGCAACGCCTGACCCGGGCTGATCTGCGCGCCCTGATCTTGCTCGCGCTGGCGGGCAACCTGTTGTATTACATCCTGCTGACTCGCGCCGTGCAGATGATCGGGGTCGCCCCGACTTCGCTCATCATTGGCGTGTTGCCTGTCACCGTCACGTTGCTAGGTCGCCGCGACGCGCATGCCGTTCCCCTGCGACGCCTCGCCTTCCCGCTCACACTGGTGGCCGCCGGCATCCTGTGTATCAATATCGACGTCCTGCCCATCGGCGGCCACCGTCCGGGGAGCATTGCCACCTGGCTAGGCGGCCTCCTCTGCGCCACGGGGGCCTTAGCCTGCTGGTCATGGTTTGCCGTCGCCAATAGCCGTTATCTGCAACGCAATACACGTTTCAATGGCAATGAATGGTCCGTGTTATGGGGCATTGTGACGGGCGCCCTCGGCCTCATGCTGTGGCTGGGGCTCGCGTTATTGCCCTCCGGCATGTCGCAGATGGCGCTCTCGCATGAACGCTGGCAAACGTTCTGGCTCCTGAACCTGGTGCTGGCGGTCGGCGCATCGTGGCTTGGCAACGGGCTCTGGAACGCCGCATCAAAGCGGCTGCCACTCACGCTTTCCGGACAGTTGATTGTGTTTGAAACGCTGTTCGCGTTGCTCTATGGATTTGTCTACGACCACCGCATGCCGCGCCCACTTGAAGTCGCTGCGATCGTCCTGCTCATGGCAGGAGTGAGCTGGTCGGTGCGGCAGCATGCGAATCAGGGTGCGGCCCGCCGCGCGACAAACGCCACGGGTCAAACTCAGGAGCCTGTGCCCACCCCTATTCTTTGACCGGCCGGCAGCGGTACTGGCAACACGCCGCCCCACGCGGGCGAGGCTGAGGCAGGATGCCTCAGGCCCCGCCCTAGCCCGGATCGCGTGGCCGCCAGCGGCGGCCTTCGGTAGAGCCCGCCTTGCGGGTTTTATCCACGCGGCGGGCACGGGCGGCTTTCGGATCAACTTTTAACGGCCGGTAAATTTCCACCCTGTCGTGATCGGACAGCACGGTATCAAGTGGCTTGAGCTTGCCAAAAACCCCCACTTTTTGCTGTTCAAGATCGATCCCGGGATGGCGCTGGAGGATTCCGCTCGCGTCCAGTGCCTGTTGCAGCGTTGCACCGGGCGGCAGCATCAGCGCAATGCGCGTTTGCTGCTCTGGTAGCGCGTAGCAAACCTCGATGGCCAATAGCGTGCTCATGTGCGGCTCATGTCTTGCCATAGCGCTGGTCAGCGCGCTTCACGAAGGACTCGACAAACGTGTTGGCGATGTGGCTAAACACCGGCCCGATCAATTTTTCGAGAATAATGCTGGAAAATTCATAATGAAGCGCGAACTCGATCTTGCAGGCATCCGCACGTAACGGCGTAAAACACCAGTAACCCGTGAACTTGCGAAACGGGCCGTCGGTAAACTCCATATCGATCCGGCTGGGGCGCTGCTGCGTATTGCGAGTGGCGAAATGTTGCCGGATACCCTTGAAATTGATATCGATCCTCGCCTCCATGCCGGTTTCATCCTGGCGCCGGATTTCGACGCCACCGCACCAGGGCAGGAAATTGGGGTAATCGGCGACATCCGTGACGAGGTCGAACATTTGCTCCGCCGAATGGCGAATCAGTACGGTTTTTTGGACATCCGCCATAAATTGGAGAGCTCGCGGCAAGAGTGGACAAGCTCTGCGGGCTTTATTGGCCCCGCTTTGCTAAAATCGCGATTTTAAACGAGTTGGGCGCTTTCCATTCATGAGCATCACCGACAACAGAAAAGCCTTCTTCGACTATTTCATCGAAGACCGCTACGAAGCAGGGCTTGTGCTCGAAGGGTGGGAGGTCAAAGCCCTACGCGCTGGGCGCGGCCAGATCAAGGAAGGCTACGTCATCATCCGCAATGGCGAGCTGTTCCTGATTGGCGCGCACATCAGCCCGCTGCTAGCCGCCTCCACCCACATCACGCCGGACCCGGTGCGCACGCGCAAGCTGCTGTTGCACAACGAAGAAATCAGCAAACTGATCGGCAAGGTCGAGCGGCGCGGCTACACCATCGTGCCGCTTAACTTTCATTACAAGGGTGGCCTGATCAAATGCGAAATTGGTCTCGCCAAGGGCAAAAAGATGCATGACAAACGCGAAACCGAGAAAAAACGCGACTGGGAGCGCGAAAAAGCACGGCTGATGCGCTCACCGTCCTGACGCGGTGCGCGGCTGGCTGGGCCTTCATGGCTTATCCGGCCAGCCTGTTTGAAGCCTGGCTTCGCCCGTACAACAAATAGCCCGCGGTTCAAATTGAACCGCGGGCTATTTTGTGTCCCACTTTTGGGCCGCACCCGCCATGGCAATCAGCGGTTAAGCGGTAAATCAGCGCCTTTATTTTTGTTCACGATCGTCAGCGCCGACGCGATCATCGTGCTCATATCCGCAAGGTTACCGGGAACGATCAGTGTCGTGCCCTGCTTCGCCAGATTGCCGAAGGCGCTCACGTATTGCTCCGCAACCTTCAGGTTGACCGCTTCCATCCCGCCCGTTGACTGGATCGCGGCAGCAATCTTCTGAATGGCCTGGGCGTTGGCTTCCGCCACGGCCAGAATCGCTGAAGCCTGCCCCTGCGCCTGATTGATTGCCGCCTGGCGCTCACCCTCGGATTTCTGGATCGCGGCTTCCCGCCCCCCGGAAGCGATATTGATTTGCTCCTGTTTGCGCCCTTCCGAGGCAGCGATCAGCGCACGTTTTTCGCGTTCGGCCGTAATTTGTGCCTGCATCGCATGCAAGATTTCTTTCGGCGGTGTCAGATCCTTGATCTCGTAACGCAACACTTTGACGCCCCAGTTCAGTGCGGCTTCGTCGAGCGACGACACAATGCTGTGGTTGATGAAATCACGTTCCTCAAACGTCTTGTCGAGTTCGAGCTTGCCAATGACCGAGCGCAGGGTCGTTTGCGATAGCTGGGTAATAGCGAACATGAAATCGCTCGAGCCATACGACGCCTTCATTGGGTCAGTCACCTGAAAATACAGCACGCCATCCACCTGCAACTGCGTGTTATCGCGGGTAATACACACCTGGCTTGGTACATCGAGCGGTGTTTCTTTCAGAACATGCTTGTAGGCCACCCGGTCCATGAACGGAACGACAAAATTCAAGCCCGGCGCGAGCGTCCGGCGATAACGGCCAAAGCGCTCGAGCACCCATGCATGCTGCTGCGGCACGATCTTGATGCTTTGCGCGATCACCGCGACGATGACAACAAACACCACTGCTGTAATCACAATTTTCACTCCCGTAGTTGGTACAAACCGTTGCTACAAACCGCCGATATAACCCGTGGCTATAAACCTGGCCGCCAGCCCTCAACCGCGCGGCCTGTGCGCCACGACGACAAGACAGTTGCCGCGTAACGCGACGATCTCGTAAAGACCTGCATCCTCAGGCTCGCCAGGCTCGAGCTCGACATCCCAGGCCGCGCCGCGGTACGCCGTTCGCGTGCGCCGCTCGCGCCATGCCGGGATATCGAGTGTTTGCCCGATATCGAG
This sequence comes from Paraburkholderia hayleyella, assembly GCF_009455685.1. Lineage (NCBI taxonomy): Bacteria > Pseudomonadati > Pseudomonadota > Betaproteobacteria > Burkholderiales > Burkholderiaceae > Paraburkholderia > Paraburkholderia hayleyella. The sequence continues at coordinate 1,700,073 of NZ_QPES01000001.1, read as the reverse complement.
ATTCATATCAGGATTGTGCGTGGCGTCCCCTGAAGCCTTACGGCCAAGCCTGGAGCGGTTCAACAGCAGCATGGCGACAAGTGCCACGCCCCCGGCCAGCGCAAACTGCAACGCGATACTGCCACCCGCCCAGTGAGCAAACGCGGCAGCAATAAAACCGAGGGCAACCATCAGCAAATACAACGTCCCGCTAAACAACTCCAGCACGATCAGCATGCCCGCCCCGATCCACCAGAACAATCCACCAGACATCACATTGCTCTCCATAAAAAAACACCCCGGACAGACCGGGGTGTTATAGCACGGACACGCTATTTCTTACAAAAATTAATGCGCTATCCCGCTCATCAAGCCACTGCCGGTCTCGCGTTCGAATGAGCCAGGGCTTGCCAGGTATCGATGATCGTGTCGGGATTGAGCGAGATCGACGCGATGCCCTCCTGCGTCAGCCACTGCGCAAAGTCAGGATGATCGGACGGGCCCTGGCCGCAAATGCCAACGTACTTGTTCAGCCGCAAGCAGGTCGAAATCGCACGTTGCAGCAAGAACTTGACCGCCGCATCACGCTCGTCAAAGTCCACCGCGAGCAGCTCCATGCCCGAATCGCGGTCAAGACCCAGCGTAAGCTGCGTCAGATCGTTCGAACCAATCGAAAAACCGTCGAAGTACTGCAGGAACTCTTCGGCGAGGATCGCGTTCGAGGGGACTTCGCACATCATGATCAGGCGCAGCCCGTTGTCGCCACGCTTTAAGCCGAACTTTGCCAGCAAGCCCACCACACGCTCCGCCTGCTTCAGGGTCCGCACGAACGGCACCATGATTTCGACGTTATCGAGCCCCATCTCTTCGCGCACGCGCTTGAGCGCGATACATTCCATTTCGAACGCCTGGGCAAAATCGTCCGAAATATAACGTGATGCACCACGGAAGCCGAGCATCGGGTTTTCTTCATCCGGCTCATAGCGCGAGCCGCCGATCAGCTTCTTGTATTCGTTCGATTTGAAATCCGACAGACGCACGATCACGGGCTTCGGATAAAACGCCGCCGCAATCGTGGCAATACCTTCCGTCAGCTTGTCAACGTAAAACGCGCGCGGCGAGGCGTGGCCACGCGCGACGCTCTCGACGGCTTTTTTCAGATCCTGGGCGATATTCGGGTACTCGAGAATGGCGCGCGGATGAACCCCAATGTTGTTGTTGATGATGAACTCGAGCCGCGCGAGACCCACACCGCCGTTTGGCAACTGCGAGAAATCGAACGCTAGCTGGGGATTGCCCACGTTCATCATGATTTTCACGGGAATGGGCGGCAACTCGCCGCGCTGCACGTCGGTGACCTCGGTTTCAAGCAGACCATCGTAAATCTTGCCTTCGTCACCCTCGGCGCACGACACCGTCACCAGCGCGCCGTCTTTCAGCAGATCGGTCGCATCGCCGCAGCCCACCACCGCTGGCACACCCAGTTCACGCGCAATGATGGCCGCGTGACAAGTCCGGCCACCCCGGTTCGTGACAATCGCCGCGGCGCGCTTCATCACGGGTTCCCAGTTTGGATCGGTCATGTCGGCCACCAGCACGTCACCGGGCTGCACGCGGTCCATTTCAGACGGATCGTGAATCACCCGCACCGGCCCCGCGCCAATTTTTTGCCCAATCGCGCGGCCCGTGGCGATGACTTGCGACTGCCCCTTGAGCTTGAAGCGCTGCTCGGCCTTGCCCGCCGCCTGGCTTTTCACGGTTTCGGGACGTGCCTGCAAGATGAAAATTTTGCCATCACGGCCATCCTTGCCCCATTCGATATCCATCGGCCGCTGATAGTGGCGCTCGATGATGACGGCGTACTTTGCCAGTTCGATCACGTCGTCATCGGTGATCGAAAAGCGGTTGCGCTGCTCGTGGGGCACATCGACGGTTTTCACCCGGCCAGGCTCGCCCTGGCCAGTGAACTCCATGCGCACCAGTTTGGAGCCGATCGAGCGGCGAATAATCGGATATTTGCCTTGCGCCAGTGTTGTCTTGAAGACGTAGAACTCATCCGGGTTCACCGCCCCCTGCACCACGGTTTCGCCCAGGCCATAGCTTGAGGTGATGAACACCGCTTCGCGGAAACCCGACTCGGTATCGAGCGTAAACATGACGCCTGCGGCACCCACGTCCGAGCGCACCATGCGCTGCACACCCGCCGACAGCGCGACTTCAGCATGCGTGAAGCCCTTGTGCACCCGGTAGGAAATCGCGCGGTCGTTATACAGCGAGGCAAACACATGCTTCATGCGATCCAGCACGTCGTCGATCCCGACCACGTTCAGATAGCTTTCCTGTTGCCCGGCGAAGGACGCATCAGGCAAATCTTCCGCCGTGGCAGACGAGCGCACGGCAAATGAAAGCTCCTCTGGGGAGCTTTTTTGCAATATCTCAAAACCTGCGCGAATCTCGTTTTCCAGGCGCGGCTGTAGCGGCGCGCCAATGATCCACTGGCGAATGTCCTTGCCCGCTTCGGCGAGCGCCTTGACGTCGTCGATATCGAGCTTTTCAAGACGCTGCGCAATCCGTTCGGCCAGGTTGTTGTGCGCGAGGAAATCGCGGAACGCCAGCGCGGTGGTAGCAAAGCCTGTCGGCACGCGAACCCCTGCTTCAGCGAGCTGGCTAATCATTTCACCCAGCGACGCATTCTTGCCGCCGACAATTTCGACGTCAGTCATGCGCAGCTGTTCAAACGGCACTACATACGCCTGGTCCTTTGCAAAGGTGTTGGATTGAGTCATACAAGCCCCTAAGTGAGAAAAAATAGACGGTTATGCAAGTGGGCTTGAACACGGCACGGCATCGGGAACCGGTCAGTAATCGCGTCACGGATGTCACGTCACTGATTCACGCCACTGATGCTGTGGTGTCTTGCATAACCTGTTGGAGAAACAATCGTGGAGCGCGTCTGGAAGATATTTCGTCCAGTGCTAAAAAGAAGGTAATTGACGAAAATTAAATGAATAACTCGCAAAAAACTGCGAATCACAGCCAATCACCGCAATAAACGACCGTCACAATTGCTTATCCAACAGGTTGCCGCTATTCTACCGTGCCGACCATGCCAAATGGGGCGGCCGAACGCGAATTACGTCTTAAGTCTTAGGTTTAAGTCTTAAAATCACGCCTCAAACCGCTCCCTTCAAATTCACTTTCTTGCCGCTGATGCCGCCCACCGTATTTATCGTCTCCGACGGAACGGGGATCACTGCCGAAACCTTCGCGCATTCGATCCTCTCCCAGTTCGACCAGAAATTCCGTCTGGTCCGCGTGCCGTTTGTCGATTCAACCGAGAAAGCCTACGCCACGCTCGAAAAAATCAATGAGGCCGTGCAGCAGGAAGGCCGCCGCCCAATCGTGTTCACTACGCTCGTCAACAGCGCGTCGAATCAGATCGTCAAGGGCTCGAACGCGCTAGTACTGGACATGTTCCAGACCTTTGTCGAACCTCTTGAGCAGGAGCTTGAGCTCAAATCGACCCATGCGATTGGCCGCGGGCACCAGAACGCCGATACCGACGAATACAAAAGCCGCATCGAGGCCATCAATTTTTCGCTAGCCCACGACGATGGACAATCGAACCGCAATCTGGCCGAGGCCGATGTGATTCTGGTGGGTGTGTCGCGCAGCGGCAAAACGCCAACCAGCCTGTATCTGGCGATGCAATACGGCGTCAAGGCAGCCAACTATCCGCTGATTCCCGAAGATTTCGAGCGGGGCAAGCTGCCTACCTCGCTGCTGCCTCATCGGCAAAAAATGTTCGGGCTGTCGATTGATCCGCAACGGCTCTCGGAGATTCGCAATGAAAGGCGTCCAGGCAGCAAATATGCCGCGCTCGAAAACTGCCGCTACGAGATCAACGAAGCCGAAGCGATGATGCGCCGCGAAGGGGTGAACTGGCTGTCTTCAACGCATAAGTCAATCGAGGAAATCGCCACCACGATTCTGCAAGAGCTCCGGCTAGAGCGGCCAGGATACTGATCCGGCCCAGCGGCAGACGCCACAACCGGCCCGGCCGCCATCGCGGCGACGTCAATGCCACGCCCCCACGTCGCACAACCCTCAATGCCGCCGCTGCTGGCGGCACTGCTCAAAGAGACAAATCGCAGCCGCTGCTGCAACGTTCAACGATTCCATGCCGCCGGGCTGGGGAATCGTGACCCGCTGCGTCACCGCCTCCCGCCACACGGCGGAAACACCCGCGCCTTCATTACCCAGCACCCACGCACACGGCCCTGTCAGATCGCAATCGTAAAGCGCCGCGGCGCCATGCGAATCAGTAATCACGACGGGCAGCGCGAGCCGCTCGATCAACATCGGCGAATCAACGTTTTCGTATAGGTGCAGCAGAAAATGGGCCCCCATGGCGGAGCGCAATACCTTCGACGACCAAGCCCCGGCCGTGCCCGGCGCGCAAAAAACATGGCCAATACCCGCCGCTGCCGCGCTGCGCAAAATCGACCCGACGTTGCCCGCATCCTGAACGCCATCCAGCACCACACAGGTTTGCGTGACCTGTTGCGGCAGTGGCGCGCTGGGCTTGCTCACCTCGAGCACGAGCCCGATGCCCTGCACCACATTCGACAACTGGGTAAATAACGCATCGGGCAAAGTCACGATCCGATGGTCGTCAATCCGCGCGATGATGGCTCGCGTTTCGGCATGACGCAATGCGCCTTCAGTGACGAGGCAAGTCTGCGGCTGACCCACGGTGTCCAGATAGGCGCTCGCCAGGTGCAGCCCTTCGAGCAAGGCATGCGGGCTGCGGCGCTGCTGTTGCGGCGAGCCGGCTAGCGCCTTCAAACGCTTGTAGAGCGGGTTATCGCGCGAGGTGATGGCTTTCACAGGCAGCGGGAATCATTGAAGGAGAAAAAACACAAACGCGAAATAGCTGCAAGCCGTAAACCGCAAGGCATCGCCGTTACGTCTGGATATCAGCAGCATCACGGCCGGGCGGTGCGAGTGACTCGCGCTGCCGCCAGGCTTCGCGCACCGGTGCAAACGAACGCCTGTGATGCTCGCATGGCCCATGCTCACGCAAGGCCGCCAGATGGCGTGCCGTGCCATACCCGGCATGGGCATCAAAGCCATACAGCGGAAAGCGCTGATGCAAGTCGAGCAACATTCGGTCACGTGTGACCTTGGCCAGGATCGAAGCCGCCGAAATACAGGGCACCAGCGCATCGCCACCGATAATCGCCTCGCACCGCACGCTCAACAGCGGGCAACGGTTGCCGTCGATTTGGGCCAGCGTCGGTATCAGCGACAGGCCCTCAACCGCGCGCTTCATCGCCAGCATCGTGGCGTGCAGGATATTCAGCGTGTCGATTTCTTCTACGGAAGCCGATGCGACGCAATACGCCAGCGAGCGTTCGGTGATCTGTTCGAAGAGTATTTCGCGCTTTTTGGCACTCAGCGCCTTCGAGTCATCAAGACCTGCGATGGGCCGTGCCGGGTCGAGAATCACCGCCGCAGCCACGACGGGGCCCGCCAGTGGCCCGCGCCCGGCTTCATCGACGCCACAGATGATTTCACCGGGCACAGCAAAGCTGAAACTCATCGAGCCTGCCGCCGTGGCAGCGCCAGGCTTGCGTATTGTTCGGGGCGCCATCAGGAGCGGGGCTTGCGTGCGTGAATCACCTGCGCCACCGCATCCGCCGCCCGCTCGGCGGTGTTTTGCTTCAGCGTGTGATGCATTTGCGTGAAAATTTCCGTCAGCGCGCGACGGTTGGCGTCATCGTGCAACTGCTTGAGCGTGGCATCGGCGAGCGCTTCGGGCGTGGCGAAATGCTGGAGGATTTCAGGCACGACAAACCGTCCCGCGAGAATGTTCGGCAAACCCACATACGGCAAATAGCCCTGGCGCTGCATGATTTGTCCCGTCAGCCATGGCACCTTGTAGGAAATCACCATGGGTTTTTTCAAAAGCGCGGCTTCAAGCGTCACCGTGCCGCTTTTGACGAGAATCGCATCGGCGGCTGTCATGGCCATTTGCGCCTGGCCATCAGTCAGCGTCAGCGCGAGTTGCGGGTGGGCGTCAACCAGAGGTTGCAGCAACTCGCGCAATGCGGGCGTTGCTGCGGGCATGACAAAGCGCACGCCTGGCTCGCGTTGCTGCATCAGCGCCATCGCAGCGAAAAACGTTGGCCCGATCAGGTTAATTTCAGAACGACGGCTACCCGGCAACACGGCAATCACGGGTGCACTGTCGGGCAACCCCAGCAGACGGCGCGCACCCAGCGTATCGGGCACAAACGGGATATCGTCAGCCAGCGGATGGCCGACATAGGTTGCCGCTACGCCTGAGCGTTCAAGCAGCGCAATCTCGAACGGAAACACGCACAGCATGTGATCGACCGCCTTGACGATCTTTTTGATCCGCCCGCCACGCCATGCCCAGATCGATGGGCACACGAAATGAATCGTAGGTATGCCCGCATCGCGCAATGCATGTTCGAGCCCAAAGTTGAAATCAGGGGCATCCACACCGATAAACGCGTCAGGCGGCTCCGCCAGCAACTGGCGTTTTAGCTCGTTGCGAATGCGCAAAATACCCGGCACATGGCGCAATGCTTCGACGTAACCTCGCACCGACAGTTTTTCCATCGGCCAGTGCGCCTCGAAACCGCCCGCAATCATGCGCGGACCGCCAATGCCATCGTAGCGGGTCGTAGCGGGCAAGCGTTTGGACAAACCTTTGAGCAGCGCGGCGGCCAGCAGATCGCCGGATGGCTCGCCGGCCACCAGTGCAAGCCGCAGCGAGCGGGAAGAAAGTGTCATGGGCTAGCGGATGATGCCGCGCTGCGAGGTTTCAATAAAACCCAGCAGCGTGCTCACCGGCTCGTCGCCCTCGCCCCCGGCCGCGGCGAGTTCGCGGATCTGCGCCTTGGCCTCCTCAAGGGACAGGCTATTTTTGTAGAGCAGCCGGTAAGCCGCGCGCAGCGCCGAAATGGCATCTGCCGAGAACCCTCGCCGGCGCAAGCCTTCCACATTGATGCCGTGCGGTTCGGCCTTGTTGCCAGCGGCAATCACAAACGGCGGAATATCCTGGACCAGCGCCGAGGCACCACCCAACATCGCATGGGCGCCAATTCGCACAAACTGATGCACACCAGACATGCCGCCAATGATCGCGTAATCGCCGATGATCACGTGGCCCGCCATCTGGGCGTTGCTCGACAAAATCACATGGTTGCCAATCTGGCAGTCATGGCCGACATGCACGTAAGCCATGATCCAGTTGTCATCGCCGAGCGTCGTCACGCCCCGATCCTGCACTGTGCCCGTGTGGATCGTGGTGAATTCACGGATGGCGTTGCGATCCCCGATAACAAGACGCGTCGGCTCATCGCGGTACTTCATGTCCTGCGGCCGGCCGCCTACTGCCGCGTAATGGCCAATCCGGTTGTCCGTGCCAATCGTGGTATGGCCCTCGATCACACTGTGCGAACCAATTGTGGTGCGCGCACCGATGACCACATGCGCGCCAATGATCGCGTAGGGCCCGATTTCTACCGTTTCATCAATCTGTGCGCCCGGCTCGACAAGTGCCGTTGGATGAATCCTGCTCATGCGCCCTCACTTCTGACTCTGTTTAACGTGTGCCCGATTGTGCCTCAGGCATGACCTTACTCGCTATCAGCCGAACGGGTAGCGCACATCAGATCCGCTTCTGCCGCCACCACGCCATCGACCTCCGCGCGCGCCTTGAACTTCCAGATACCGCGCATGTGACGCTCGAAGGTTGCGTGCAGCATCAACTGGTCGCCGGGCTCGACAATGCGCTTGAAGCGGGCGTTATCGATGCCGACGAACAGGTACAGCGTATTGTCCCGTTCGTGGGGCTCTTCCGAGAACGTCAAAAGTGCGGCGGTTTGCGCCAGCGCTTCAAGAATCAGCACCCCAGGCATGACGGGGCGCGTCGGAAAATGTCCCATGAAATACGGTTCATTGACCGTGACGTTTTTCAGCGCCTTGATACTCTTGTGCGGTTCGAGTTCCAGAACACGATCCACCAGCAAAATCGGATAGCGATGCGGCAGCAGCGTCAGAATCTTATGGATATTCAGATTGATTTTTTCAGTGCTCATGGTATTTCTGCTCACGCAGGGATAACGTGAAGATGGCTGCGGATACTAACGCAGACAGATTGAAAGGCTTGTGGCGCACATGGCGCATGGCATGTACGCGCTATCAGTATGCGAATGGGCTGCTAAAGCGATGCTATGTGTTGAGAGGCCACGTCAATTTTCATGGGCCACCGAAGTTTCGTGAACAGCCGCTTCAAGCGCCTTGATGCGCTCGCGCAGTTTGTCCAGATTACGCATTAACGCCGCGTTTTTGTTCCAGTCGGCGTTGTTGATCGCCGGAAAAGCGCTGGTGTAGACACCCGGCTTCGGCAACGACTTCGAAACCCCGGATTTGGCCGTGACAATGACATGATCAGCCAGCGTGACGTGCCCGGCGATACCCACGGCCCCACCGATCATGCAATGCCGCCCGATCGTGGTACTGCCCGCAATGCCCGCGCAACCGGCGATCACGGTGTAGGCGCCAATCCGGCAGTTATGTCCAATTTGCACCTGGTTGTCGATTTTCACGCAGGTTTCAATCACGGTATCCGCCATCGCACCGCGATCGATCGTCGTGTTAGCGCCAATTTCCACATCCGGCCCCAGCACGACACCGCCGACCTGCGGAATCTTGACCCAGCTTCCCGTGCGCGCGTCACCCTCGCCGGTGAAATCTGGTGCAAAGCCAAAACCATCGGAACCAATGACCGCACCCGCATGAATGATCGCGCGCTCGCCCACCTTGCAGCCGTGGTACACGGTCACGTTGGGATAAAGATGCGAGCCCGCACCGATATGGGTGCCCCGGCCAATAAACACATTGGCGTCGAGCCGGACCTGTTCGCCGATCACCGCGCCGGCTTCCACCGTCACATTGGGGCCAAGCAACGCGCTGGATGCGATTTGCGCCGAAGGATCGACCGTTGCACGGGGATGAATGCCCGGCACCATCGGAGGTGCCGCGAGATCGAGAAATGCCTGTGCAACCCGTGCGAAATACGCGTAAGGGTTGGGCGTGACAATGAAAGTGCGCGACACACTGGATGGCAGGCGCGCCAGATCGGCGGCATTGATCAGCACGGCCCCGGCCTGGGTCGTTTCGACCTGCGACAAATATTTGGGATTGGCAAGAAACGCCAGTTGCTCAGGGCCGGCCCGATCGAGTGGCGCCAGGCCGCGAATCGGTTGGGAACGCTCCCCGGTAATTTCACCGCCGAAACGCCGCACAATTTCCTCAAGCGTCAATGCCATGTAGATAAAACTCCCGCTGTTGATTTATTTAGTTGGGCGCGGCCGCAAGTGCCTTCAGAACCTGATCGGTGATGTCAATACGAGGGCTGACATACACCGCCTCCTGCACGATCAGATCGTAATGTTGCTGCTCGGCAATCTGTTTAATCACCTTGTTCGCCCGATCCAGCACCGCAGCCAGCTCCTCGTTGCGGCGCTGGTTCAGGTCTTCACGAAATTCGCGCTGTTTACGCTGGAAATCGGTATCCAGTTGCGACAGGTCGCGCTGTTTTTGCGCACGGTCAGCGGCAGACATCGACGCCCCGTTTTTGTCGAGCGAATCAGACGTCGACTTCAGCTTTTGCGCCATCTCCTGCAAGTTCTTGTCGCGCCGGGCAAACTCGGCTTCAAGTTTGGTCTGGGCCACTTTAGCCGCTGAAGATTCACGCAGAATCCGGTCTGAATTGACCGCTGCAATTTTAGCTTCCTGGGCCTGCACTGCGTCTGTCACCAGAGTCAGGGTCAATGCCAGGGCCAATGTCAGGGCACCCGTGAAACGATTCGAAAACATACCAGTGATCAAGGTGATCCTCTCGATGCTGTATAGGGTCAGGGCTAGCCACTAGCCCATCAGAATGCGGTCCCAATCTGGAACTGGAATTTTTGATATTGGTCGCCGGTATGCTTCGTCAGCGGGAAACCGAGGCTCAGCTTAAGTGGACCGATTGGCGAAATCCACGCCAGACCGACTCCATAGCCATAACGCAGGCCATTCGCCCCGATCGTTGTATTGCCGCCTTGCGCCGAATCGCCCCAGACGTTACCCGCATCAAGGAAGGTGAAAACCCGCAATGTCCGGTCATAGCCGGTACCGGGCAGCGGGAAGGTCAGCTCGATATTGCCGACGACCATCTTCGAGCCGCCAATCGGGTCGCCCGTTTTCAGATCGCGTGGCCCAAGCGAGCTTGGCTCGTAGCCGCGGACCGAACCAATACCGCCCGCATAGTAGTTCTTGAAAATCGGGTAGGGTTTGTTGCCAATGCCCTGACCATACCCCCCCTGGAGGTTGAAGCCCAGCACGAAACCACGCGAAAAGGAGTAGTAGTACTGCGCCTGAACGTCGGCCTTGTAATACTGTGTGCCGCCAATGGGCGTGCCGTACTCGGCGTTAGCCTGGGTAAAGTAACCGCGGCTTGGCACCAGTGCGCTATCCCGCGCATCGCGCGACCAGCCGATCGTGAGTGGTGCGTTGTTCGAAACACGACCGAAGTTCTGGACGTAATTCTGGTAAGCCTGGGGCGTATTGCTGTCAACGTCCAGCTTGTTTTGCTCCAGCCCCGCGCCGAAATACACCGTATCGACTTCAGAAAATGGAATGCCGAACTTCAGATCGCCGCCCATCGTCACGATCTTGAAGCTCGAATTGGTCGAATAATAAAGCGGCTGATACGTGCGGTAATACAGGTCGGTAATGCGCTTGATCCCATCCACCGTGAAGTACGGATCGACCTGGGTTACGGTCAGCGTGCGGTATGTCTTCGCTGTATTGATGTTAACAGCAAGGCTCGTGCCTGAGCCGAACACGTTGTCCTGCGACACCCCGGCGGACAGCACAACCTTGTCAGTCGAGGAGAAGCCCGCGCCCAGCGTGATCGCGCCAGTCGGCTTCTCGGCCACCTTGACATCCACGTCCACCTGATCCGGCGTGCCCTCGACCGGGATGGTGTTCACGTTGACATCGGTGAAATAGCCAAGACGGTTGATCCGGTCTTTGGATAACGAAAGCCGGTTTGAATCGAACCACGAGCTTTCGAGCTGGCGCATTTCGCGGCGCACCACTTCGTCCCGTGTGCGCGTATTGCCCACCACGTTGATCCGGCGCACATACACGCGGCGGCTTGGATCGACCTGAAGCGTCAGATCGACGGTCTGGTTGTCCTGGTTGATTTGCGGCAGCGCGTTCACGGTGGCGAAGGCATAACCGTACTCGCCGAGCTTGTCGACGATCGCCTTGGTGGTGGCCTGCAGCTTTTCGGCGGAGAAACGGTCGCCCGGCTTGATCTTGACGAGCTTGTTCAGCTCGTCCTCACGATCGAGCAGATTGCCCGACAAACGAATACCCGAAATCTTGTACGGCTCGCCTTCATGCAGCGTCACCGTCAGATACATGTCTTTCTTGTCAGGGGTGATCGACACCTGGGTCGACTCGATATTGAATTCGAGATAGCCGCGGTTCAGATAATACGAACGGATATTTTCGAGGTCGCCCGCGAGCTTTTCTTTTGCGTATAAATCGTTCTTCGTGTACCAGGAGAACCAGTTCGGCGTGGAAAGCTGCATTTCGTCGCGCAACGCGCTCGTGCTGAACGCCTTGTTGCCGATGAAGTTGATCTGGCGAATCTTCGCGTTCGGGCCTTCGATCACCGCGAACAGCACCGACACACGATTGCGGTCGATCGGCGTGACCGTGGTGGTCACTTCGGCAGCATAGAAGCCTTTAGTCAGATACTGACGCTTGAGCTCCTGTTCCGCCTTGTCAACCAGCGCCTTGTCGTAATAGCGGCCTTGCGACAGCCCAACCGCACGCAACGCCTTGATCAGATTGTCCTTGTCGAACTCCCTGATGCCCGAAAAGTCGATCGTGCCGATTGCCGGACGCTCCAACACCTGGACGACGACGACATTGCCTTCCGTCGCAATCCGCACGTCGTTGAAAAAACCCGTGGCATAGAGCGCGCGAATGACCTCGGATGCCCGCTCGTCAGTGAAGGTATCCCCTTGCCTGAGCGGCAGATAAGCAAAGACGGTACCGGGCTCGATACGTTGCAAACCTTCGATCCGGATGTCTTGCACCACAAAGGGCGCCGTTGCGTGCGCTGCCAGGCCATAGACGGCGATTGCTGTAGCGATAACCGTTTTAGGAACAATGCGATGAGGTCTAAACAACGTGCATCCCCAGTGTGTATAGCTGCATCAAATCAGGCAAACGCTATAAAAGGCGTTGTTGCCAGACGCATTAAAAATGGATTAAACGAGCCAGATCGTTGAAAAGCGCAATTGCCGACAGCGCGACAATACAAACAAGCCCAGCCCTTTGAAGGACAAGCTGCCAGCGCTCCGATATGGCCGTACCAGTTACAGCTTCAACCAAATAATATAACAGATGCCCCCCATCCAATACCGGAATTGGTAAGAGATTAAGCACGCCCAGACTAATACTCACCAACGCGAGAAACGACAGGAACGCCGATAAGCCAAGACGCGCGCTTTTTCCCGCGTAATCCGCAATCGTCACGGGCCCGGAAAGATTTTTCAGCGAAGCTTCGCCGATAATCATCCGGCCAAACATCCGCAGCGAATAAACCGATAACTCCCAGGTACGCTGGGCGCCCAGCCGCAGGCTTTCGAGCGGCCCATACCGGACCTTCACCGAGGGCACCCGGGTAGCGAGTTCAGCGCCAATGCGCCCGACCGTCTGTCCACTGGCCTCATCACGCTGGGCCAGCGGCACCAGCACCACGGGCAGCGATGTGGCTTGCGCCCCCGTGCCCCGCTGAATCTGCAAGGTCACTGGCTGGCCTGCATGCGACTTGATCACCGCGATCAACGCAGTGGCATTATCAGCGGGCTTGCCGTCAATGGCCTGCACGCGGTCACCCGCCACGAGACCCGCCTTTTGTGCCGCGCTACCCGGTGCCACCCCGACAACAGAGAGCGTCCCGCCACCCGGTTCAAAACCCAGCTTCGACATGAAATCGTCATCGACGTCCTGATTCTTTACCTGGCTCAGATCAAGCGGAAAATCGAACGTACCCTCGCCATCACGCGCGCTCAGCACGAGATGCTGCTGATCAAAAGCGCCTCCCAGCAACTGCCAGCGCAAGTCCGACCATGAGCGCACCGGGTGTGCCTCACTGGACTGCGCGCGGCGCAAGGCCACGATGGTCTCGTTGCCTTCGAACCCCGCTCGCGCGGCCAGCGTATTCGGCGCAGGCGTAGCGAGAATCGCCGCGGGCTCCATCACGCCACTCGCAAAAACCGCGGCAAAGAGCGCAATCGCCAGCAGAAAATTGGCGACCGGCCCGGCGGCGACGATAGCAATCCGGCGCGCAACCGGTTGCCGGTTAAAGGTATGCGGCAAATCGGCAGCGCGAATAGATTCCCCTTCGACTGTTTCCCGCTCGTCGAGCATCTTCACGTAGCCGCCCAGCGGCAGGGCAGCAATCGTCCAGACCGTGCCTGTCTTCGGGCTGACCCATTGCACAAGTGGCTTGCCAAAGCCAATTGAAAACCGTAGCACCTTGACGCCGCACAACCGGGCCACGCTGTAGTGGCCATACTCGTGAACCACCACCAGCACGCCAATGGCCACCACAAAAGCCAGTATTTCAGTCAGGAAACTCATCCGCGTCTCATGGCCTCACACCATGCCCAGCAGCATGGCGCAAGCCAGCAGGCAGATGGCGGATAGCTTGCGCTGCCGCCCGGCGTGCCGCGTCATCGGCTTCGATCACGTCATCCAGCCCCGACGCTTCGCGGTTCTGCAAGCCATCGAGTACCGCCTCCACCACCTGGGCTATGGCCGCAAAACCGATCTCGCGCGACAGGAAAGCCTCCACCGCCACTTCGTTCGCCGCATTGAGCGCAGCACTGGCCAGTCCACCTGCGGCGAGCGCCTGCATGGCCAGCGCGAGGCACGGAAAGCGTCTGTAATCCGGTTTTTCAAACGACAGCGTGGCAATTTGCACCAGATCCAGTGGCGTGACGCCCGAATCGACCCGCTCGGGAAAAGCCAGCGCATGCGCAATCGGCGTGCGCATGTCGGGGTTGCCCAACTGCGCGAGAACTGAACCATCGGAATACGACACCAGCGAATGAATCACGCTTTCCGGGTGAATCAGCACATCGATCCGCTCGCCAGGCAGGTCAAAAAGCCAGTGCGCCTCGATCACTTCGAGGCCCTTGTTCATCATCGTCGCGGAATCAACGGAAATTTTCCGCCCCATCACCCAGTTGGGATGCTTGCAGGCTTCTTCGGGCGTCACGCCTACCAGCGACTCGGGCTCTCGAGTGCGGAACGGCCCGCCCGACGCCGTCAAAATAATTTTCGAAACGCCGCCGTGAAGTTTGATCTCGCGCGGCAGGCACTGGAAAATCGCGTTGTGTTCGGAATCGACGGGAAGCAGGATTGCCTGGTGATCGCGCACGGCGTCCATGAAGATCGAGCCGGACATCACCAGCGCTTCCTTGTTCGCCAGCAAAATGCGCTTGCCCGCACGCGCGGCAGCCAGGCTCGGCGCCAACCCCGCAGCGCCGACAATCGCCGCCACCACGGTGTCGCACTGCGCATTTTGCGAAACCTCGACCAGCGCTTGCGGCCCATAGACGACTTCGGTTTTGCAAGCGGCGGCACGCAGCTTCGCGGCAACGTGTCCAGCCGTTACCGCATCACCGACGACCGCAACCGCAGGCGCAAAACGCAGGCATTGTTCAACCAGCTTGTCGCCGTTGCGATGCGCCGTCAGCGCGTAAATCGAAAACCGCTCGGGATGCCTTGCGACCACATCGAGCGTGCTCTCACCTATCGAGCCGGTTGAACCCAGCAGTGTCAGACTTTTTTGCATGTTTTTCTCTAGCTGGATAACAGCAACAGCGCCAGCGGCAGTACGGGCAAAAGCGCGTCAATCCGGTCCAGTACACCGCCGTGCCCGGGCAGCAAGCCGCTCGAATCCTTGACCCCCGCCTGACGCTTCAGGATCGACTCGAACAGATCGCCCACCACGCTGAATATCACCAGTACGGTGACAATCACCAGCGCACGAACCAGCCCCGTTTGCGCCAATGCGGAAAACAGCGTGGGCTCGAAAGCCTGGGTCAGGATCGCCACGACGGCCATGATCATGACGAGGAGCCAGCCGCCAACCGCGCCCTCCCATGTTTTACCCGGGCTGATCGTCGGGGCCAGCTTGTGCCGCCCCAGCGCCTTGCCCGCAAAATAAGCACCAATATCGGCAAGCCAAACCAATAACAGCAGCGACAAAACGAACGGCACGCCTAAGCGGCGGGCGACCACCAGCGCCTGCCAGCAGGCGCTCAGCAAAACCAGTCCGCTCAGCAGCAAAAAGATACGCCATGCCCCTTGCGCTAGCGCTGGCTTGCGCAACAGGACAAAAGGCGCGGCCAGCAGCCAAAAAATACCCGCCGCCCGAAAAAGCGGTTGCGCGGAAGGCGTCAGGGATGCGGCCGGCCAGCTGACGCCGAGCACGACAGCCGCAGCCAGGCCGTAGAGCACGGCGCCACGTGCACCCGTTTGCAGCAGACGGGCCCATTCCCACGCGGCCAGCACGACCACCAGGCCGATCAGCGCGGCAAAGGCATCGAGGGGTGCATAAAGTGTGACCGGCAAAAATACGGCCAGCAGGACGAGTGCCGTGATGACGCGGGTTTTTAGCATGGAAGCGGATCGACGTTTTGCGCTTGCGGCTCAAGTTGAGCGCTGGTCCGGCCAAAACGGCGCTCACGTCCGGTATAGGAGGCCAGTGCCTGCTCAAGCGCTGCGCCATCGAAATCTGGCCAGAAAATATCGGTGAAATAAAACTCGGTATAAGCCAGTTGCCACAGGAGGAAATTGCTGATCCGCTGCTCGCCGCCCGTGCGAATGAAAAGATCGGGCTCCGGCGCGTAGGCCATCGCCAGATGCTGGGCAAAGGCTGCTTCGCTGATGTCGGCGGCCTGCCCGGCAAACACGGACTGCTCGACCAGTTTGCGCGTCGCCTGCATGATGTCCCAACGGCCACCATAGTTGGCCGCAATTGTCAGCGTCAGACGGGTATTGCGCGCGGTTTTGGCTTCCGCACGCGCGATCAGGTCCTGGATGCGCTTGTCGAACATCGCCAGATCGCCCACGACGCGCAGGCGAATCCCGTTTGCATGCAGCTTGCCGACCTCGCGCTCAAGCGCCGTCACGAAAAGACGCATCAGAAACGACACTTCATCGTCCGGGCGCCGCCAGTTTTCAGAACTAAAAGCGAAAAGCGTCAGATATTCGACACCTGCGCGCGCGCACGCTTCAACAGTGGTCCGTACAGCATCCACGCCGCGCGCATGCCCGGCGACTCGCGGCAAACGGCGCTGCGTCGCCCAACGGCCATTGCCATCCATGATGATGGCGATATGCTGCGGTACTGTCGCAACATCAGGCACGCGGACGGTTGAACTGGTATAGGTCATGGCCGTTGAGACAGTGACTGCAAGGAAAAGAATTGGAGCGGCAAGCGCCCGGCACGGAAAAACATGACTATTGCGTCACACCGTCATGATCTCGACTTCTTTCGACTGAACCAGCTTGTCGATTTCGGCAACAGACTTATCCGTCAGTTTTTGCACATCATCGCCGCCACGACGCTCGTCATCTTCTGAGATCTCTTTGTCTTTCACGAGTTTTTTCAGTTGCTCATTGGCGTCGCGCCTCAAGCCGCGCACCGCGACTTTCGCTGTTTCGCCTTCGCTCCTGACCACTTTGGCCAGTTCACGACGGCGCTCTTCAGTCAAGGCGGGCATCGGAACGCGAATCATGTCGCCTTGAGTGGCCGGGTTCAGCCCGAGATCGGAATCACGAATCGCTTTTTCGACCACGGTCACCATCTTTTTTTCCCATGGCTGAACGCCGATTGTCCGGGCGTCGATCAGCGTCATGTTCGCTACTTGGGAAATAGGCACCGGCGAGCCGTAATAATCGACCTGAATATGATCGAGCAAACCGGTATGGGCGCGACCTGTGCGGATTTTCGACAGATCGTTTTTAAATGCTTCGATGGAGCGCTGCATTTTTTGCTCAGCGCCCTTTGTAATATCAGCCACAGACATTTTTAAACCTCCGAACCTGCAAAACGGTGCGAGCCACCGGCGCCCAAAATGGCAGTTGGGGCCCGCGTGAAAACCCACGCGATGGACAAGAGTTTACACGTGGACGAGCGTACCTTCGTCCACGCCTTGAATGATGCGCTTAAGCGCACCCGGCTTGACAATTGAAAACACCCGGATTGGCAGCTTCTGGTCGCGGCACAAGGCAAAAGCCGTGGCATCCATGACCTGAAGATTGCGACCGATCGCTTCGTCGAAGCTGATGGTCGTGTAACGCGTTGCGTTGGGGTCTTTTTTTGGATCGGCCGAATAAACGCCATCGACCTTGGTCGCTTTCAGCACGACTTCCGCGCCGATTTCGGAGCCACGCAAAGCAGCTGCGGTATCGGTCGTGAAAAAGGGATTGCCCGTGCCCGCGGCAAAAATGACGACCTTGCCCTCTTCGAGCTGACGAATCGCGCGCGGCCGGATATACGGCTCAACCACCTGATCCATTCTCAGCGCCGACTGCACACGGGCTTCGATGCCCGCGTGACGCATGGCATCCTGCAGCGCCAGCGCATTCATCATGGTGGCCAGCATACCCATGTAATCGGCTGTCGCGCGATCCATGCCGGCCGCACCGCCTGCCACGCCACGAAAAATATTGCCGCCACCGATCACGACCGCCAATTGCGTGCCAAGCTGCACGACCTCAGCGACATCAGCAACCATTCTCTCGATTGTCGCGCGATTAATGCCAAAGGCATCATCGCCCATTAATGCTTCGCCGGAGAGTTTAAGCAAAACGCGTTTATAGGCAGTGGGCATAGAGAATATCCAGATCGCGCAAAAAGGACGGTAGATAAAACTTCAGAATTCAAGGCAAGGACTGTCAGCCACCCGGCACGTGAAGCGTGTGCTCAAGTGTACGCACGAGTACGCACGACGTTGGCATGCTGGCTGCGACAGAAAGAACATCTGCCGCAGCCGCCGCGAAATGCAATTGGCGAAAAACTAAAATGATTTTAAAACTTACTGCTGTCTGGCCGCGGCAACCTGGGCTGCCACTTCGGCAGCAAAGTCGTCCTGGCGCTTTTCGATGCCTTCACCGACCACGAACAGCGCAAACTTTTGCACGCTGGCATTGGCCGCTTTCAACATCTGTTCGATCGTTTGCTTGTCGTTTTTCACGAAAGTCTGATCGAGCAGCGATACTTCTTTCAGGTACTTCTGCACGCTGCCTTCGACCATCTTCGCCACGATCTCGGCAGGTTTGCCGGATTCGGCCGCCTTTTGCTCCGCGATATTGCGCTCGGTGGCGATCAGTTCCGCCGGAACGTCTTTCGACGACAGCGCAACCGGTTTCATGGCTGCGATGTGCATGGCCACGTCCCGGCCAATCTGCTCATCGGCCGCGCTGTATTCGACCAGCACACCGATGCGGGTACCGTGCAGGTAAGCGGCCAGCTTGCCTGCCGTTTCGAAACGCACGAAGCGGCGGATCGACAGGTTTTCACCGATCTTGCCCACCAGCGCCAGACGGATCGCGTCAACGGTCGAGCCATCGAGCGGCAGCGCCGACAGCGCAGCGACATCGGCCGGATTGTGTGTTGCCACGAGTTCTGCGACGGTTTTTGCAAAAGCGTTGAAATCATCGTTTTTCGAAACGAAATCGGTTTCGCAATTCAGCTCGACAATCGCGCCCGCATTGCCGCCCATGAACGATGCGATCACGCCCTCGGCCGTCACGCGCGAAGCCGCCTTGCTAGCCTTGTTGCCCAGCTTCACGCGCAGCAGCTCTTCAGCACGCGCCATGTCGCCATCGGCTTCGGTCAGGGCTTTTTTGCATTCCATCATGGGCGCATCAGTTTTTGCGCGCAGCTCTGCAACCATGCTTGCGGTAATTGCCGCCATTATTTGCTCCTTGGGTCTGTCTGGGTTTGTCTTTCACACGCTGCCTGCATTGGATACAGACAGAAGAGACTGGTTTCGCCTTCGATCTGGCTTCGGCTTGCTACTTTAGTTCGCCGCTTCAGGGGTGTATGCCGCAGATCATGATCTGCGATGACTCACCCTAAACGCCAGATATCGCGGCTTAAAAAAAGGGGGCCTATAGAGAGCCCCCTTTTTTGCCGGAAACGGGCTGCTTTACGCCTCCGCGCTGACCTCGACGAACTCGTCGCCGTCACCGCCACGTGCCGCCTGCACCACTTCGTTCACTGCATTCGAGCGACCTTCGAGGATCGCATCCGCCACGCCTTGCGTGTACAGGGCAACAGCCTTGCTGGCGTCGTCGTTACCTGGGATCACGTAATCAATGCCTTCAGGCGAATGGTTCGTGTCGACCACGGCGATCACCGGGATGCCCAGCTTGTTCGCTTCAGTGACGGCAATTTTGTGGTAGCCCACGTCAACCACGAAAATCGCATCAGGAATGCCGCCCATGTCTTTCACGCCGCCAATCGACTTTTGCAGCTTGGCGATTTCGCGTTCGAACAGCAGCGCTTCTTTTTTGCTCATGCGCTCGAGATCGCCGGCTTCAACCGCGGTTTCCATTTCTTTCAGGCGCTTGATCGAAACTTTCAAGGTCTTGAAGTTGGTCAGCATGCCGCCGAGCCAGCGTGCGTTGACATAAGGCATGCCCGCGCGCTGTGCTTCTTCAGCAATGGTGTCGCGCGACTGGCGCTTGGTGCCGACAAACAGGATCGTGCCGCGATTGGCTGCCAGCTGACGCACATACTTGAGCGCGTCGTTGTACATCGGCAGCGTTTTTTCGAGGTTGATGATGTGAATCTTGTTGCGATGACCAAAGATGAAAGGGGCCATCTTGGGGTTCCAGAAGCGTGTCTGGTGACCAAAGTGGACACCCGCTTCCAGCATTTGACGCATGGTAACTGCCATGAAAAACTCCACAAGGGTTAGGTCTTAAGCTGGCTGCCGTATTTGTGACTGTGGCGCCCGGGCTTGCACCGTGCACCGGTTATTTATTCACCACACAAACACCCTGGATGCGCCAGCTTGCGAATGTACTGCCGTACTGCCGTATTACCGTACTCGTACTACCTGCTACGCTCAGCCGCCGTTTTTCGCTCCCGGCCCCGCACCACCCCGCATCACCCCGCACCACATAACCCGCACACAACCTTTCCACGGATTACAAACACAGGATTCGCCCAAGAGCATAGACGACCTAGCCAAAGATTATAGCATGTGGCTATACCCACACTCAACCGGTATAGCCAGGACATGTCTTGGCTCCAAGGCCTCAAACCCGGTCTCATCCCTTCCCCAGGCCGCAAGGCCAATCGCGCAAAAGCCGGCGGAGGCAGGCGGATAGTGCGATAATCGACAAATATTTGCATCCCAAATTCCAATCATGTCGATTACCCTCAAAAACGAACACGATATCGCCCAGATGCGCATCGCCTGCCGCCTGGCGAGCGAGGTGCTCGACTACATCACCCCTTTTATCGCCGCAGGTATCACCACGGCCGAGCTCGACCGCTTATGCCACGAGTACATGCTGCAGCAGCAAGGCACGATTCCCGCGCCGCTCAACTACCAGCCGCCAGGCTATCCGCCCTACCCCAAAGCCACCTGTATTTCAGTCAATGATGTGATCTGCCATGGCATTCCCGGCGACAAAATCCTGAAAAACGGCGATGCGCTCAATATCGACGTCACCGTCATCAAAGACGGCTATTTCGGCGATACAAGCCGCATGTTCATTGTCGGCGAGGGCTCCATTCTGGCGCGCCGGCTGGCCCAGACCACCTACGAATGCATGTGGCTCGGCATCGTCCAGGTCCGCCCGGGCGCGCATCTCGGCGATATCGGCCACGCGATCCAGCGCCATGCCGAAGCCCAGGGCTATAGCGTGGTGCGCGAGTACTGCGGTCACGGCATCGGCACGGTTTTTCACGAAGATCCGCAAATTCTCCATTACGGCCGCCCCGGCACCGGGCTTGAACTGCAAGCAGGCATGATCTTCACCATCGAACCCATGATCAATGCGGGGCGGCGCGATATCCGCACCATGCCCGATCAATGGACCGTCAAAACCCGGGATCGCAGTCTCTCGGCACAGTGGGAGCACACCGTGCTGGTCACCCCGACCGGTTACGACGTGCTCACCGTGTCCGCGGGTACGCCCGAGCGCCCCGCCCTCGTCGCCGCGGCTTGAGCGGCGGCTTCGAGCGCCCCCCTGGCACCCACGTCAACCCGCCCCTCTTTTGCCCTCATTGCCCCCTCGCTCCATCAAGAACCACGCGTCAGCTTGCATGCCGCCCGCTGCCGCGTCGCTCAAGGCGGATTACCGGGCAGCCAAGGCGCAATTGCTGGCGCGCGCGGAAACCTCCACGCGCATCGACAGCGTGATGCAGGCGCTCGCCCGCCTCACCGATGACACCCTGCGACAAGCCTGGGACGCCTGCCAGCTTCCCGAGGAACCCGCGCTACTGGCGGTCGGCGGCTACGGACGCAATGAACTGGCGCCTTATTCCGACGTCGATATTCTGGTGTTGCTGCCCGATACGCCAGTGGCAGGTCTCGAAGCCTGCGTCGAGCAGTTCATTGGTTTTGCCTGGGATCTGGGGCTGGAGCTGGGCAGCAGCGTGCGCACCGTCTCCCAATGTCTCGAGGAATCAGCCCAGGACATCACGGTGCGCACCTCACTGCTCGAAGCGCGGCGCATTACCGGCAACGCGCAACTGGTCGAACGCTTTACCCGGCAGTACCGGACAACGCTCGAACCACGCGCGTTTTTTCAGGCCAAGGTACTTGAGATGCGCCAGCGGCATGCCCGCTTCCAGGATACGCCCTACGCGCTCGAACCCAATATCAAGGAAAGTCCGGGTGGGCTGCGCGACCTTCAACTGATTCTCTGGGTCACCCAGGCGGCGGGCTTTGGCAGCAGCTGGCGCGAACTCGACGCGCTCGGGCTGATCACCCACCGCGAAGCCCGCGAGCTACATCGCAACGAAGCCTTTCTGAAAACGCTGCGCGCTCACTTGCATATCATCGCCAGGCGCCGCCAGGACATCCTCGTGTTCGACTTGCAAGACCGTGTCGCCGCCAGCTTCGGTTATCGCTCCAGTACCGCCCGGCGCGCCAGCGAGCAGCTCATGCGGCGCTATTACTGGGCCGCCAAGGCGGTCACGCAGCTTGCCACCATCCTGATCCAGAACATCGAAGCCCAGCTCTTTCCCAGCACGAGCGGCATCACGCGGGTGCTGAACGAACGTTTCGTCGAAAAACAGGGCATGCTCGAAATCGCCCACGACGATGTTTTCGAACGCGAGCCCAAGGCCATTCTCGAAGCCTTCCTGCTGTACGAACAGACACCGGGCATCAAGGGTTTGTCAGCGCGGACCTTGCGTGCGCTCTACAACGCCCGCGAGATGATGAATCATCACTGGCGGCGCGATCCTGAAAACCGGCGCTTGTTTCTGGCGATCCTGCAGCAGCCCGACGGCATCACCCACGCGCTGCGCCTGATGAACCAGACCAGCGTGCTCGGACGGTATTTGCTGAATTTCCGCCGCATCGTCGGACAAATGCAGCATGACCTGTACCACGTCTATACCGTCGACCAGCACATCCTGATGGTGGTGCGCAACCTGCGCCGCTTCGCCATCGCGGAACACGCCCACGAATATCCGTTTTGCAGCCAGCTCAGCGCCAGCTTCGAGCGGCCGTGGGTGCTCTATGTCGCGGCACTGTTTCACGATATCGCCAAAGGCCGGGGGGGTGACCATTCGACGCTGGGCATGGCCGACGCCCGGCGTTTTTGCCAGGCCCATGGCATCGGGGGCGACGATGGTGCGCTGGTGGTCTGGCTGGTGCAGCATCATCTGAGCATGAGCCAGGTCGCGCAAAAGCAGGATACGAGCGACCCGGACGTCATCAAGCGCTTTGCGCAACAAGTAGGCGACGAACGTCACCTGAGCGCGCTGTATCTGCTGACAGTCGCCGATATCCGCGGCACCAGCCCCAAGGTCTGGAACGCCTGGAAAGGCAAGCTGCTCGAAGACCTGTACCGGGCCACGCTGGCCGTGCTGGACGGCGCCAGGCTCGATACCCATTCGGCGCTGCAAACCCGGCAACAGGAGGCGCTGGCGCTGCTGCGCCTCGGGGCCGTGCCGGAGCAAGCCCATCAGACGCTGTGGAGCAAGCTCGATGTGGCGTACTTCCTGCGCCACGATGCCGCCGATATCGCCTGGCAAACGCGCATGCTGTATCGCCATACCGACACACCGCTGCCGGTTGTGCGGGCGCGCCCCGCGCCCATTGGCGAAGCGTTGCAGGTGCTGGTGTACGTCAAGGACCGCGCGGATCTTTTCGCCAGCATTTGCGCCTATTTCGACCGCAGCGCGCTGTCCGTGCTCGACGCCCGCATCACGACCACCCAGCACGGCTACGCGCTCGATAATTTTCTCGTCGCTTATACCGGGCAAGACATCCATTACCGCGATATCGCCAATCTCGTCGAGCAGGAACTCAGCCAGCGGCTTGTCGCCGATGGCCCGCTTTTGCCCGAGCCCTCAAGGGGACGTCTGTCACGCCTGTCGCGGACGTTCCCGGTCATTCCGCGCGTCGACCTCCGGGCCGACGAGCGTGGCCAGTACTACATCCTGTCCGTTTCGACAAACGACCGGCCAGGCCTTCTTTATTCGATCGCGCGCGTGCTAGCCGAGCATCAGGTCGGCGTCCATGCGGCGCGGATCAATACGCTTGGCGAACGTGTAGAGGATGTGTTTCTGCTGGATGGAAACAGCCTTTCGGACAACCGCCTGCAAATTCAGGTCGAGACCGAGCTGCTGCGCGCGATCGCCGTATGACTGTGTGATGTGTGAGACCCCATGCGAACAAAACTAACCGCCAAGCACCCGCGACCGGCGTCATCCCAACGCGCCCCAGTTCGTACCGGCAGCACCGCTGGGCGTAAGCCAGTACGGCCCGCCGGAGCGCGCCCGGCATCCGGGGATGCGCCACGCAAAACCCTGCCTGCGCGCGGTGCGCCAGGTTCGGGAACGCGCCCGGCATCCGGCGCGAGCCCGCGCAGCTTTACCGAGCGGCCTTTGCGCCGCGAAGGCGCACCGGCCCGTCCGCCTCGGGCAGAGGGTGAGCGTAGCCGGGGAGAATATTCGCGGGATTCGCGCGCGCCACGTGAAGAAGGCGCGCGTCGCTCCTACAGTAGCGGTCCCGCTGCTGCAGCCGGTGTAAAGCGTGGCGAACGTTTTGAACGTCCTGCACGTGATGGCGCTCCGCGTGGCGAACGCTTTGAACGCCCTGCCCGTGATGGTGCTCCGCGTGGCGAACGTTTTGAGCGTCCTGCCCGTGATGGTGCTCCGCGTGGCGAACGTTTTGAACGCCCTGCACGTGATGGCGCTCCGCGTGGCGAACGTTTTGAGCGTCCTGCTCGTGATGCCGCTCCGCGTGGCGAACGTTTTGAACGTCCTGCACGTGATGGTGCTCCGCGTGGCGAACGCTTTGAACGCCCTGCCCATGATGCCGCTCCGCGCGGCGAACGTTTTGAACGTCCTGCACGTGATGGTGCTCCGCGTGGCGAACGCTTTGAACGCCCTGCCCGTGATGGTGCTCCGCGTGGCGAACGCTTCGAGCGTCCTGCTCGTGATGGTGCTCCGCGTGGCGAACGTTTTGAGCGTCCTGCACGTGATGCCGCTCCGCGCGGCGAACGTTTTGAGCGTCCTGCACGTGATGGTGCTCCGCGTGGCGAACGTTTTGAACGTCCTGCTCGTGATGCCGCTCCGCGTGGCGAACGTTTTGAGCGTCCTGCTCGTGATGCCGCTCCGCGTGGCGAACGCTTCGAGCGCCCTGCCCGTGATGCCGCTCCGCGTGGCGAACGCTTCGAGCGTCCTGCCCGTGATGCCGCTCCGCGTGGCGAACGCTTCGAGCGCCCTGCCCGTGATGCCGCTCCGCGTGGCGAACGTTTTGAACGTCCTGCACGTGATGGTGCTCCGCGTGGCGAACGCTTCGAACGTCCTGCCCGTGATGCCGCTCCGCGTGGCGAACGCTTCGAACGCCCTGCCCGTGATGCCGCTCCGCGTGGCGAACGCTTCGAGCGCCCTGCCCGTGATGCCGCTCCGCGTGGCGAACGCTTCGAGCGTCCTGCCCGTGATGCCGCTCCGCGTGGCGAACGCTTCGAGCGTCCTGCCCGCGCAGCGCCATCCTCACAGGCAAGAGATACCGCCAAACCACGCGCGCATCACAAATCGCGCGACTCGCGCGAATCAGGCGATCCCCTCAGCTCGCGTCCAGACCCAGCCATGCGGCCACAACGCGATTACAGCGACACACCAGGCATGCTGCGCCTGTCGAAACTGATGTCGGAACTCGGCCTGTGCTCGCGCCGGGAAGCGGATGAATGGATAGAAAACGGCTGGGTACTCGTCGATGGCGTACGCATCGACACGCTGGGCACCAAGGTGCGGCCAGACCAGCGCATCGAGCTCGACCCCGCGGCCCAGGCGATGCAGCAAAAGCAGGTCACCATCCTCATACACAAAACGGTGGGCTACGTCTCCGGCCAGGCTGAAGATGGCTATCAACCGGCCGTGACCCTGGTCACGCCCGAAAACCGTTGGGAAGGCGATGCGTCCGGCATCGCGTTTTCCATTGCCCACTTGCGCACGCTCGCGCCTGCGGGCCGGCTGGATATCGATTCAACCGGGCTACTCGTACTGACTCAGGATGGACGCGTCGCCAAGCAACTGGTCGGCGGACATTCAGGCGTGGACAAGGAATATCTGGTGCGTGTGACGTATGGCGGCATCTCGACCGATGTTGAACAGCACTTCCCGGCTGCCAGCCTCGCGCTGCTCTGTCACGGTCTGGAACTCGACGACGTGCCATTAAAGCCCGCCAGCGTCACCTGGCAAAATGGCGAGCAGTTGCGCTTCGTCTTGCGCGAAGGCAAAAAACGGCAAATCCGTCGCATGTGCGAGCTGGTCGGGCTGCATGTGGTTGGCTTGAAGCGTGTACGGATCGGACAGGTCTCGCTGGGCGCGCTGCCCGCGGGGCAATGGCGTTATCTGGCCGCCGACGAAGCCTTCTGACCTTTCCGGGGCCTGCTTTGCCCGGGCTCTGCTTCACCCGGGCTCACGAGGCAACCCAACCGGCTCCGTGCCGATAAGCCGCCCAGTTTGCGGCTCATCGGCACGGAGCGGCTTGTCATGCCGCCCCGTCCCCGTCTTCCGCATCGAAACACCGCCTCGCAAAGCCCGGCGAACCCAGCCAGGTTCATCAGCCTCGCGTAATGGG
This sequence comes from Paraburkholderia hayleyella, assembly GCF_009455685.1. Lineage (NCBI taxonomy): Bacteria > Pseudomonadati > Pseudomonadota > Betaproteobacteria > Burkholderiales > Burkholderiaceae > Paraburkholderia > Paraburkholderia hayleyella. The sequence goes on along the minus strand of NZ_QPES01000001.1, from coordinate 1,673,620 downwards.
TCCGCCATCTGTCACCTGTCATTCACCCGGCTCAGGATCCATATCGGGGAATAGCACGCTGGCAAAGCCAAACTTGGCGAAATCGGTGATCCGCATGGGATACAGCTTGCCAATCAGGTGATCGCACTCATGCTGCACCACCCGGGCATGAAACCCTTGTGCGACGCACTCAAGCGGTTGGCCGTACTGGTCAAAGCCCTTGTAGCGAACCATCGAAAAGCGGTTAACCGCCCCCCTCAACCCATGGACTGACAGGCACCCTTCCCAGCCCTCTTCCATATCCTGCGACAGCGGCGTGAGCAGCGGATTAATCAGCACGGTCTCGGGCACCGGTGCGGCATCGGGATAGCGCGCGTTGTGACTAAAGCCAAACACCACGACCTGCAGATCGACGCCAATTTGTGGCGCGGCAAGACCCGCGCCATCCGCAGCGCGCATCGTGTCGAACATGTCCGCGATCAGCTGGTGCAGCTCTGGCGTATCAAAACGGTCTACGGGCCTGGCCACACGCAACAGCCGTGTATCGCCCATTCTGAGAATTTCACGAATCATGTTGGCTCCTGCTCCAAAAGCTTTTGCATTCCTTCTTCATCGAGAACTGGAATATCGAGCGCCTCGGCTTTTTCAAGTTTGCTGCCAGCCTCCGCCCCCGCCACGACATAATCGGTTTTCTTCGAGACCGACCCCGTCACCTTAGCGCCTGCCGCCTCAAGCAACGCCTTGGCTTCTTCACGTGAAAGCGTTGGCAACGTGCCGGTCAGCACAATCGTTTTGCCCGCCAGCACGCCGCGCGGCGCCCTGGGTGCGGGTGGCCCCTCGGGCCATGTCACCCGGCCAGGCGCGCGCAACTGTTCGATCACCGTGCGGTTATGGCTTTCGGCAAAAAACTGGTGCAGCGATTCCGCGACAATCGGCCCCACATCGTTGACCTGCAACAGCTCATCCACGGGCGCCGCCATGAGCGCATCGAGCGAGCCGAAATAACGGGCAAGATCTTTCGCGGTCGATTCACCCACGTGACGAATGCCGAGCGCGTAAATAAAACGCGCGAGCGTGGTGTGCCGCGCCTTTTCTAACGAATCAATCAGGTTTTGCGCGGATTTTTCCGCAAAGCGGTCCAGCGCGGCGAGCGTGGCAAAGCCCAGATTAAAAAGATCAGCCGGTGTGCGTACCAGGCCTTGCTCGACCAGTTGCTCGATCAGCTTCTCGCCCAGCCCGTCGATATTCAGCGCCCGGCGCTGGGCAAAATGCCAGAGCGCCTGCTTGCGTTGCGCCGGACAAAAAAGTCCGCCACTGCAACGGGCAATCACTTCATCAGGCAGGCGCTCAATCGCCGAACCGCATTCGGGGCACTGCAGCGGCATGACGAACTCGCGTGCATCGGCCGGACGGCGCTCGGGTAGCGCGCTCACGACTTCGGGAATCACGTCGCCCGCCCGGCGCACGATCACCGTGTCACCCAGACGAATATCCTTGCGCCGGATTTCGTCTTCGTTATGCAGCGTGGCATTGGTTACCGTGGCCCCGCCGACGAAGACCGGCTCAAGCCGCGCAACCGGGGTAATCGCCCCCGTTCGTCCGACTTGCACGTCGATGGCCAGCACGCGGGTGAGGGCTTCCTGCGCGGGGAACTTGTGCGCCAGCGCAAAGCGCGGCGCGCGGGAAACAAAGCCCAGCGCTTCTTGCTCCTCGCGCCGGTTCACCTTGTAGACCACGCCGTCGATGTCGTAAGGCAGTTGCTCGCGCTTTGCGCCCACCCGGTTAAAAAATCCCAGCAGCCCCTCCGCGCCCATCACCACCGCGCGCTCCGGATTGACCGGCAAACCCAGGGCGTCGTACCAGTCAAGCAGCACGTCATGAGCCGGTGGTGGCGGCGCGCCTTCGAGCACCCCCATGCCATAAGCAAAAAACGATAGGGGCCGTTGCGCGGAAATGTGGGAATCGAGCTGGCGCAGGCTGCCTGCCGCCGCATTGCGCGGATTGGCGAACTCGCGCTGACCGGCTTCGCGCTGGCGCAGGTTAAGGCGCTCGAAATCGCGCTTGAACATCAGCACTTCACCGCGCACCTCCAGCACCTGGGGCAGGTTGCTGCCCTTGAGCGTCAACGGAATGGAGCGAATGGTACGGATGTTATGCGTGACATCTTCGCCGGTAGCGCCGTCGCCCCGCGTGGCGGCCTGGACCAACTGGCCATTCTGGTAGCGCAACGAAACCGCAAGGCCGTCGAACTTCAGCTCGCAGGCGTACTCGATGGGCGTTTTGCCCAGCGCCTCGGACACGCGTTTATCGAACGCGACGATATCCTGGTCGGCAAAGCCGTTATTGAGCGAAAGCATCGGCAGCGCGTGCGCGACGGACAAAAAGCCGCTGGCGACCTCGCCACCCACACGCTGGGTGGGGGAATCAGGGGTGATCAGAGCGGGATACGCCTGCTCAAGTTGCTGCAACTCGGCAAACAGCCGGTCGTATTCGGCGTCGGGCAACTCCGGCTGATCGAAGACGTAATACGCACGGTTGGCGCGTTCAAGCTCGGTGCGCAGCGCCGTCAGGCGCTCGGCGGGACTGCTGGGGAAAGCGTCTGGAAGGCGGGGGTGGGCCATGAGAAGAGCCCCAAGTGGGCCAGTGAAATTCAGACGCCAGATTATCTCAGGAAGCGCTCGCCGCGACATCGGCCAGATGGCAGGGATTGAACGGGGATCACGCCAAACTCATCCCCCAAGCCCCAATCAGCGTCCGAAGAAAAAAGAGAAAATCAGGCGCACCCCTTATGCGGCACGCCTGACAGTGGCTTGAATCTGGCCGGGGTCCGGCTAGAGCCGGGCCCCGGCTCGCTCGATCCTACTGGCTAAAAAGCCGCCGGGTCGCGGGCGAGCCCGCCGGAATACCCGCCTGCTCCAGCCTGGCGTAGAGCGCCATCAACTGTTTTTCAATCGCCAGCAGCGAGGGTTCGGGCAGCGCCCGCCGCTGCTCATCCACCACCCGGCCGCCAATGCGCTCAGCGAGCGATTTCGCGTAATCGCAAATCAGGCGAAACGGCAGGATGTCTTCATCGGCGACGGGCACATCGAGCACCAGCGCGATCATCTGGCCGCCCTTGTAGGTCAGGTCATCGCGCAGGAAATTGGTGTCGCCGAACTGCAGCATGAAGGCCGGATTTTGCTTGGCATCGAGCTTGACAAAGCGCGTGCCATCGCGCGAGAGCAGCAAGCCGTCTTGCGATGCCACGGCCTGAACATAATTGGCCGACCATGGCGCGCCATCGGAAAGCACGTTGATCGACAACTGCGCGTCGCATTGCGCGGCGAACGCATCGAGCTCGCGCGCCATCGACACGGTTTCCATCATGTCGGGAAACTCCGGCGCGGCGTCGATCGCATCCGCGAACTGCTGCACGCCGGTGACGAACTCGGAGAATTCGAGTTCATTGAGCGCTCCGCTGCGGTTAGCCAGCTGGACGGCGGCGCGCAGCATCGCATAGCGCACGCCATTTTGCAGCGGCTCCCAGACGCTCGAGCCTTCGGCCTGACCTTCGATATGAACCGGCTTGCTGCCCGCCCGGCGCAGACGCTGCGCCAGCATCAGCGCCTTGTCGCCCGCGACTAGCGTGGCAGGTGTCAGCGGCACGATGCAGTCGATCCGGCGATCGACCACGGCAACCGCTGACGCCGCCCCCCTGACCTGAGCCGCGGCCGAATCTTCGGACGTGGCTTCGAAAAGCGGCTCCACGCCTCCCGGATCACTGTCCTGCGTTGCGTCTGACGCCCCTTCCACGCCCTCCGCTGCATCGTGGGAGAAAGAGGAGAAAGCCGCTTGCGCCGGCACCCCGCTTCCGGCTTCGGCGCCAAACATCGGTTCAAAGCGCGCATGATCGGCCGTGGCCTCATCCGGCGCTGCCTCGCGGCGCGGCGCGGCGCGCGTGGATTCGATAAACGGACTGGGCTCCGGCTCTTCCCGCGCGGCGTTCTCCGCGATCTCGTCGGGTGCCGGCTGTGGCAGCTTGCGGCGCACTTTCGCGCCCTGCCAAGCGTTGTACAGCACCACTCCACCCACTACCACGGCGCCTGCGCCGATCAAACCGAGTGTCAACTCGTCCATGCCCGCTCCATCAACAAAGCTTGTCATTGCGGTGCGCGTCACCTGGATCGGGCAGCTAGGCAGCTGCGGCAGCGACTCGCGCACCCCCTCTTCTGGTTCACATAGTGTTATGGGCGAAACTGCTTGCCATTTCCATGTCAACTGCGACGATGCGGGATACGCCCTGCTCTTGCATCGTCACGCCAATCAGTTGCTGTGCCATTTCCATTGCAATCTTGTTGTGGGAAATGAACAGGAACTGGGTCTTGTCCGACATCGCCCGCACCAGGTTGGCGAAACGCTCGGTATTCGCGTCGTCAAGCGGCGCGTCCACTTCGTCGAGCAGACAAAACGGCGCCGGATTGAGCTGGAACATCGCAAACACCAGCGCCGTCGCGGTTAGCGCTTTCTCGCCCCCCGACAACAAATGAATTGTCGAATTTTTCTTGCCGGGCGGCTGGGCCATCACTTGCACCCCGGCATCGAGAATTTCATCGCCCGTCATGATAAGCCGGGCCTGGCCGCCCCCGAACAGCCGCGGGAAAAGCTCGCCAAAATGCCGGTTCACTTCATCGAAGGTTCCTTGCAGCAACGTGCGGGTTTCCTGGTCGATCTTGTGAATCGCGTCTTCGAGGGTTTCAATCGCGCGCGTCAGGTCGGCCGACTGGGCATCGAGGAAGGTCTTGCGCTCGCTCGCGCTCTTCAGTTCGTCCAGCGCCGCCATGTTCACCGCGCCCAGCGCGGCGATGGCGTTGTTCAACCGTGTGACTTCGCCTTGCAGATACGACGGCTTCATCTCGGGCGTGAGCTTGAGCTGGAGTTCGGCCTCATCGACACCCGCGGCGGCAAGCTGCTCGATGAACTGCTCGCCGCTCAGGCGTGCGGCCTGCTCTTTCAGCTGGAGTTCGGTGATGCGCTCGCGTAACGGCTGCAAGGCGCGCTCGGCGCTCAGACGAGTTTCGTCGGCGTGGCGCAGCTTCGTGCCCAGATCGTCCAGTTCGAGCCGTGCAGCACGCAGGATCTCGTCTTTTTGCGCACGGATTTCGAGCGCCTCCTGCAAGCCCGTATGGGCCGTTTGCCCGTTGATGGTTTCCAGTTCGGCGCGAGCGTCTTCCAGCGCCAGCGCCACGCGCTCGCCTTGCTCATGCGCGACCTGAATGCTGCGCTTTAACTCATCGATCCGGTTCGCGCCATGGCGTGCGGCAAAACGCGCATCGGTGGCGGCGCGGTCGAGATCGCGCGCTTCGTTGCGCGCCGCGCTCAACGCGGCATCGTGCGCTTCAAACGCTTGCTGGTGATCTTCGAAACAGGCCTGGAGCTCCGCCAGCTGGAGATCGTGGCGCTCAAAATTCGCTTCGGATTCGCTCCGCCGGGCGCGCTGCTCTTCAAGCTGGGCAGCGATTTCGTCGAGTTCTTCGCCGATTTGCGTGTTGCGCTGCGTATAGCGCTCGTGCGCCTGGGCCAGTTTCAGCACGTCCATTTGCAGCGCATGTACCCGTTGCGTGGCGCGCTCAGCTTGCTGGCGCACCTCCGTCAAGGCCTCCGCGGCCTGGGTGTGGGCCGCTTCAGCGCGAATCGACGCGCTCCGGGCCTCATCGGCAAGCAACCCCTGGGCACGCACCTGACGCGTCAGATTGTCGATTTCCTGCTGCCGTGCGAGCATCCCGGCCTGCTCGGAATCGGCGGCGTAAAGCTGCACACCCACGCGCGTCACGACATGCCCGGCCTTGACAACGAACGCGCCGCCTTCGGGCAACTGCCCACGCAGGGCCAGCGCTTCGGCCAGATCGTCCGCGACGAACACGCGGCCCAACCAGTCGTGCAGCACGGCGCGCAAGCCCGCATCATCGATGCGCACCCGCGTCAGCAGCGGATGCAATCCAGTCACCGTAGCCGGCGCGGCCAGCGCGGCGGAGGGCGGCGCGTAGAACGCCAGCTTGGCGGGCGGGGCATCCGAGGCGAAGGCCTTGACCCAGTCGAGGTTCGACACTTCCAGCGCCGCCAGACGCTCGCGCAGCACGGCTTCGAGCGCCGCTTCCCAGCCAGCTTCGACGTGCAGCTTTTTCCACAGACGCGGCAGCGCGCTGAGTTCATGCCGCGCAAGCCAGGGCTGAACCTTGCCTTCGGTCTGCACGCTTTCCTGCAATTGCCGCAGCGCGACCAGCCGCGCCTCGAACTGGTGAATCTGCGCGCTTTCCGCCTGCACCCGCTCCTGGGCGCGGCGCCGCTCGCCGTCCAGGCGCGGCAGCGTATCTTGTGCGTCGGCCAGCCGCGCTTGCGCCTCGGCGAGAACCGCCTCGTGCTCGGCAAGTTGCATGCGTGACGCTTCGAGCTGCGCTTCATCCGGGGCATCGAGGCCGCCCGCTTCGGCTTTCAGGCGCTCATGGCGTTGCTGCAACTGTTGCAACTGCAAATCGGCGTTGCGCTGATGCGCGGCTTCGAGCTTGAGCGCCTGCTCCGTTTGCGCAATGCTCGCGCGCTCGGCGTTGAGTTGCGCTTGCGCATCGCGCCAGCGGCTTTCAAGGGCGGGCATGGCGTCGTGTCTGGCGGCGGCGGTGTCTTCCGCGAGCGCGGCTTTTTCTTCCGCAACGGCGAGCTGTTCTTCGGCATCCTGCAAATCGTCGCCGGCTTTTTGCGCCTGGGCCTGCCACTGCTCGTGCTGCGCATTGAGCGCGGCGATTTGCGCCTGGGCCCGGTTGCGCGATTCGACGATGAACTTGATTTCCGCCTCGAGCCGACTGACTTCGGCATTCGCCTCGTACAGCGCGCCCTGGGTGCCTTGCAGCGCATCGCTGGCGGCGTAGTGGGCTACGCGCAGCGTTTCCAGCTCCACTTCGACTTCGCGCAGTTGCGCGGTATGCGCTTCGAGGTCGATCTGCGCCTGTTCGATCCCGCGTTGCTGGCGCTGCTGCTCGTTCGCGGCTTCGTTCTTGCGCAAGAGCCACAGCAGGCGCTGCTTTTCTTCGCCGTCGGCCTGCAAATCCCTGAACTTCGTCGCCACGATCGCCTGGGCTTCGAGCTTTTCGAGGTTCGCCCCCAGCTCGCGCACGATGTCTTCGACACGCGTCAGGTTCTCGCGCGTGTCGCTCAGACGGCTTTCGGTTTCGCGGCGGCGCTCCTTGTACTTGGAGACGCCCGCGGCTTCTTCGAGAAACACGCGCAGCTCTTCAGGCTTGGCCTCGATGAGGCGCGCAATCATGCCCTGCCCGATGATCGCGTAAGCGCGCGGCCCAAGGCCCGTGCCGAGGAAAATGTCCTGGATGTCGCGGCGTCGGGCAGGCAGGTTGTTGATGTAGTAACTGGAGGTGCCATCGCGGGTCAGCACGCGCTTCACGGCGATTTCGGCGTACTGGCTCCACTGGCCCGCCGCGCGGCCATCGGGGTTGTCGAACACCAGCTCGACGCTGGCCCGGCTGCCCGGTTTGCGCGCGGTCGAGCCGTTGAAGATCACGTCCTGCATGGATTCGCCACGCAGTTCGGAGGCCCGCGATTCGCCGAGCACCCAGCGCACGGCGTCAATGATGTTGGATTTGCCACAGCCGTTCGGACCCACCACGCCCACCAGCTGGCCCGGAACCTGGAAATGGGTGGGATCGACGAAGGACTTGAAGCCAGCGAGTTTGATCGAGGTCAGACGCACGGCGATATCGCTGGTTAAATTGAAGACGGTGAATGGGAACTCACGAACTGCCCACGGCTCAGAGCCCAAGTTTGGGGCCCATGACACAGCGCGGCACGCGGCTAAAGGCCCGGGACTGGCCGCCGAGCCTTAAAAATAGCGGCAATCATACCATCGAGCGTGAGCCCTTCCCGCGTTCTGGCCCGACTTGCGTTCACGCCCGCGTGCGGCACGCGTACGACACGTGCGGCACACCCGATTTGGCCCAGGCGAAGCTTGCATGAAACACGCTACCCGCCGCGTCCCGCATCCGGCGGAACGCCAAGACGCCGAAGAGCGCCACGCTATAATCGCCGCAGCTTAAATAAGCACGCGGCAACGGCACATGGAACGACTACCGCGCAGCGGCCACTCAAAGTGGGCCTCATGGTCGGCATCAGGTCTCGTGTCTCGCGTCGCGCCCCCAGGCCATCAACAGAATCAACCGCTTCGTTCGCCGCCTGACGCTTCGCCTCTACCTGAGTTTTTGCCTCCTTCTCTCTTTCTCTTTCTCTTTTTGCCTCTTCCCTCTTCTTTTTCCCGGTAAACCCCGTGAATCCACGACTCGACGCTCTCCAGCCTTACCCCTTCGAAAAGCTTCGCGCGCTGTTCCAGGGCATCGTGCCGCCCGCCCATCTGACGCCGGTCAGCTTCGGCATTGGCGAGCCCAAGCACCCCACTCCGGCGCTGATCCGCGAGGCCGTGGTAGCGTCGCTCGACGGCCTCGCGGCCTATCCCGCCACGGCAGGTTCAGCGCCGCTGCGCGAAGCCATCGCGCGCTGGCTCAAGCAGCGCTATCACCTGAGCGCGCTTGATCCGCTCACCGAAGTCCTGCCCGTCGCGGGTTCGCGCGAAGCACTGTTCTCGCTGGCGCAAACGGTGGTCGATCCGACGCGAGGCGCGCTCAATCCGCCGGTCGTCCTCTGTCCGAACCCGTTCTATCAAATCTACGAAGGCGCCGCGTTGCTGGCCGGCGCCGAGCCCTATTTCGTCAACAGCGACCCGACGCGCAATTTCGCCTGCGATTACACCGCGGTGCCCGCGGCTATCTGGGCGCGCACGCAACTGCTCTACGTCTGCTCGCCGGGCAATCCGACGGGAGCCGTGCTGACACTGGATGACTGGCGCGAACTCTTCGCGCTGTCGGACCAGCACGGCTTTGTTATCGCCTCCGACGAGTGTTATTCCGAAATCTACTTCGACGAAGCCGCGCCGCCGCTCGGCGCCCTGCAGGCCGCGCAGCAGCTTGGGCGGAACTTTGAGCGTCTGGTGATCCTCTCCAGCCTGTCCAAGCGCTCGAACGTGCCAGGCATGCGCTCCGGCTTTGTCGCGGGCGATGCTGCGCTGCTCAAGCGTTTTTTGCTGTACCGCACCTATCATGGCGCGGCGCTGTCGCCGGTCTACCAGGCGGCCAGCACCGCGGCCTGGGGCGATGAAACCCACGTGCGCGACAACCGCGCGCAGTACCTGCACAAGTTCAACACCGTCACGCCGATGCTGGCCGAGGTACTGGACGTGCGTTGGCCCGACGCCGCGTTTTACCTGTGGGCCGATGTGTCGCGCACCGGGCTCACCGATACGGCCTTCGCCCAGCGTTTGTTCGCCGACTATAATGTGACGGTTTTGCCCGGCTCTTATCTGGCGCGCATGGCCCACGGCACCAATCCTGGCAGCCAGTTCGTGCGGCTGGCGCTGGTCGCGGGCAGCGACGAATGCCAGAGCGGCGCGCAACGCATCGTCGATTTCTGCCGCGCGTTACCGGCGCGGACAATCGCCTGAACCGCGCCGCCCCCGACGCGCCCGGTTCATCCTCTTTCCCTTTTACATGCCCATGCAAGCCACCTCTATGTCGCAATCTTCCCTGCAGCTCATCATCGACACCGCCTGGGACAACCGTGCCGAACTCTCGCCGAAAGCCGCGCCCGCCGAAGTGCGCGAAGCCGTCGCCCATGTGCTTGAAGCGCTCGATCAAGGCACGCTGCGCGTCGCCGAAAAGCAAAACGGCGAATGGATCGTGCATCAATGGCTGAAAAAAGCGGTGTTGCTGTCGTTTCGTCTGGAAGACAACGCTGTCATGCCCGCAGGCGGCTACACGCAGTTCTACGACAAGGTGCCCTCCAAGTTCGCCCATTACAGCGCCGCCGATTTCGCCGCGGGCGGCTTTCGCGTCGTGCCGCCCGCGATAGCGCGCCGGGGTGCTTTCATTGGTAAAAACGTGGTGCTGATGCCGTCTTACACCAACATCGGCGCTTACGTCGACGAAGGCACGATGGTCGACACCTGGGCTACGGTCGGGTCATGTGCGCAGATCGGCAAGAACGTGCACCTGTCGGGCGGCGTGGGCATTGGCGGCGTGCTGGAGCCGCTGCAAGCCAACCCCGTCATCATCGAAGACAACTGCTTTATCGGTGCGCGCTCCGAAGTGGTCGAAGGCGTGATCGTCGAAGAAAACTCGGTGATTTCGATGGGCGTGTATCTCGGCCAGAGCACGAAGATTTACGACCGCGCCACCGGCTCGGTCACCTATGGCCGCATTCCGGCCGGCTCGGTGGTGGTGGCGGGCAACCTGCCGTCCCAGGATGGTTCGTACAGCCTCTATTGCGCGGTGATCGTCAAGAAGGTCGATGCCCAAACCCGGGCCAAGGTCAGCCTCAACGAACTGCTGCGAGGCGACTGATGGTCGCGCCCAAAACGGTCGTCTATGGCATTCCGAACTGCGACACCGTGAAAAAAGCCCGTGTCTGGCTGGAAGAACACGGTGTCGAGTTCGAGTTTCACGATTTCAAAAAGGCCGGAGTCACCGCCCCGCTCGTGCAGGACTGGCTCAAGGATGTCTCGCTTGAGGCGCTGCTGAACCGGCGCGGCACCACATGGCGGGGTTTGTCCGATGACCTGAAGGCTGCCGCCGATACCGAGGCCGGCGCGATCGCACTGATGATCCACAAACCGTCGGTCATCAAGCGGCCCGTGGTGGTGGTCAATGGCCGTGTCAAGGCATTGGGGTTTTCGGCGGAGCAATACGCCACGCTGTTTGCCTGAACGTGCTTCAGGCATTCCATGCAAGCTTCGGTTCAGTTCAGTACAGGGCGTGTCCGCACGCCATGCCGCCGCCGGCCCTGAGTGCCGGCATTTTTTCATTCCGCCCAGCGTTTTTCTCTCCATCCATGTCAGGCACACTCGCCCTCACCGAACAACTTATCGCCCGCGCCTCCGTCACGCCTGATGACCAGCATTGCCAGGCGCTGCTGGGCGAGCGCCTCGCGGCGCTCGGCTTTACCTGCGAGACCCTCGAATCGCACGGCGTGACCAACCTCTGGGCCGTCAAGCGCGGCACGGCGGGCACCGGTTCCGCCGCCCAGGGCAAGTTGCTCGTCTTTGCCGGACATACCGATGTCGTCCCCACCGGGCCGCTCGAACAATGGCGCTCGCCCCCCTTCGAACCCACGCACCGCGACGGCAAGCTCTACGGCCGCGGCGCCGCCGATATGAAAGCGTCGCTGGCAGCCTTCGTCGTTGCCAGCGAAGAGTTCGTCGCGGCTCATCCCGCGCATCGCGGCACGCTCGCGTTTCTCCTCACCAGCGACGAAGAAGGCCCGGCCACCGATGGCACGGTCAAGGTGGTCGAGGCCCTGCAGGCACGCGGCGAGCGCCTCGATTACTGCATCGTTGGCGAACCCACCTCCAGCGTCACGCTCGGCGACATGCTGAAAAACGGCCGGCGCGGGTCGATGTCGGGCAAGCTCACCGTCAAAGGCGTGCAAGGCCATATCGCGTACCCGCATCTGGCGCGCAACCCGGTGCACCTGCTCGCGCCCGCGCTCGCGGAACTGGTGGCTGAGCGCTGGGACGAAGGCAACGAATACTTTCCCCCCACCACCTGGCAAGTCTCGAACCTCCATGCGGGCACCGGCGCGACCAATGTCATCGCGGGCCATGCCGAGGTGCTGTTTAACTTCCGCTTTTCGACGGCCAGCACCGTGGAAGGCCTGCAACAACGCGTGGCCGCCATCCTCGCGCGCCACGGCCTCGAATACGACTTGCACTGGACCGTGAGCGGCCTGCCGTTCCTGACCCCGCGCGGCGAGCTCTCGGGTGCGCTGGAGCACGCCATTCACGCCGAAACCGGCCTCTATCCGGAACTCTCGACCACCGGCGGCACGTCGGACGGACGCTTTATCGCCCGCATCTGCCCCCAGGTGATCGAATTTGGTCCGCCTAACGGCAGCATTCACAAAATCGACGAACATATCGACGTCGCCTTTATCGAGCCACTGAAAAACATCTATCGCCGCGTGCTCGAACAACTTGTTGCCTGATTAGCCTGATTACCCTGATTACCCAGGAAGGACGCTGTCTGCCATGAATCAACCGTTTTCCACGATCCGCGACCTGCTGCGCTTCGCCGTGACCCGTTTCAACCAGGCGGAGCTGGCCTTCGGCCACGGCTGCGCCAACGCCTATGACGAGGCGGCGTATCTGATCTTGCATACGCTGCATCTACCGCTCGATTTGCTCGACCCCTTTCTGGACGCGCACCTGCGTCCCGAGGAAATCGACACCGTGCTCAACGTGATCGAGCGGCGCGCCACCGACCGCATACCCGCCGCTTACATCACCCAGGAGGCATGGATGCACGGCGTGCGGTTTTTCGTCGATGAACGCGTGATCGTGCCGCGCTCGTTTATCGGCGAACTGTTAAACGATGGCCTTCAGCCCTATGTCAGCGATCCGGACCATGTCAGCGCCGTGCTCGAGTTATGCACCGGCTCGGGGTGCCTGGCGATTCTCGCTGCCGAGGCTTTTCCAAACGCGGATATCGACGCCGTGGATCTGTCGCCCGCGGCACTCGAAGTCGCAGCGCTGAACGTCGAAACCTACGGGCTCGATGAACGGATTGCGCTTTTCGAAGGCGATCTGTTCGCCCCGCTCGCGCCTCGGCGCTATGACGTGATCTTGGCGAACCCGCCGTATGTCAATAGCGCCTCGATGCAGGTCTTGCCCGAGGAATACCGGCACGAGCCCGAAATGGCGCTGGCCGGCGGCGCGGATGGCATGGATGTGGTGCGGCGAATCATCACGCGCGCCCGCGACTGGCTCACGGAAGACGGTATTTTGGTCATCGAGATCGGCAACGAGCGCGCCCATGTCGAAGCCGCGTTTGGCGGGCTCGATCTGGTCTGGCTGTCGACCAGCGCGGGCGACGACAACGTGTTTCTGCTTCAGGCGAGCGACCTGCCGCGCTAGGGGCTGACGCCGCGGGGCCTTCATGGCGGGTGCCGCGCGCGCGTCAATCCTGCGGGGCATTCGGTAAGATGCGCGATGTGCTCCGAGCGCCCTGCCGGCGGCATGTTTCTGGAGGTTCCGGCACGCCTATGAAATACGATTTGCTTCATCTCGCCCCGCTTGTGGCACTCGCGCATCTGCTTGGGATGCTCGCCGCCTGCCACGCCATCTTGCACACCCGCACCTCGCAGGGCGCTGTCGCCTGGGCCGTGTCACTGGTCGCCATGCCTTACCTGACGCTGGTGCCGTATCTGTTTCTCGGACGCAGCCGCTTCACCGGTTATGACGACGTGCCGCACGCCGGACGCGAAACCTTACGCTGGCAGCAGCATCAGGACGAATGGAGCGCGCATACCTCCACCTTCGGCCAGCCCGCCGCCGATCTCGGCCACTCGCTGGTACGTTCGCTCACCCGCCTGGCGGGCATGCCCTTTTTGAGCGGCAATTCAGTGCGCACGCTCGTAAACGGCGAAGCCACATTCAGCGCGATCTTCGAGGCCATTGCCGAGGCGCGCCGCTACATCATCGTGCAGTTTTTTATCGTGCGCGACGATGCGCTCGGCGCGATGCTCAAGGATGCGCTGCTGGCACGTGCCGCGGAGGGCGTGCGGGTTTACTTCCTGTACGACAGCATCGGCAGTTTCGATCTGCCGCATAGCTATATCGCGGCGTTGCGCGCAGGCGGCGTGGAAACCCATCCGTTTTCGACGCGGCGCTTCGTCAACCGCTTCCAGCTCAACTTTCGCAATCACCGCAAGATTGTCGTGGTGGACGGCAAGCGGGGTTTCGTTGGCGGGTTGAATGTCGGCGTCGAGTATCTCGGCGCCAAACCACCGCTCTCTCCCTGGCGCGATACCCATATTGAAGTGCGCGGCCCAGCCGTCGCGGCGATCCAGGTGATTTTCAGCGAGGACTGGCATTGGGCGACACGCCAGCAGTTGTCATTCGAGCCGAGTGCGCCCGATGACGTGAGCGGCCCGATGCACTGTCTCGTGATGGCCAGTGGCCCGGCGGACCAGCAAGAAACCGGCTCGCTCTTTCTGGTCGAAGCGATCAGCGCCGCCCGTGAACGGATCTGGCTCACCACGCCTTACCTGGTGCCGGATGAGGCGGTGTTTGCCGCGCTCCGGCTGGCGGTATTGCGTGGCGTGGACGTGCGCATCCTGATTCCGTGCCGCCGTGACCATCGGGTGGTATTCGAGGCATCGAAGCTCTATGCCTTCGATTCCGTCTGTGCAGGGGTACGGATTTTTCGCTATCAGCCAGGCTTTTTGCACCAAAAAGTGATCCTGATCGACAGCGTGGCGGCGGCTATCGGCAGCGCCAATCTCGACAACCGCTCGCTGCGGCTGAACTTCGAAATCATGGTGCTCACGGTGGACCGGCATTTTGCCGCTGAAGTCGAAACGATGCTGCTGCATGACTTCAGCCAGGCGCTTGAAATCAATTCAGATGAATATCGCAAAGCCCCTGGCTGGCGGCGCATGGCGATGCATCTGGCGCGGCTGTTTGCGCCGCTGTTGTGAGGGCACCGGGATGATGAGGGCCAAGGGCGGCCGGACTTGGGCTCCCCTGGCTGTCTACCCTGATTGTCTGACTGGGCGGTGACGCCAACCCTCTCATGCCCCCCACCTTCTCCTACAAGCATTGCTCAATATCCACCGCCAGCGCCTCCGGTTTGGTCAGCGGCGCATAGCGCGTAATCACCGTCGCATCGCGGTTAACCAGAAACTTGGTGAAATTCCACTTGATGGCTTCGAGCCCCAGCAAGCCGGGGGCTTCTTGCGTCAGATAGCGGTACAACGGATGCGCATGGGCCCCATTGACCTCGATTTTGTCGAACAGCGCAAACGACACGCCATAGTTCTTGGCGCAAAAGCTGCCGATTTGCGCGGCGTCACCCGGCTCCTGTTTGCCGAACTGGTTGCAGGGAAAAGCCAAAACCGCCAGACCGCGCGCCGCGTAGGTGTCGTGCAGTTTTTGCAGCCCCGCGTACTGGGGCGTAAAACCACACTCGCTCGCGGTGTTGACAATCAGCAGCACCTTGCCGCGGTACTGCTCGAGGTTGACCGTCTCGCCGCCCAGCGTGCGGGCGCTAAAAGAATAAATGGGCGAATCAGCAGAAGATGTAGGGGGCATAGGGGACATAGGGGCTCCGGAAAAACGTCAGTCTAGGGTAAAAAAACATGTACGACATTCGGCCGGATGGACGAGACCCAATGGCTAGTCGCGGCCTGTTGCCGCGCAGTCTAAAATAGCGCTTTTTCCAAGTCGGCCTTCCTGTGATCCGTTTTAGCCAGTTCAGCCTTGCACGCGGCACCAAGCCGCTCTTCGAGCACACCACATTTGCGCTCAATCCTGGCGAAAAAGCCGGTCTTATCGGCGCCAACGGCGCGGGCAAATCCACACTCTTTAGCGTGCTGCTAGGTGAGCTGCACGCCGATGCGGGCGATTTTTCACTCCCTCCCTCGTGGCAAATCGCCCACGTCGCGCAAGAAACCCCAGCCGTCGAACAAACCGCGTTGGCCTATACGCTCGACGGCGATGCCGCATTGCGCGCAATCGAGGCGCGCATCGCGGCGGCCGCCGCCGCGCACGATGGCGCGGCCGAGGCCGAAGCCCACACGGCCTTCGCCGATGCCGACGGCTACACCGCCCCCGCCCGCGCGCAAACCTTGCTGCTGGGCCTCGGCTTCACGCTCGAGCAAACCCTTGAAAACGTGAGCCAGTTTTCCGGTGGCTGGCGCATGCGGCTCAATCTGGCGCAGGCGCTCATGTGCCGCTCGGATTTGCTGCTGCTCGACGAACCCACCAACCACCTGGATCTCGACGCCATCGTCTGGCTGGAAGATTGGTTGCATCGCTATCCCGGCACGCTGATCGTGATCTCACACGACCGCGAATTCCTCGATTCGGTCTGCAATGTGACGCTGCATCTGGAACAACAGCAGATCAAACGCTACGGCGGCAACTACTCACAGTTCGAAATCCTGCGTGCGCAGCATCTGGCGCTCCAGCAAAGCGCTTATCAAAAGCAGCAAAAAACCGTCGCTCATCTGCAAAGCTTTATCGACCGCTTCAAGGCCAAGGCTTCCAAAGCCCGCCAGGCGCAAAGCCGGATGAAGGCGCTCGAAAAAATGGAACTGATCGCGCCCGCCCACGCGGCCTCGCCCTTCACCTTCGAGTTCCGCACGCCCGACGCCGCGCCCAATCCGATGCTGGTGCTGGAAGATGTCCGCTGCGGCTATCGCACCGAAGACGGCGAGGTGCCGATCGTCGAACAGGTCACGCTGTCTATTCAGAACGGTCAACGGATCGGCCTGCTGGGCGCCAACGGTCAAGGTAAATCGACCCTCATCAAAACGCTGGCGGGCACGCTTGCGCCGCTCGGTGGCGAGGTGCGCGCAGGCCGTGGCCTGCGCATCGGCTACTTTGCCCAGCACCAGCTCGAAACCCTGCGCCCGGCCGAATCCCCGCTGCAACATCTGGTGCGGCTCGCGCCGGATACGCGGGAGCAGGAACTGCGCGACTTTCTCGGCAGCTTTAATTTCTCCGGCGAAATGGCCACCAGCGCCATCGCGCCTTTTTCAGGCGGAGAGAAAGCCCGGCTCGCCCTCGCGCTGATCATCTGGCAAAAGCCCAACCTGCTTTTGCTCGACGAGCCGACCAATCACCTCGATCTCGAAACGCGGCACGCCTTGACCATGGCGCTGGCGCAGTTCGAAGGCACGCTGATCCTGGTGTCCCATGACCGCCATCTGCTGCGCGCCACGACCGATCAGTTCATGCTGGTCGCCCAGCACCGCCTGCAGCCGTTCGACGGCGATCTCGACGATTATCGTGACTGGCTGCTGCAACACGCGGCAGCACAGCGGGCGGCGCTCAAGGCGAGCGGCAGCGGCTTGAGCGCCGCGAACGCAAACGACGTGGAGACGGGCCCGAAGCGCAAGGAGCAACGGCGTCAGGACGCTCAAACGCGGCAAAAACTGGCGCACCTGAAAAAACCCTTGCAAAACCGGATCGGCAAAATCGAAAAAGAAATGGACGCGCTCAATAGCGAGAAAACGATACTCGACGGCATCGTGGCCGATCCCGCCAGTTATGAGGCGGAGCAGAAAACCCGTCTGACCGAAACCATCCGGCGCCAGGCGGACATCGCCTCGCGGCTGGAAACGCTCGAAGCTGAGTGGCTTGAGATCCACGAGGAACTGGAACAAATCGGCTAACGAGCAGGCGGCCAGGACGGCCCGGGCTTGCCCCCTGCGGTACCCTGCCAGCCGAAGGCCAAACCCAAGCAGGCCCCAAGCGGGCCGCCACGCTATTCGAGCGCCCGAACCCGGTCGATCGCCTGCTCGATGCGCTCCACGGCGATCACCTGCAAGCCCTCGATCGGCTGCTTCGGGGCATTCGCCTTTGGAATCAGCGCCTGCGAAAACCCCAGCTTGGCGGCTTCCTTCAGACGCTCCTGGCCGCGCGGCGAGGGCCGGATCTCGCCCGCCAGCCCGACCTCGCCAAACACCACCAGCCCTTTGGGCAGCGGCTTGTTGCGCATTGATGAATGGATCGCCAGCAGCACCGCGAGATCGGCGGCGGGCTCGGTGATCTTGACACCGCCCACGGCGTTCAGAAACACGTCCTGATCGAAGCAGGCGATACCCGCATGCCGGTGCAGCACCGCGAGCAGCAGCGCCAGACGGTTTTGCTCCAGCCCCACCGCGAGACGCCGCGGGTTCGGCACATGAGCCGTATCGACCAGCGCCTGAACCTCGACCAGCAAGGGCCGCGAACCCTCCTGGGTCACCAGCACGCAAGAGCCCGGCACCGGCTGCTCATGCTGCGACAAAAAAAGCGCCGAGGGGTTGGTCACGCCGCGCAAACCGCGCTCGGTCATCGCAAACACGCCCAGTTCGTTGACCGCGCCAAAACGGTTCTTGAACGCACGCACCAGGCGAAACGACGAATGCGTATCGCCCTCGAAGTACAGCACGGTATCGACGATATGCTCGAGCACGCGCGGGCCCGCGAGATGCCCTTCCTTCGTCACATGGCCAACCATGATGATCGCCGTGCCGGTTTGCTTGGCGATGCGCGTCAGTTGCGCCGCGCATTCGCGGACCTGGGCCACCGAGCCTGGCGCCGAAGTCAGGGCTTCGGAATAAATGGTCTGGATCGAATCCACCACTGCCACGTCGGGGCGTTCGGCCACGAGGGTCGCCTGGATTTTCTCGAGTTGAATCTCGGCCAGCAGTTTGAGTTCGCTGGCTCCCGAACCCGGATCGAGCAGCGCCAGCCGCTGGGCGCGCAAGGCAATCTGCGCCGCCGATTCTTCGCCGCTGATATAAAGCGCGCGGCGTTCATGGGCGATTTCACCGAGCGCCTGCAGCAGCAGGGTTGATTTGCCAATACCGGGGTCGCCGCCGATCAGCACGACGCCGCCTGCTACCAGGCCGCCGCCTAGCACCCGGTCGAACTCGCCGACCCCCGTCGAAAAGCGCGGCACATCGGAAGCCTCGATATCGGCCAGCCGCTGCACCGGCGCGCTTTTGGCGAGCGACTGGAAGCGATGCGCCGCGGGCGATTCCGCCACGCCTTCGAGCAGCGTGTTCCACGCGCCGCAGGCCGCGCACTGGCCTTGCCACTTCGGCGCCTGGGCGCCGCATTCACTACAGGTATACAAAGTCTTCGGTTTGGCCACGCATCCGTCCTGTTACTGCTTGCTGTCTATTAATAATTGCGATTAATTGCGGCCTGGTACTGATTGCCTGCCAATATCAGGTGAATACCAGGCCAATACCTGCCAACCCTTTCCATGCTGGCGATGCCCGTGCGCGCTTACGCTCCCCGCATCGGCACCCGCGGCGCGACAGCGCACATCAGCTCGTAGCCCACCGTGCCGCACGTGTTCGCTACTGTATCGATGGGCAGCGACGGCCCCCACAGCTCAACCGGCGTGCCGACATTGGCCGCCGGACACGGCGTCAGATCCACCGTCAGCATATCCATCGACACCCGGCCCACGATCCGGGTCAGCACGCCATCGACCATCACCGGCGTGCCCTCTGGCGCCATGCGCGGGTAACCATCGGCATAACCGCAAGCAACCACGCCAAGGCGCATCGGCCCCCGCGCCGTGAAGACCGAGCCATAACCCACTGTCTGGCCCGCGGCCAGGGTCTGGATCGCAATCAGCTCGGAGGCCAGCGTCATCGCCGGTTGCAGCCCGGTGTCCCTGATCGCCGCGTGAAGACCCGAAGGCGAGGCGCCATACAGCATGATGCCTGGGCGCACCCAGTCGAAATGCGACTCGGGATGCCACAGCGTCGCCGCCGAATTGGCGAGACTGCGCGCCCCGGCAATACCTTGCGCGCCGCGCTCGAACACCGCCAACTGCCCGGCGATGCCGCGCTCGCCATCCGCATCGGAAAAGTGACTCATCAACGTGATCTGCCCCACCCCCTGCGCCGCGCGAGCCCGCTCCCAGGCGGCGCGGAAACGCTCCGGCGTATAGCCAAGGCGGTTCATGCCGCTATTCATCTTCAACTGGATATTGACCGGCTTCGACAGCCGCGCCAGCTCAAGCATGCGCAGCTGTTCATCCGAATGGAGCGTGGTGGTCAGGCTGTAGCGGTCGATCACGTCGAGATCGGTCGTGCGGAAAAAGCCTTCGAGCAACAGGATCGGCCCGGCCCAACCGAGTTCGCGCAGTTTCACGGCTTCGTCGAGATCGAGCAGGCCGAAGCCATCGGTGGCGCGCAAGCCAGGAAAGACACGCGCTACGCCATGCCCGTAAGCATTGGCTTTGACGACTGCCCAGATTTTCGAGTTCGGCGCAAAGCGGCGGGCGACAGTGAGGTTGTGGGCCAGTGCGGCTGTATGGATCGTGGCGGAGAGCGGGCGAGGCATGAGGTGGACGGGTCAGAAAGGTAGAAAAACAATAAAGAGAAAAACAAAAGACAGGAAACACGAAACAACGCACAAAACAACGCACAAAACAGCGCGCGAAACAACGGCATCAAGCTAAAGCACTCAATAAAGACACTTGTGAATCAGGAACTTATCTGACCCCAAGCGGGTGCCGGGACGCCTGGCGCCTGGCAGAAGGCAATCTGCCGAGGCAAGACAGCGGGCCGAGCCCGCCTATTTTCATGATATAAAGCCGTGCGCACAACCCATTTCGAACGGAATACGCCCCGACGCCTGGCTCTCTGGCCAGCGCCGACGAGCCGTAGCGAGGACAGCATCGCATCAGATGAAAAAAGGTTTTTACACCATCATGGCCGCGCAGTTTTTTTCGTCGCTGGCCGACAATGCGCTTCTGATCGCCGCCATTGCCCTGCTGAAAGATCTTCACGCGCCGAACTGGATGACGCCGTTGCTGAAGCTGTTCTTCGTGCTCTCCTACGTCGTGCTGGCGGCCTTTGTCGGCGCTTTCGCCGACTCTCGCCCGAAAGGGCACGTGATGTTCATCACCAACACGATCAAGATCGCTGGCTGCCTGACCATGCTGTTCGGCGCCCACCCCCTGATCGCTTATGGCATCGTCGGTTTTGGCGCAGCAGCCTATTCGCCCGCCAAGTACGGCATTCTCACCGAGCTGCTGCCACCTGACCGGCTGGTCGCGGCCAACGGCTGGATCGAGGGCACCACGGTCAGTTCGATCATTCTCGGCACCGTGCTGGGCGGCGCGCTCATCAACCCGCATATCGCCGCGCCTATCCTCAAGCACCACATTCCATCGGTGAACTCGCCCGCCGAAGCCGCGATGCTCGTCATCATGGCCATTTACATCATCGCGGCGCTCTTCAACCTGCGCATTCCCGATACCGGCGCGCGCTACCCGAAACAGGAACGCGGCCCGATCAAGCTCATCACCGATTTCGCCGACTGCTTTACTGTGTTGTGGCATGACAAGCTCGGGCAGATCTCGCTGGCGGTGACCACGCTGTTCTGGGGCGCGGGGGCCACGCTTCAGTTCATTGTGCTGAAGTGGGCGGAGGTTTCGCTAGGCATGTCGCTCTCCGAGGCGGCCATTTTGCAGGCCGTCGTGGCCATCGGCGTGGCGGCGGGCGCGATCATCGCCGCCGCGCGCATTCCCCTGAAAAAATCCCTGAGCGTGCTGCCCGTTGGCATTGCGATGGGGGTCTCGGTGATGCTGATGGCGTTCTATACCCGCGACCTGTTCCCCGTGCATTGGGGCGTCTACTATGGCCGCATTCATGTGCCCGGCTATCTGATCCTCGCCTATTTTTTCCTGATGATCGTGGGCGGGCTCTCGGGCTTTTTTGTCGTGCCCATGAATGCGCTGCTGCAGCATCGCGGCCATGTGCTGCTGTCAGCGGGACATTCGATCGCGGTGCAAAACTTCAACGAAAACCTCTCCGTGCTCGTGATGCTGTGCCTGTATGCGGTACTGGTCTGGCTGGAGGTGCCGGTCTCGCTGGTCATCGTGCTGTTCGGCACCTTCGTGTGTCTGATGATGTGGCTCGTGATGCGGCGTCATCAGGCCAACCAGCGGCTGCACGATTCCGTGGCGCTCATCGGCGAAGCCAAACATTGACCGGGTTGTCCTTCTCATGAGGCAAGCGCTTCCCCACGTCCTGACCATCGCCGGCTCGGATTCCGGTGGTGGCGCGGGCATTCAGGCCGACCTGAAAACCTTCTCCGCGCTCGGCGCTTACGGCGCGAGCGTGATTACCGCGCTCACCGCGCAAAACACGCGCGGTGTCAGTGCGATCCATACGCCCGATGCGGCTTTTATCAGCGCGCAGATCGACGCGGTGTTCGACGACATTCGCATTGATGCGGTCAAGATCGGCATGCTGGCTAACGCGTCAATCGTGCGGGCGGTGGCCCGCGCGCTCGAGCGCTACCGGCCCGCGCATGTGGTGCTCGACACCGTGATGATTGCGAAAAGCCAGCATGCGCTGCTCGCACCCGACGCCGTCGCGGCATTGCGTGACGAGCTGCTGCCGCTGGCGACCCTGCTGACCCCCAACCTGCCCGAAGCCGCCGCCCTGTTAGGCACGCTCAGCGCCACCGACGAAGCCGCCATGCGGGATCAGGGCGAGGCGCTGCGTGCGCTTGGCGCGCAAGCGGTACTGATGAAAGGCGGGCATCTGCCTGCCCCCGACAGCCCTGACTGGCTCATCGAGGCGCACGGCACATTGCGCGTGGGCGGGCCGCGCGTTCCGGTGCGCAACACGCATGGCACCGGCTGTACCTTGTCCGCTGCCATCGCCGCGCTGGCGCTCCAGCACGAAACGTTGGCAGAGGCCGTGAGCGCGGCCAAAACGTATCTGACCGGTGCGCTGGAACACAGCACGCGGCTGGAGGTCGGCCATGGCGTCGGCCCGGTGCATCATTTCTACCGGTGGTGGTAACAGGTAGCGGCGGGCCCGTGGGCGCCGTGGTGATTTACGCCAGCGCAAATGCCAGCGCCTGCTGCGGCCAATCATTGGCCACCACAAAACCTCTTGAGATTTCGCGCTGACACCCCGCCTCATCGACACTGAATAGCGCCACCAGCACGGGGCTGTTCTGCTGGGTGAAGAACGCGGCCAGCGCGTCAATTGTCATGAAAGCCGTTGCGCTCGCAGGATCGGAGGCGAACACATCCGCCGCCTCACGGCGCGGCGCGAGCCATTCCAGACGCCGCAACATGCGCCACCGGCCGCTCTGGCCTGAATGGCTGACCTGTTCCGCCAGGCCCATCGCCCATGCATGCCATTCGGCGCGCGTCACCCACCAGCCGCGCGCATGCGCGGGCTCGAGCGGCTCCGGATCAGCGGCCGCCTCGCCACGGCGATAAAACAGCCAGCCTTTCACCAGCATCTGTTGCCGCCACGGCCCGGCGTAGCCCAGCGCCCTGAAAGCTTCATGCTCGCTGAGCGGCAACTGATGTCCGAGCAAATGGGCCAGCTTGCGATCAAAGCGGTCCTGCAAGTTCGGGCCGACATAATCCATCAACTGCAAACGGCCGGTTTCGACGTGGAGATAGCACTTGACGGCCAGCTCCCAGTGCAACGGCTCGCCGCGCGGCGAATGCAGCAGGAAGTCGCATTCGCCGAGGGTCACGCCGCCACGGCGCAGCGTCACGTTGGCGGCCACGAGGCGCAGGCCCGGCCCATGCTGGAAATACCAGGCGAGCAGGTTTTCCGCGTAATGACCTAAACGCGGACCTAAACGCGGCCCCAACCGCGGCCCCAACCGCGGACCCAGGCGCCGACCCGGCAGCGAACCACGGGTCTGATCCATCGCTTCATGCAAGGCGGGGACGCCCGTTGCATCGAGGGCATGCAGCCAGTCCAGCGTACCGGCGGCAGCAGCGGGTGTTTCGAATAGCGTAGCGAGGCTGACAGCCGGAGCGCGCAGCAAGCCTGGGCTAAACAGCAGCCACGCCAGATCGCGCAGCAGCGGATCACGCAGGGTATCCAGCGTGTCGGGCGCGACGGGTACGTTGGGCATGCCCGGCGGCTATCAGGGGTTGGATGCGGTGGCGATACGCCGCCAGGTCTCGCGCGCCAGGCACAAATCCTGCCAGGCGCGTGCTTTCTCGGGCAAGCTGCGCAACAGGTAGGCCGGGTGATAGGTCACGATCACGGGCACACCTTCGTAGTCGTGCACCCGGCCGCGTAGCGAGGCAATGCTCGCCGTGCTGCGCAAGAGCGTTTGCGCCGCGAAACGGCCAAAGGCGACGATCAGCTTCGGCTGGACCAGCGTCAGTTGGCGCTGCAAATACGGCTCGCAGCGCGCAACCTCATCGGGCTCGGGGTTGCGGTTGCCAGGCGGGCGGCATTTGATCACGTTGGTGATGTAGACGTTGGTGTCGCGCGCGAGCGCCAGCGAGTGCAGCATGCTGTCGAGCAGCTTGCCCGCCTGGCCGACGAAGGGCTCGCCGAGACGATCTTCATTTTCGCCAGGCGCTTCACCGACCAGCATCCAGTCCGCGTTGCGGTCGCCCACGCCAAATACGGTATGGCGGCGTTTTTCGCACAACCGGCAGGCTTCGCAGTTGGCCACGCGTGCGCCGAGTGCATCCCAATCGAGCCGCGCCACCAGGTCTCGCCCGGTTTCCGTGGCAAGCGGCGCTTCGCGGCGAATATCGGGCGTTGCGGGCGTTGCGGGCGTCGCGGGTGTCGCGGGTGTCCTCGGCGTCGGCGGTGTTGCGGGCAAATCATCGAACCACGCGTAAGCATCGCTGTCGTCAGGCGGCGGCGCGATGACCGGCCCAGGCGGCGCGGCGCGTGTCGGGCGAGCGGCGCTGCGGGCAAGTGGCACGCCGTCCATCGTGGATAGCACGTCGGCCACAGTGGCCACTGTGGCCGCAGATGATGGCGGCGCTAGCGGCCCAGCCATGGCGTCACCTCCGGCAGCACGGGCGACAGAGGCTTCAGCGGACACCTCCGCCACACGCGGCTCATGCCCCCTTAGGCGCCAGCATGGCGCGAGCCCTAACTCTTCCAGCGCGAATTCAGCGAATTCAGCACATTCATGCAGCGCCATCTGCGCCCTCTTCTGTCTGTGAAATCAGTGAATAACGCATCACAATCGCATCCTCCCGGCCAGGGGGGCGGGCCGGATAATAGTTTTTACGGCGGCCAATCGAGACAAAACCAAAACGCTCATAAAGCCGGATCGCCGCCTGATTGGAAGGCCGCACCTCGAGCAACAGGCTGGCGAGCTGCTCGCTGCGCGTCACGCGGACCGCCTCAAGCAGCAGCGCGAGCCCGAGCCCCCCGCGCTGCGCCGTGGGCGCGACACAGAGGTTGAGCAGATGCATCTCGTCCACCACCGGCATCAGCACGCAATACCCCAGCAAGGTTCCCGTGACGTGACGCAGGCAAATTCCGCGATGGCCACTGCGCAGTGAATCCGTGAAATTGCCCCGGCTCCACGGAAATTCATAAGCAGCGGTTTCGATGGCCACCACTTCGTCCAGATCAGCCAGTGTCATGGACAACAGGTAGCGCTCCATGAGCCGTGCCTCGCTCACGCGTCACCCGGCCGCGCCTGCCCGGCTTTGGCTGCCGCGCGTTCGGCGCTGGTCTGTGCCACCTTGTTGCGAATGTAGTCGGGCCTCGCTTCGGCGGCGGGTACGCTGCGCCCCGCTTGCCAGGCGCGTAGCGCGGCGAGCGCGAGTGGCTGCGCATGCGGCAGCGCGGCGTGATCCACCTCGCGGGCCTGTGCTGCCGCCGCCAGACGCGCGCCGAACACCGCCGCGGCATTCCCTGCCAGCGTGAACGGTACCTCGGGCAGGCTCAGGTGCCCTGGCGCATCGAGCGCGGCCGGATGCACGGTGAGCCACTCGCCAGAAGGATCGTCCCACGCGTAGTCGGCCCAATAGACCTCGTCCATCCGGGCATCAAGCGCCACCAGCACGCGCGTGGCGGCCGGATCGCGCAAACGTGCGCTTTCGGCACAGACCAGCAAGGTGCTCACGGGCACCACGGGGCAGTTCAGGCCAAAGGCCAGCCCCTGGGCCACGCCGGTCGCGGTCCGCAAGCCCGTGAACGAACCCGGGCCGGCCCCCAACGCAATCGCCTGGCACGCCGCGAGTGGCAACTGGGCTTCGTCGAAGAGTTCGCGGATGGCGGGCAATAGACGGGCGCTAGACACGGCGCCGGTGGCCTCGTGGCGTAACCACAAACGCGGTGGCGGCGAAGCCTGGCCCGCCGCGCCGGAGCGGGCGGATTCGACAGACCCGGTGGACAAAAGAGCGACCGAACAAAATTCGGTCGAGGTATCGAGTGCGAGTAGCACGGTTTGAGTCGGGTTTTGCTTCATGGGCGGTATTGTAATGCGAGGTTTCGTCCCGCTCGCGGGCTTCTTCAGGGGGGCAAGCACATCTCGCTGCACTGTTTGGCTGGGCTAGAGGGTGGGCCTAAACGAGCATGCCGGACATGCCGGACATGCCGGACATGCGGCAGCAGCGAATCAGCATCCAGATGATGGATTGACCTCAAACCAGGCCGTGCTTGCTATGATCGGCCGCTCTTCTTCTCTATCCTCAACCCTCAACTTGTACGACACACTTTTT